>CAMJWJ010000190.1 GCA_946409435.1 uncultured Prevotella sp. | reverse complement strand
GGTAGCATTGGCTGCAAAACCAAGACAGGTCTCACGCAGGGAGCGCAGATTGCTAAGCACGGCATAGAGCATCACAACCAGGTGTGAGTACCCATCGAGATGCTTCGTGTAGTAGTTTGCACCCGATTTTGACGCTAAAGTGTTAATTTTTTGCCTGTCCATCAATTTTATTAGTTGACTTAGTACCGGCTGTCCGGAGAAATTTGTACCTTTGCCCATAGATTTGGAATTTTTGGTTGTAGCAAACGCAAAATTACAAATCTTTGGGGACTTGCCGAAAGGTTTGTCCCCTTTTCTGTCGGCTCAGTTTATTTTTTTATCGAACACCAATAATAACAAATATATACAAAAAAAAGAACAAATTCTTTTGTTTTGCGCTCGCTTATTCGTACCTTTGCAGAGTCTTTAATCTTTAAATCGGATATGATGAAAACAAGAATGTTCATGACGGCTATTGCCGTATGGCTGGCATGCTGCGGTTGGGCGCAGCAAAGCCCCAAGTCCATTGTCTGTCACCAGGACGGAACGGTGACGTTTAACTACAAGAACGATCAGGCCAAGCAGGTGCTGGTAGACGTGCAGTTTGCCGGCCGGCAGCCCATGACGCGCGATGCCGCCACGGGGCTGTGGACTGTCACCCTCGGTCCTGCAGCCCCTGACATGTACCCCTACTGTTTTGTGGTCGACGGCATCAGCGTGGCTGACCCTGAGAACCCGCAGTACTTCCCTAACGAGGGTTTCAAGAACAGTCTGCTTGAGATTCCCGGCGACGGATCGCTGCCCCACGACATCCGCCCCGTGCCGCACGGACGCTTGGAGTACATCCACTACTACTCGAAGAGTCTGGGTGCCACCAACCAGGCTATTGTCTACCTGCCCCCCGCCTACATGACGGACTTCCAGAAGAAGTACCCCGTGTTCTACCTCATCAGCGGTACGACGGACACGGAGGAGGTGTACTACAAGGTAGGGCGCATCAACTACATCCTGGACAACCTGCTGGCCGACAGGCAGGCGAAGGACATGATTGTCGTGCTGCCCTACGGCAACCCTGCCAAGCTGAAACCCGTCGACCCTAACAACCCTGTGCCGGTCACCCAGCTGAAGTTTGGCGACGACGTGTTCAGCCGTGACCTTATCAACGACCTCATGCCGTACATCGAGCAGAACTACCGCACCATCAACAACCGTGACCACCGTGCCATCGGCGGTTTCTCACGTGGCGGCAACCAGGCGCTGTTCAACGGGCTGTCGCATCTCGACAAGTTCTCGTACCTCTGCTCCTATAGTTCGTTTACGTCGACGGACATTCCCAACGTGTACGACCAGGCTGCCGAGACGAACAAGAAGATACACCTGTTCTGGCTGGGCGTGGGCACCGACGACTTCCTCTACGGCAACGCCCGCGACTACATGGCATTCCTCGACCAAAAGGGCATCCGCAGCGTGAAGGAGCTGACTACCGGCAAGTTCGGCCACACATGGATGAACGCCAAGTACTTCCTGTGGAAGACGCTGCCGCTGCTTTTCAACAAGAAGGCCTCCGAGGCTGCCATGAAGGAAGGGCAGCCAGCCCCTGCCGCCACTGGTCAGGAGCCGCAGTTCACGCCAGGCGTCATGGCACGGATGTTCCCCAAGCCGATCATCTCGCCCGAGTATGGCGAGGAGCAAGTGACCTTCCGCATGAAGGCTCCTGACGCCCAGAAGGTAGAGCTGGAGTGTGAGATTCTGCCTGACGTGCTGCCTATGGTGAAGGACGGCGACGGTGTGTGGAGCGTGACGATGAACGACTACGCCCTTGAGACCTTCAAGTACTGCTTCATCGTCGACGGTACGCGGGTGGCCGACCCGAACAACATGCTGCTGTCGCCCGACAATGGCTTCCGCTACAGCATCTGCGACAGTCCGCTGGCCCCGTTCAGCTTTGCCAAACAGGGTGACATCAAGCACGGACGTACAAGCTACGACGTGGAGCGCCAGGAGGCATGGTACATGTCGCCGATGCCTGCCCAGCCTACCATGCCGGTGTTCATCCAGCTGGTGCCCGGCCAGAACGACACCATGGAGAGCTGGTTCAAGCTGGGTGGTGCCGACGCCATTGCCGACCAGCTGATGCACGACGGCAAGACGCGTCCTTGCGTCATTACCACCAGCACGCTGGACTTCATGAGTCAGGGTGGCGGCATGCCGATGCCCGACTTCAAGCCGCGTGTGCTACGCGCCGACGACTATCCCACGTGGGCACAGCGCCGCCGTGCACTGATGCGCCTGCTGCTGAAGATAGGCCGCGAGCCGGCCCCAGAGTTCCCGTCGTTCCCCATGGGGCCTAACCAGTAAATGATTCACCTGAAGCAAGCGAGCTTGCTTCAGGTGAAAGAGATGAGTGTTGAGAGGTGAGCGGTGTTTCAGCCCTCACCCTCAAGTCCCTTGTTCTGCTTGAGGTTCTCGACGAACCGACTGATACGTTGTAACTCCCGCGGAATGCGGATGCTCTGTGGACAGTGCGGCTCGCACTGTCCACAGCCTATACAGTGGTCGGCCTGTCGCATGCGCGGCACGGCACGGTCGAGGCCGATGAGGTAGT
>CAMJWJ010000189.1 GCA_946409435.1 uncultured Prevotella sp. | reverse complement strand
GGAGCTGAGAAGGCCACTCACGGAATTGAGAAGGCCACTCACGGAGCTGAGTGGGCCACTCACGGAAATGGTATGGATACTTTCTGCGTCACCCCAATCACCTCCCTCAAAATCCAAAACTCTTAGTTTATCGAGGCTTTGGAAGATGAGTGTCTCACAAAATGTTAAAACCGCCGAAGTCAGGAAATAACGAATAGCCAAAAGAGCTACTGAGCAAGACAATCCGTCACTTCTATCACCATCTGACGTACAGTACATAAATAATTAATACTGTAGCAGATGGGATGACAGAAGTGACGGATTTGTTTTAGCAGAAATTATAAGTTTGCCAGCTCCAGCACCTTGTCGACGGCGGCGCTGAGGCCGTCGACGCTCTTGCCACCAGCCTGGGCGAAGTGCGGCTGACCGCCACCGCCACCATGGATGAGCTTAGCGGCCTCGCGGACCATCTGGCCAGCATTCAGACCATGGTCGCTGACCATGTCGTCGCTCATCATGATCGACAGCTGGGGCTTGTTGTTGTCGTGCGTACCGAGCACACAGAGCAGCGAACCCTCGACGGCGGCGCGAATCTTGAAGGCCAGGTCCTTGGCAGCAGCAGGCGACATGGGGATGACGGCACTGACCACCTTCACGCCATTCACCTCGCGGGCTTTCTCGACCAACCGCTGGGCAGCACGCTCGACGGCCTGGGCCTGGAAGCCCTCAATCTCCTTTTTCATGTGATCGTGTTCCTCGATGTACTTCTGGATAACGGCCTGCAGGTCCTTAGCATTGTTGAAGAACGACCTGACATTCTTCAGCACGTCCTCCATCTGGTAGAGCAACTCCTCGCATTCCTTACCTGTGCGGGCCTCGATACGGCGGATGCCGGCGGCGACGCTGCTTTCCGAGATAATCTTAAAGAAGCCGATGCGGCCTGTGCTGGAGGCATGAATACCACCGCAGAACTCACAAGAGGGTCCGAAGCGTACAACGCGCACCTTGTCGCCGTACTTCTCGCCGAAGAGTGCGATGGCGCCAAGTTTCTTGGCCTCGTCGAACGGCACGTCACGATGTTCGTCAATGTGGATGTCCTGACGTATCATGTCGTTGACCATACGCTCCACCTCGCGCAGTTGCTCATCGGTCACCTTCTCGAAATGTGAGAAGTCGAAGCGCAGCACGTCAGCCGATACGTACGATCCCTTCTGCTCTACGTGGTCGCCGAGCACCTGTTTCAGTGTGTAGTCCAGCAAGTGAGTGGCCGTATGATTGGCAGCCGACGCGTTACGCTTGTCGGTATCCACACAGGCCATGAACTCGGCAGTAGGATCCTTCGGCAACTGCTTGACGATGTGTACCGACTGGCCGTTCTCGCGCTTAGTGTCGATGATGTTGACGGTCTCCTGCTCGTTGCAGAGCACACCGCTGTCGCCTACCTGTCCACCCATCTCACCATAGAACGGGGTGCTGTCGAGCACCAGCTCGTAGAACTCGTTCTTCTTCTGTGTCACCTTGCGGTAACGCAGAATATGACAGGTGTACTCGCTATAGTCGTAGCCTACGAACTGCTGCTCGCCCTGTGCCAGCTCTACCCAGTCGCTGTTCTCCACAGCAGCGGCATTGCGGGCGCGTTCCTTCTGCTTCTGCATCTCGACATTGAACTGCTCCTCGTCGACCGTGTAGCCGTTCTCGCGGCAGATAAGTTCCGTCAGATCGAGGGGGAAGCCGTAGGTGTCGAACAGTCGGAAAGCCTGCGTACCATCCAGCTGCGTCTGGCCATCAGCCTTCAGACGGTCCATGGCGTCGTTGAGCATGCTGATACCCTTGTCCAGCGTACGCAGGAAAGAGTCCTCCTCCTCCTTGATGACTTTCGTAATCAGGGTCTGCTGGGCTTTCAGTTCGGGGAAGGCATCGCCCATTTCGTAGACCAGTGTAGGCACGAGCTTATAGAGGAATCCATCTTTCTGGCCGAGGAACGTGTAGGCATAACGCACAGCACGGCGCAGGATGCGGCGGATGACGTAGCCGGCCTTGGCGTTGGAGGGCAACTGGCCGTCGGCTATCGAGAAGGCAACGGCACGCAAGTGGTCGGCACAGACGCGCATGGCGACATTGACGTCATCCTGCTGCTTGCTGACGGGGTGTTCGCTCTCCTCCTCAAAAGTGAAGTATTTCAGTCCGGTGATGTCCTGCTCGGCCTTGATGATAGGCTGGAAGACGTCGGTATCGTAGTTGGAGTGCTTGCCCTGCAGCATGCGCACCAGTCGCTCGAAACCCATACCCGTGTCGATGACATTCATCGAGAGTTTCTCGAGGCTGCCGTCAGCCTTGCGGTTAAACTGCATAAACACGAGGTTCCATATCTCGATGACCTGAGGGTCGTCCTGGTTCACCAACTCACGCCCGGTCTTGCCCGAGGCAGCCTTCTGCTCCGGGGTGCGGCTGTCGACATGGATTTCCGAACAAGGTCCGCAGGGGCCCGTATCGCCCATCTCCCAGAAATTATCGTGCTTGTTGCCGTTGATGATGTGGTCTTCAGGCACGTGCTTGGCCCAGTACTTTGCCGCCTCGTCGTCGCGTGGGATATTCTCCTCAGGAGAACCCTCAAAGACGGTGACATAAAGGTCGGCAGGGTTCAGCTTCAGCACGTCGACGAGATACTCCCACGCCATGTCGATGGCACCCTCCTTGAAGTAGTCGCCAAACGACCAGTTGCCCAGCA
>CAMJWJ010000188.1 GCA_946409435.1 uncultured Prevotella sp. | reverse complement strand
TGGAAGGTTATCTGCACCAGATATGCGTCAAGGAGGGACAGCGTGTGAAGAAAGGTCAGGTATTGTTCGTCATCGACCAAGCATCGTATCAGGCAGAGGTGAAGGCTGCCGAAGCAAATGTGGCGGTGGCGAAGGCTGGTGTAGAGACGGCGCAGCTGAACTACGACAGTAGGAAGACACTCTATCAGAAGAATGTTGTTTCTAATTACGATCTGCGCACAGCAACTGCCAACCTCGCGATGGCGAAGGCGCAGTCGCAACAGGCGCAGGCACAGTTGCAGTCGGCACGCACCAACTTGTCATATACCGTACTCCGTAGTCCTTCTGACGGTGTGGTAGGTAGTCTACCGTTCCGCGTGGGCGATTTCGTTGGACCTTCAACACAGGGCGGTTTGACAACTATTGCCGATGCCCATGAGATGTACGTCTACTTCTCGTTGACCGAACGTGACGCAATGAGTCGCATCGCCCGATATGGTTCGCTCGACAAAGCAGTCGCAGCCTTCCCGCCCGTTATCTTGCTCACAGCCAATGGCGACACCTGCACCGTAAAGGGGCATGTGGAAAGTATCAGCGGTGTGGTTGACAGCAGTACGGGTTCTGTGTCGGCACGTGCCGTATTCCCCAATGCTGATAACCATCTGCTCAGCGGCAGCACGGGCAGCATCGTCATTCCCAACGAGCTGAAGCAAGTCATCGTCATCCCCCAGTCGGCCACCTACGAGATACAGGACAAGACCTACGCCTGGCGCTTAGTACACGGCAAAGCTGAATCGAAGATGATTTCCGTGCTGCCTACTTCTGACGGCAAGACCTACGTGGTGACCGGCGGCCTCGACGTGGGAGATATTATCGTTGCCAAAGGTGCCGGCTACGTGAAGGAAGGACAGGAGATTATTTCAGCTAAATAAGTATGAACGAACAAGAGTTTGGTTCGGCCCCGATAGGAAAGCTTTTTGTGCGGTGCACCGTGCCGGCGATGGTCGGTATGGGCTTCTCGGCCATCTACTCCATCACCGATGGCATCTTCGTTGGTCACTTTATTGGTCAGGAGGCCTTGGCGGCGGTAAATCTCGTCATGCCTATCATCATGATCATCACGGCGCTGGCTGACATGGTAGCTACAGGTTCCTCCGTGCGCATCTCCATTCTATTAGGACGCGGTGACGATAAGGAGGCAAATCGTGTCTTCACCGTTTGCATAGGACTGATTGCCGCCATCGCTACGGTCTTCGGACTGTTAGGATGTCTGTTCGCCCGACAGGTCATCAGCTTGATGGGTGCCGAGGGAATGACTGCCGACTATGCCGTGGAATACCTGCGTGTATTCGCCCTGTTCATGCCACTCTGCTGCATCTATTACTCCACCGACAACTATCTGCGCGTCTGCGGACAGGTGAATCTGAGCATGACCATCAACATCGTCTGCTCGTTGCTCAACATCGTGCTCGACGTGCTGCTGATTGTAGTATTGGAGCAGGGGCTTTGGGTGGCTGCCGTTGCTTCGTGCGCGTCGATGTCTATAGGAGCCGTGTGGTCACTGGTGCCGTTTGTGCGCAGGAAGTTACCACTTGTCTTCTCGAAAGGCTGGATAGGCATGCGCCAGATGCTGGCCATTGTGGCGAATGGCTCCTCGGAGTTCTTTGTCAGCATCGCCGGTTCGTTGTTTGCCGTCGTCGTCAACATTGTACTATTGCGTCTCGGAGGCTCTACCGCTGTGGCTGCCGCTGCCATTGTGGAATATGTGGCGAGCCTTACAGGCATGGTCATCCACAGTATGACCGATGCCCTGCAACCCGCCATCAGCTATTGTTTCGGTGCAGGACTATTGCAGCGAATGAGACGCATCCAGCGGGTGGTGATGAGTGCCGCAGCCATATTGTCGCTCCTGTCGATGCTCTTCCTGATGTTTGGCGGACGCCTGCTGCTGCCGTTCTTCATCAAGGACGGCGACGCGGCTCTTTATGCACTCAGCATCCGTGCTATGCAACTCTATGCCTTCAGCTATCTCGTGTCGTGGATTGACGGTACGCTGGCAGGCTTCATGACCGCCGTCGAGCGTCCTTGGCACTCGCTCGCCATCTCGCTGCTCGGTACCTGCGTCTATCCACTGCTGTTCTTAGCTGTAGTCGTACCCCTCTGGGGACTCGATGGTGTGTGGATTCACCACGTCGTAGCCGGCGTGTTCAGTGCTGTCACTGCCATCCTTATCGTCCGCCGCGTCCGACTGCAGGAGCCACCTTCAGCACCGCCCATTGCCTCATTCTTCCAGCAGACAATATCGTTCAACTATCGTAGAAAAAAAATAATAAGATAATGATATGAACATCAAGAGATTCATTGACCGGCCGCTGCTGTCGATCGTCATCAACGTGATGGTGGTGGCGGTGGGTATCATCGCACTGACGCGACTGCCGATTGAAAAATTTCCCGATATTGCGCCGCCAACGGTCTATCTGTGGGCGAGCTATCCGGGTGCGAGTGCTGAGACGGTGCAAAAGAGTGTGGTGGCACCGTTGGAACAGGCCATCAACGGTGTGGATAACATGATGTATATGACCTCGTCGGCTTCGAACGGCTCGGCCTCCATCAGCATCTACTTCAAGCAGGGTACCAATGCCGACATGGCAGCGGTGAACGTGCAAAACCGCGTGGTGCAGGCACAGGCACAGTTGCCTGCCGAGGTGTTGCGTTTGGGTGTGGCTGTAGAGAAACAACAGCCTGGCCAGTTGCGCATCCTCGCACTGGAAAGTCCTGGCGGCACCTACGACGAGAACTTCCTCTCGAACTATTTCTATAATAACCTGCGTCCCGCCATTCTGCGCATCCAGGGCGTGGGCAAGTGTGAGGTGTGGGGCGGACAATATGCACTGC
>CAMJWJ010000187.1 GCA_946409435.1 uncultured Prevotella sp. | reverse complement strand
GCGAGCACCTGCGCCTGTTGGAGAATATGATTAAGCGTGACCGCAACCACCCCAGCGTCATCCTCTGGAGCGACGGCAACGAGGAGTGGGGCATGGAGAATGCCGTGGAGGGCCGCCGTGTGGCCGAGGCCATGCGCGAATACACCCGTCTGCTCGACCCCACACGTCCCTCGACGATGGCAAATGCCGGTGGCTGGGAGATGGTGAAGGGCCTCGACGTGGTAGGCATCAACTACATCGTGCAGAACGACGTGGATAACCGCAAGAAGTACAACCCCACGTGGAAGTTCGTGGGTACGGAAGAGACCTCCGGCTGCGGCACACGTGGCATCTATTATAACAGTCCTGAGCAGCCGGGCCACATGCCCAGCATCAATCGCGTCTATGAATCAAACAGCGTAGAAAACGTCATCGAGCGTGGCTGGCAGTTCTATGCCGACCGCGACTGGGAGGCAGGCCTATTCTACTGGACGGGCTTCGATTACCGTGGCGAGCCCAACCCGCTGGAATATCCCGCCCATGAGTCGGAGTTTGGCATCCTGGACTACTGCGGCTTCTGGAAGGATGAAGCGTGGTATCTGAAAGCATGGTGGACCGACGAACCCATGCTGCACCTGCTGCCCCACTGGAATCTGACGGGACACGAGGGCGAGGAGGTTGACATCTGGGCCTACAGCAACTGCGACGAGGTGGAACTGACGGTGAACGGCAAGAAACTGGGTCGCCAGCAGATGCCGAAGAACGGTCACCTGAAGTGGACGGCCGTCTATCAGCCCGGAAAGGTCGTTGCCACAGGCTATAAGAACGGCAAGCGCATCCTCACCGAGACCATCGAGACCACCAAGCCCGCCTCACGGCTTGTGCTGAAGACCGACCGCCAAACTATCGCTGCCGACGGGCGCGACGTGGCCGTAGTGACCATCGAGGTGCAGGACCGGAAAGGACGCATCGTCCCCGATGCCTGCCCCATGCTGACCTTCCGCTTAGAGGGCGAGGGCCGCATCCTCGGTGCGGGCAATGGCGACCCGTCCTATCTCGGTGCAGACCACCCCAAGGACAAGGACTGCCGCACGTTCAGCATCCCCGCCTTCAACGGTCTGGCACAGGTCATCGTCCAGAGCAGCAAGTTGGCAGGCTCGCTCCAACTGACGGCCACATCCGACGGTCTGAAGGAGCATACACTAACTGTATCAGCACAATAATGGAAGTTGTTACAAATGAATAGCCTCGCGTTACAAATGAATATGCCTATATACGCAGAAATGGCGAACTTTGCAAGCAGAAATAAAAAACTATAAAGAAAATATGAAACGGATTCTGAATCTTTTAGTGCTGTTGATGGCCATAACATCAAGCACCTTCGCAGCAGGCAACGTCAGCCTGTCGGTCAGTGACATGCAATTCGACTGGGGCGGCTGGGGCGGCTCGGCTGATGCCACGGAGAACAGCATCACCTTCCCCAACTGGGCAACCAACTACTGGGCAGTCAATAATCTCAGTACCGACGAGTACACCCGTATTGACATCAAGTTTGCACAGCCCGTCAACTACTATCGTATCTCGGTTAAGGCTGTTTATGAAGGCTATACCGGTGCCGAGGACGACCCCAACATCACCAGTTCCGAGGTAACTTACGGTGCTACAAGCCACAGCTTAACCTTTGAGTCTGGCAAGAAACTCACCAAGATTATCATGATGCAAGGCGACTGGGAGGGATTGAACAAGGTTAACGGCGAAGATGTGTCGGCCAAGATATACTTCGAGAGCATCACCATCGTCGGCAGCGGAAGTTCTGGCGGAACAGACGAGCCGACCACCTACGAGGATGTCGCCCTGTCTGTCGCAGACATGCAACTGCCTTGGGACGGCGCGAAGGATGCCACGGAGAAGAGTTGCACCTTTGGCGACATCTGGAGTGAGAACTACTGGACTGTCGGCAACCTCAACACCGATGTCTATACCCGCGTGGATATGACCTTTGCCCAGCCTGTTAATTTCTATAAGGTACGTGTGAAGGCTGTTTATAGCGATGGTAAGGAGACCGACACCGAGATTACCTACGGTGCCCGGAGCCACAGCGTGAAGCTCGATGCTGGCAAGAAACTCGTGAAGATTACCATGAAGCAGTTCGACCAGAAGAACCTCAACGGAGGCGCAAAGGTCAAAATATATTTCAACGACATCATCATCCGCACTGCGGAATCGGCAGCAGCCGTCACTCCTAAGACATGGACATCGTCGTTCAAGTTGGGTACCGACCGTGCCAACCCCCTGCTCGACTTCCACTATATTGCCGACCCGACGGCCATCGAGTACAACGGCCGCCTCTACGTCTACGGCACCAACGACCACCAGCAGTATGAGGCCGGCACAGCATCGAACACCTACGAGGCCATCAACTCGCTCGTGGTCATCTCTACCGACGACATGGTGAACTGGACCTACCACGGGCTGATTGACACCAAAGGCGTAGCCCCCTGGATTATGGCATCGTGGGCTCCCACCATCATCAGCAAACCGCAAAGCGACGGATCTACCCTCTTCTCGCTCTACTTCTCCAACAGCGGCACTGGTTCCGGCGTCATTCAGGCCAAGTCGCCTGTAGGTCCCTGGACATCACCGCTCACGCAGAACCTGACCGGCGGCTTCGACCCAGGTGCTGTCATCGATGACAATGGTGACGGCTGGCTTGCCTACGGCACAGGAGAGTCGTACATCGTGAAACTGGGCGACGACCTCCACTCCATTGCCGCAGGTCCCGTCAAACTGAATGCCCCCTACTATTTCGAGGCCAACGAGCTGAACTATATCGGCGGCAAGTACGTACACACCTATAACAACGACTGGAGCAGCCACGAGCCGTGGACCTACGGCGGCACGAAGCCGACGGCATGCAGCATGAACTACTTCACCACCACCACTCCGCTCGACAAGGACTCATGGGTCTATGGCGCCAACTACTTCAAGAACACCGGCGAGAACGGCATGAACTACGGCAACAACCACA
>CAMJWJ010000186.1 GCA_946409435.1 uncultured Prevotella sp. | reverse complement strand
GCACCTTTGTGGTGTCAGGGTGTACAAAGTAATGGCCATCGGCACCCAGCATCATAAAGTAGGAATTCTCGTAGGGATGCTCGGCGGTGATTGTCTCCGTCAGTTTCCTCAGCGACAGGTCGGTGGAGATGACGCCGATGAACTTGCCCTTTCCGTCGTACAGCGGCACACAGTAAGAGGCTATCATCTCAGGACTGGACAGTGTACCTGCGTTATAGTCATCAAATGGGTCCACCCAGCAGGCGGCATTCTTTTGGCGTGGTGTCTTGTACCATACCTTGTTATAATAGTCATAGTCAGCCTCACGCACCGTAGCCACTGAATCCTTCTGTGATTCCTTCTTGTTGTCGATGCGTACGGAATAGGCCGAGAATCCATAGTCCTCACCGGGATAGTAGTCGGGTTCCATGGTGATGGAACAGCCATTGACATGTGGATGGTTGGCGACGATGCGGTGTGAATACCACAGCAGGGAGTCCTGCTGGTGGTTGAGGTTGACGAGCCACAGGATATTTCGCGTGGCCGTCTCTAACTCCAGCATTTGTCCCTTTACACGCAGAGCCGTGTTGTCCAACACATGCGAAGCCTCGTCGATGGCCTCCTGACGGATGATGCCACGCGACTGCCAGTACAGGAATCCAAGCGACAGCGTGAATATCAGCATGACGACGAAGAGAATGTCCAGACAGAGCTTAATCGCCAGCGACTTTCGTATGTGTTTTCGCATCTCTAACATGGGCGTCCCTCCTCTTCCATATTTTTCCTGTCGGCAATGTCGAGCAGGTTGCCCAGCAATTCGGTGGTCGTCTCGGTATATCGGCCAATCTTATCGGCCATATGGCTACATTCCTCAGCATCCATGTCGGCAATATGCTGACGGAATTCACCCACGGTGGCGTGGATACCCTTGACCGACTGTTCCATGCGGTCACTCATGTTCAGGATGACAGCATCTTTCATACGATCAGCCTCACGGGCTTGTTCGTAGGCCAGTTTCAAATCTTCGTTGCGCTGACGTAGCGCATCGGTCAGTTGGGTAATATGGGCGATGTGCAGTCCTATCTTCTCCTGCATCTGCCGGAAGGTGTTCTGCACGTAGCCCACCTCATCGGTGCGGTGACTCTTCTCCACAGGAACATCAAGCTGGCCTTCAGCCATGCTATGGGCTTCGTCCACCAAACGCTGCAAGGGGCGTAGTTGTCGGTGACTAATGAACAGGCAGAACAATGCCAAGAGCACCAGACCTGTCAGGCTGATAATAATGGTATAGCGTAACAGCGAATTGTAGGAATTGAAGATGTCGCTCTCCGGACAGACGATGGCTACGCTCCATCCGGCATTCTCAAAGGGGTGATAGAAGATGAAGTTCGGCGTGCCGTCAACGCACATTTCGCTATGGCCAGCATGGCCCGTCATCATCGATATGGCTGCCAGATGGGCATCGTTGGTCACGTCGGTGTAGGCCTCGTTGAAGTGTGCCTCATGTTCTTTCAGCGTGTTCTCGGGGTGGATGATGAGGTGACCATCGGTGCTCATTACCGTAGCGTGCGAGTTGGGGAACGGTCGCAGCGAGAGTATAAGGTCAGAAAACCACTTCATTGAGATGTCTGTTGACAGTACACCGACGAGCTCACCACTGCTGTTGTGCAGTGGCATGCCGTATGACGTGATGATGGATGTCTCACCTTGGTCGCCATCTATGTATGGGTCTATCCATATAGGTTTGTTAAGGTGCAGCGGTGCGAAGTACCATTTCTCCCGTGTGTATGGCTGTCGTCCGCTGTTTATCGCCACACGAATCACTGAGGAGTCGGCATGGGTGCGATAGGCATATACCTCGTGGTAAGTACCATACTGAGGATAGACACCCGGCTCGAAGGCGACGGCACAGCCCTGAATATGGGGATTGGTAGCTACCAGCTGCCGACAGAGGCTATCCATGATTTCCGGCTGGTTCAGGCGCTTCTCGATGGTCCAGTGCATGCTGCGCGTTGCCGTCTCCACCTCACTCAGCGTATTGTCGATGCGAAGCTCAGTGGTGCGCAGCGTCTGACGCGCTTTTTCCATTGCCTCATGATAGATGGATTGACGGGCATGGTGGAACATGATAAAGAGAGCCGTGACGAAAAGCAAAGAGACGAATCCGACAACCCATACAACGAGTTGTGTGGTCAGCGAATGTCGTGATTGTTTCTCGGTCAGTCTCCTCATCAGTTGCAAAGTTACAACATTTTTTGAAACAACTAAATGTTTTCACTTATTTTTTTCAAAAAGAATTGCAATAAATTTATGTTCATGAAAAACAAGGTTTACGCCTAACGCTCTGTGATAGTGAACGTTAGGCGTAAACGTAAAGGCAATTTTCTATGTAATTACTTGCAAAGGCGGATCTCGTGGATGCGAGGAGTCTGCTTGCCAGACTCTGCAGCGAGGGTGAGGGTGATGCTCTCCTTCTGCAGGGTGGCAGGCAAGTTGATGACAGCAAGACCCTGACCATCCAGGCGGACGGTGTCGAGCTGCTGGCCATCGATGCTGACGATGACACGGTCGTAGGCGGCAAAGCCTTTCAGGCGCAGCACGTTAGCACCCTGTGCCTTCAGCTGGTAAGAGAACGAGCCACGAGCGGTACGCCAGTGCATACCTTCGTCGTAGCCGTTCCAGGCACCGACAGACTTGAAGAAGTGGTCGCTCTCTGACTGCTGCTCACCGCAGAACACCTTGTCGACGGTTTTGGCCTCCATCTCCATATTAGCCTTCTCGGCAGCAGCCATCTCTGCCTGCTTGGCAGCCCACTCTGACTCTGAATAGAGGGGGAAGTAGATCTGGTAACGGCACTCGTAGAGCTGATAGAAAGGTACCAGCTGGATACCCTCATAGGCGGGAGTGGTAAGACCCGTGAGTTTAAAGGTGAGAGGCTTTCCCTCGACGGGAGTGACGTGAGATAGCACATCAGCGGCGCTACCTACCATGGCAGGCATCTGAGCCTGTGGCACCTTCGGACCGTTGGCGATATGTCCACCACGGCTGTCGTCAGCAAAGAGTCCGTCCTGACGGTCGGTGCCCGTCTTGGCAGCCAGCACCAGGGGACCATAGAGGAATGAATACTGTGGCTTGCCGTCAGGGGTAGTCATTGCAGTCAGGTGCATAGGCATCTCCACACGCAGCTGGTCGCCATTCTGCCAACGACGGT
>CAMJWJ010000185.1 GCA_946409435.1 uncultured Prevotella sp. | reverse complement strand
AGAAGGCCTTCGGCATGCACATTCGTCGCTCGCGTGGTATTCACTGGTAAATATATAAAGTTGAAAAAATGAAGAATAGATTTGTAAAATCCGGCCTCGACCTGGAGGCCAAGATGAATGAACTCGACCAAAAGGTTGAAAAGAAGGAAGAGTTTAAGAATGAGTTGGCGACGCTTGACGGGATGCTCGACAAGGTTGGTGCGGAACTTCTGACGGTAAAGGATGGCTTGCGGCTGATAGAGAACGGCAAGCATGAGTTGAAAACCACCTGTGACACCATTGCAGGTTTCGTCGGTGAGACCGAGCGTATGGTGAAGGCCTTTCACGCTGGTCTTGAAGAGATGATGACCGCGACGTATCAGAACGAATGGACGCAGGAGTCGAAGGAGAGCCTGAACAGGATCCTGGCGCTCTACTCAAACCTCGTGAAGAACTATCTCGATGGCTTCTGCAATGATGAGAAGAAGGCTCAGGAGGACTTCCTGACGGAGCTTCGAAACGTTTTCACTCAATCTGAGAACACGGAGCAAAGGATGCTCAACAACTTCTGCAACGACCTGTCGAACGTATTGTCGCGCAATGGGATATGGTTTACCGAAAAGGTGTCCTATTGGCTGCTTGCCCTGTTCTGTACCAGTTCTGCCATCTCAATCGTAATGATTGTCCTGCTCATAACGGGTAACGTGCATCTGGGATAGAGATTGGTACATCTATCGCCAACGAGAGCCGGGGCGGTGAGCCTCGGCTCTCGAAGTTGATAGAAATCAGAACGTATAGCCGTTCACGCTGTCCCAGTCGGGATCGGCGGTGAGGCGGAAGGTGCCGTCGGAGGTCTGGCCGCTGCCGCCGCTACCGAAAAAATTGCCGATGTAGCGGGTGATTTGGTTGCGGGTGACGGGGATGTTCTCAAAGATGCGCTCCTTCACGGTGTTGTCGTTGGCATCGAGGGCGGTGACGGTGAGCTTCGTCAACACGTCATCCTCGGTGTGCGGCAGGGTGAAGATGTCGAAGGTGGTCACGCCGTCGGCGACGGTACGGATTTCGGTCTGCTTCGAGTTTACGCAGCCGTAGCCTTCTTTTGGGCTAAAGGTCGAGGAACCGCCAACGTAGTAGAATTTGAACTTTGTCACCGTGGACGGAATTTCTTCGTCGGTCAGCACTAAGCGGAACATGGCGACAGCACGGGTCAGCGTGAGGTCATACGATTGCTTGGAATCTGTCACGACCAGGTCGCCATAATAATAAAAGGTGTCCGTCACTTTGTTGTTGGGGAACGTCACCTTTTCCGTCGAGGTAATCGTGGCAGAGCCTTCACCATTGTGGGCGATGACCACAAGTTGGTATGTCCCGGCAGCGAGTGTCAGGGCGACGGTGCCGTAGCTGGCATCTCCTTCTTTCTGCGCTACCGTCTTTACCTTTGTGCCGTCGGCGTCGAAGATGGCGATATTCAGGCGACTGCACAATTCCGTGATGTCGGTGGCAGCACGGGTTCCAAACGATTCCTGCTCATACTGCGTCATGTGTAGGATGACGTTTGCCTCCTTCATAGACACAATGTCCTCGTCGAGGACAGGCTTCTCGCACGCTGCTACCAGCAGGGCGAGAGCGATTAACAAGTACTTCTTCATGATGGCTCAGTCTATAGTGATTGAAACAGTGGCAACGGGACGAATGCGGGCTGTAGCACCGAAGTTGTCGAAACCATCGGCAGTAGTCTGGGAGAGAATGCGATAGAGAATGGTTCCGCTGGCATCATAGAGGTATTTCCCACTGGCGCTTACATCGGACTCAAAGGTGTCGTTGATGGCACTGAGGGCGACGTAAATGACATTCAGTTCGTCGTAGGTGGGCAAACGCCAATCGCTGATGCCATCCACGTCCGCCTCGGCCAGTTTCTCATCAATGAGGGCTTCGAGGACTTCTGGATGCCCTATGAAACTGGCATCGTTGTAAGCCTTTCCTATCGTTGTTTCGTTAGGTGAAAGCAACGTCAACTCAGCCGACTGGCCATCATCTGCTACAATGGACTTCAGCACATAGCAGCCTTGATAGAAGAAGCTGACAGCGGGGAAGCCTTCTGCGTTGCCTGGAGTGTCGTTATTCCCATTATCACCACCATTGTCATCATCAGCCGCACTGCTGCCGTTCTCGTCGAACTCAAAGCTAATCGTCCTTTCCCCAAGCCACATTGCCCCCGTGATGGTTCCAGTCAAGTTGACACCCACGGCCTCGGTGTACGTTCCTTCGATGTTAATCTTGTACCCAGCCTCCAGTTCGTTGTTGGTGCTGTAAGTGTAGGTTTTTGTCGTGCTGCCGATGGTGATGTTCACACTGACGCTGGCAGGCTGATTGCTTGGTGGCAGCAGGTAGGCACTGGTAGCGTTCTGCCATGTGCGGCCGTCCTCTTGGCGAGTCAGCGCGATGGTATGGCTGGAGGAGGCTACGGCAAAGCCACCGCCCACAGTGACACTCTGCCACAGCGGGGCAATCGTCACGCTCACCGCCGTCGCCGCCGTGGGAATCTTCCGCAAAACCACGTCCTGAATCAGCATCATCCGTCGAGCCATGCCTAATGTCACGGTGTTGGTGCCGCCGTCCGTGAGCGTCGCCGTGGCCATGGCCGCCATCAGGTCGCCGTGTGCCTTGCCTTCCCTCAGCGCAATCGCCGACGTCACCGTGGCTTCATCCGCCGAGGGCAGCACATAGTCCTCCGCAGACGCGCCGCCCACGGCATACACCGAGTACGTCCCCTCCGTCAGCGCGATGTTCAGCGTCTGCCCCTCGTCGCCGATGGTCTGCACCGCCCGGCACTCCTCTCCGGCAAAGACATACACTGTCACGGGGTACGCCACCGTCGCCTCGCTGCCAGAGCCGCCCGAGCGCGTCCGCACCTGCAGCACCGAGTTACCTACCTGGCCCGTCGGCGAGACTGCCGTCTCGTCCTCGAGCCCTTTCTCACACGCTGTCAGCCCCAGCACCGCCAGGGCCGACACAATCAATGATAAATGCTTCATTGTTTTGTAATAGATTAAATTGTTATCTGGGAATATCCCCATTCCATATAACGAAAAAGCCTCCCCTACAGTCTGCACTGCGGGGAGGCCCGTTCATGTTACCCAGAAAATCTTTCTACCTTTGTGGCTGAACAATACTCACTATTCCAATGGAATGTCGGGATGCTGCACGGCGAGGGGCAGGTCCTTCTGCGAGAGGTAGAACATGTAGAGGA
>CAMJWJ010000184.1 GCA_946409435.1 uncultured Prevotella sp. | reverse complement strand
ATTTTATGCATGCTTCTGGCATCGGTGCTTGGCCATGCTGCTCCACTCGACCGGGAGCAGGCTGAGCAGCGTACAAGGGCATTCCTCTCGGTTTCCCATGAGGGCAGTGCGCAGAGGAGAAACATGATGAAAATTTCTTCGACCCCCTTTCGCTATCTGGCGAGAAGTGAGGCCTGCTATGTGTTTGGTCTTACCAGTGGAGAGGGTTTCGTGGTGGCTGCTGCCGACGACCGCCTGCCTGCCGTGTTGGGCTATTCGGAATGTGCCCTTCCTGCTGATGCAACCATGCCACAGAACATGCGCAGTTGGCTGCTGACCTATGATAAGGAGTTGAAATGGCTGAACGAGCACGGACAGCCCACGCTCATCGCCGAAACAGCAACAGAATCGGAAAAGGTTCGCCGCCTTATCAAACCCATGATAGCCACCTCTTGGGGGCAGGAAGCTCCCTATAACAATAAGGTGCCGAAGGAAGGATGTCCCACGGGGTGCGTGGCAACGGCCATGGCACAGATCATGTACTATCACCAGTGGCCGCAGCAGGCCACCACGGCCATCCCCAAGTACTACATGGCCAGTGCACCACTGGAGCCTGTTGTCTTCGACTGGACTTCCATGCTGGGCAGCTATGCCGGCAGCTACAGCACTCAGAGCGGCGATGCCGTGGCAACACTGATGCGCTATGCCGGACAGGCTGTCAGGATGAACTACGGCAAGGACGGCTCGGGCGCCTATGCCGAGGCCGTTGGCTATGCGCTGGCAACCTATTTCGACTACGATGCAGGCATGCGGTTCGTGCAGCAGGCTCAGTACTCGAAGAAGGAGTGGGAGGACCTCATCTACAACGAACTCAGTCAGGGTCGCCCGGTTTTCTATTCAGGTGCTGACACCTGGGAAGGAGGACATGCTTTCGTTTGCGATGGCTATAGTCACGACGGCTACTTCCATTTCAACTGGGGGTGGGACGGCTTCTACGATGGTTATTTCCTGCTGTCATCGATGTCGCCCTTGTTCTTTTACAATTTTGGCTACAACCACAATGCCGTGATAGGCATCCAGCCTGACAAAGGCGGCATGGATGATGAAAGCGGAGGCATCATTGCATCCTCGCTGACGGCAGAGGGCAAACAAGTGTACTATCGGTCGGCCACCGACGACGATTTCAGCAGAATCCTCATCGCCGACGAACGCATGAGTGCCCATACCACCGACCATGCCACGCAGTGTGCCATCGGCCTCTATGCCGACGGACAGTTGCTGCGCGTGCTGGGAACATATAACTACGGATTCAGCCTGAAGCCCGGCGACGGGAGCAGTAGGATGTATGGCATCGACTTTGGTGCCGGCATCAGCGAAGGGCACTACGAATTGCGGCCCGTGAGTCGCAATGCTGACGACGACCACTGGACAAGAGACCTGGGCGGCGACCACCACTTCATCATGGCCGACATCGCTGGCGACTCGCTGCGGCTGCACAACCATATGGCCGGTGAAGACCTGCACGTCAACAGCATCGAGACGAATGGTGCCTGGACAGGCTGGGACTACATGATAGACGTGACCAACAACGGTCCCACGTACTACGGTCCGTTGTGGCTGATGTGCGAGGAGGATAGCGACCTCGTTGCCTTGTATGAAATGAATCTTTGCATTCCTGCCGGAGAAAGACAGCGAGTGCCAGTACGTTTTGGCGGGCGTCTTGAAGAGGGAACCGTCTACAAGGTCTGCCTCGATGCAGAAGGAATGCAGCCCATTGGCACCGTCATTCCGACTAAGGCCGAGCAGACGCTCGAGATGAGCATTCGGTTGCTGAACGTCGATGGCGACAAACTCATTGGCGGAGTGCTGAAGCTGCAAGCCGTCGTGACCAACCGCATGGACAAGGCTTTCGAACGTGAGTTCTACATGGGGGCCAACAGCCGTGATAGTGGCGACTATGGCTCGGCAGCGAGGTTTGTCCGGCTGCAGCCTGGCGAGACGCGAACGGTCAACGTGGAGTTCACGCTTCGGAATGACCTGGAGAGCCGCCTGGGCTGTAAGTACGAGGCATGGGTAGAGACCGACCTGAAGACTGAGGTGCGGACAGCCGGTTACGAACTCGCGCGCGGTGCTTTGTTCTATCATGCTGATGGTTCGATCACGGCCACTACCGATACGACCGCCATCACGGTGCCTGCTGATGCCTTGGCTGCCGACATGCGATATGCCGGCAAAAGGCTGTCGAAGGTCACACCCAGCGACAATCCCAACTGCCTGTACCTGCTCGATGCCAATGCCGAGGTGCCTGAGGGCATCGGCAACAGGAATGTGGTGAGAGGCTCGACGGCAGCGCTCATCAGCCTGACTGACGGCTATCCGTTTACCGCTCCCATCAACTTTCAGGCTGCAAAGGTTACCTACTCGCGGGTGCTGCCCGACCGGACATGGACCACGCTGTCGGTGCCCTTCGATGCCCAGCTACCCAATGCCGACGAGATGCTGCTGAAGCAATGGACCGAGGAGGTGGGCTGCATGCTGCATTTCGATGATGCACCCGCCATCGCGGCCTATCAGCCCTATCTGGTGTGGGCAAATGGCCAGACCTTGGCACTGACGGCCACCGACGTTGCGTTCCTGCGGTTCCCTGAAAGCTATGAGACAGCCGTGAACTACGCCTTTGGCGGTACGCTCGACAACGTCCTCTACCTCGACATCGACCGGTCAATGGCCTCGGCCAGCCATTACACCGTGAAGAGCGATGGCAGTGCCTTCGTGCTCAGCGACGACGACGTAGAGCCCTTCCGAGCCTATTTCCAGCCCCTCAGCGACCGTATGGACGAAGAACTGCCCATCACTATTGGCGGTCGTACCATCGCGGGCATTGCTGATGTCCACACGACTGGCGTTCCAAAGCCTGAGGACATCTTTGCCCTCGACGGCCGGCGTGTAAACAGCCATTATCGTGGACCTGTTATCGTCAGACGTTCCGATGGTATTGTCAGGAAAATACTCTCAACTCTAAACTCTCAACACTAAACTCTCAATTCATGTTAGAAGTAAAAAACCTGCACGCCACGATTGCTGGCAAAGAAATACTGAAAGGCATCGACCTCGTCATCCGCGATGGCGAGACGCATGCCATCATGGGCCCCAACGGCTCTGGTAAGTCGACACTCTCGGCGGTGCTCGTGGGCAATCCGCTCTACGAGGTCACGGAGGGCGAAGCGTGGTACAACGGCAAGAACCTCCTGGAGATGAAGCCCGAGGAGC
>CAMJWJ010000183.1 GCA_946409435.1 uncultured Prevotella sp. | reverse complement strand
CGTAGTCAGATGCTCTATTCAGTTGAGCTACGGAACCTCCGTTCCTTATTTGCGGATGCAAAGGTACGCACTTTTTCTGAAACTGCCAAACTTTTCGACAAGTTTTTTTAAAAAAAAGATGTTTTTGGTTATTTTTGGGCGTTTTTCTCCTTCCTGAGTGGTTTATTATGAAGCCGACACATTCATTCATTTGAAAAAAAAGATGCTCTCATTTGGTTTATTCGCATATAATTTGTAAATTTGCAACTTCTATATAATATATTAGGTACGCGTATACATGAGTGAATACATCGAAATAAAAGGTGCCAGAGTCAACAACCTGAAGAATGTCGACCTGCGCATACCGCGCAACCAGCTCGTGGTCATTGCCGGCGTGTCAGGTTCCGGTAAGTCAAGCCTTGCCTTTGACACGCTATATGCCGAAGGACAGCGACGCTACGTAGAAAGTCTCTCCAGCTATGCCCGCCAGTTTCTTGGCCGTATGAACAAGCCCGAATGCGACTACATCAAGGGAATACCTCCCGCCATAGCCATCGAGCAGAAAGTCATCTCGCGCAATCCCCGCTCGACTGTGGGCACCACAACCGAGATATACGAATACCTGCGCCTGCTCTTTGCACGTATAGGTCATACCTATTCGCCCATATCAGGCCAAGAGGTGCGCAAGCACACTACCGAAGACATCATCAAGTGTACACAGCAATACAGCCAAGGCACGCGTTTTCTCGTCATGGCACCCATTCATCCCGCTGAGGGCCGTACCATCGAGAAACAGCTGAGCCTGTATGTCAAGAACGGCTACGCCCGTCTGTTTGCAGACGGCACCATCCAGCGTATCGACGACTATCTGGAGGCCCCCCCCCACCCTGCTGCCGATGCCCAGCTCTACCTCGTCATCGACCGTTTGTCCGTCGACGATGCCAACGATGCCATATCGCGCCTGGTAGACTCCGCCGAGACAGCCTTCTACGAAGGCCACGGCGAGCTGCGCTTGATGTTTCTGCCTTCTAACATCAGCTACGACTTCTCCATGCGCTTCGAGGCCGACGGCATGACCTTCGAGGAGCCTTCCGACCAGCTGTTCTCATTCAACTCCCCCGTAGGAGCCTGTCCAGAGTGTCAGGGATTCGGTCGTGTCATCGGTATTGACGAACACCTTGTCATCCCCAACACGTCGCTTTCGGTCTACGATGGTTGCGTGGTATGCTGGCATGGCGAAAAGATGCGTATATGGAAAGACGAGTTCTGCCGACGTGCTGCACTAAAGGAAAACTGCGATTCCGGAGGAGCAGGTTTTCCCATTTTCGAGCCGTACTACAGACTCTCGCAAAAGCACAAGGACTGGCTATGGCATGGACTGCCCTCCGACAGACGCAGAAAGTCAGACGATCAGGTGTCCATCGACGCTTTCTTCAAGATGGTACAGGAGAATCAGTACAAGATACAGTACCGCGTCATGCTGAGCCGTTACCGCGGCAAGACTACCTGCCCCAAGTGTCACGGCACACGCCTCAAGCCCGAGGCCGACTACGTCAAAATCGGCGGACGCAGCATCAACGACCTTGTGCAGATGCCCATCACACGACTGAAGGAGTGGTTCGGCCAGTTAGAACTGACCGAGCACGAACAGCTGGTAGGAAAACGCCTGCTCACAGAAATCAACTCACGCCTGCAGTTCATACTCGACGTCGGGCTGGGCTATCTGACACTCAACCGCATGTCGAACACCCTGTCGGGTGGTGAGAGTCAGCGCATCAATCTGACCACGTCGCTCGGTTCATCACTCGTTGGCTCCCTGTACATTCTCGACGAGCCAAGCATCGGGCTGCATGCCCGCGACACAGACCAGTTGATACAGGTGCTGAAGCAGCTGCGAGACATTGGCAATACGGTGGTCATCGTCGAGCACGACGAGGAAATCATGCGTGCCGCAGACTACATCATCGACGTCGGTCCAGATGCCGGACAGCTAGGTGGCGAAATCATGTTCGCCGGACCAGCAAGCGACATACGCCAACAGGATGCCGCCAGCAGCTGCAGCCATACCGTACGCTACCTGACAGGTGCTGAGCATATCGACGTTCCTTCCAGCCGCCGGCCGTGGAACAGGAAGATCACGGTGAAGGGCGCACGCATGAACAACCTCAAGGGCATCGACGTCGACTTCCCCCTGAATGTAATGACCGTTGTCACAGGTGTCTCCGGTTCAGGAAAGTCCAGTCTGGTGAAAGGCATTCTGTACCCCGCACTCAAGCGGCATCTCGGCGACGTGTGCGACGCCCCTGGCGACTATACAGCCCTCGAAGGCGACTATTTGGCCGTCAGCCACGTGGAGTTTGTCGACCAGAACCCCATCGGCAAGTCAACACGGTCCAATCCGGCAACCTACGTAAAGGCCTACGACGCCATACGCGACCTGTATGCCGACCAGCCACTGGCCCGCCAGATGGGCTTCACGGCACAGTACTTCTCGTTCAACGCCGACGGTGGCCGCTGCGACGAGTGCAAGGGAGCAGGCGTCATCACCGTCGAGATGCAGTTCATGGCCGACCTCGTACTCGAATGCGAAGCCTGCCACGGCCATCGTTTTAAGCACGACATCCTCGACGTACGCTACAACGGCAAGAACATCGACGACGTGCTTAACATGACCATCGACGAGGCCATCGACTTTTTCGGTGCCAGTAAGGCTATCGGAACGAAGACTACCGCCGGCAATCTCTGTAAGACCATCGTCAACAGACTCCTCCCGCTACAGAGCGTAGGACTCGGCTACATCCGGCTCGGGCAAAGCTCTTCGACACTCTCCGGCGGTGAGAACCAGCGCGTCAAGCTGGCCTACTTCATCGGGCAGGAACGTCAGGAGCCTACCCTCTTTATCTTCGACGAGCCGACCACTGGTCTCCACTTCCACGATATCACCCGCCTGCTAAAGGCTTTCGAAGCACTTATCGAGCGCGGCCACACCATTCTCATCATCGAGCATAACATGGAAATTATCAAGGCAGCCGACTATGTCATAGACCTCGGACCAGAAGGTGGGGAACACGGCGGACACATCGTGGCTACAGGCATCCCCGAGGAGATAGCCCGAAATAAGCATAGTTTGACAGGAAAATTCCTAAAAGACAAACTTTAATGCAAAAATATTTTGCGGTTACAAAAAAAAGTATTACCTTTGCACCGCTTTTTAAGCAAAGAGTTCTTTGAAAGGCTGCCGATATGGCTCAGTTGGTAGAGCAACGCATTCGTA
>CAMJWJ010000182.1 GCA_946409435.1 uncultured Prevotella sp. | reverse complement strand
TTGAGCGAGTGGCGGCAGTGCTCCAGCTCGTCGTAGTGGATGACTGAAACGAGGGGATGCAACTCCGGTGCACCGATGTAGCGGGCATAGTCGTTGACGCGGTGGACTCTTAGTATCTTCTCCATTCTGAGTGCAAAAATACTAAAACTTTATAACATTTCATCCAAATCCGCTTGTTTTTTCACAAATTATTAGTAACTCTGCTCACAAATTAACGCAGATATGAAGCAAACGATTGATACCTATAGGCTAACGAGTATGGAGGAGCCCTCTGAAGAAGTGCTGTCGCAGTTGATGAAGGAAATAGATTGCGTATGAATCAATAAAAGAACATAATTAGAATATCAGTAATTTTAATAATAGATAATCAGTAATTGGGGGCGATTAATCCGTAATTAGGGTAATCGACCTATTCTTTTTATGCCGTACCTTTGCAGACGATAAGGAATCTGAACAGGCGCAGACATTAGAGAGATGGAAAAAATAGATTTAGGATGAAAAGGATTAGGAATATTATACTTGCAACGATGATTGCAACTTCAACAATGGCTCAGGGCGTAATTGATGTGCACAGTCACATCATCACGCCTGAGTTTTTGTCGGCACTCGAAAACGAGGGCAGATTGATGGACGAGGGATTCCCCTTGCCAAAATACAATGTGGAGAGTCATCTGAAATGGATGGACGAGGCTGGTGTGCAGACATCAGTACTGACATTAGCGGCACCACAGCCGACATCAGCCGACGTGGTAAGACAGACAAACGAAACAGCTGCCCTTATCAAGCGCGAACATCCAGGACGCTTCCTGTTCTGTGCCGCCCTACCCTTGCCCGATGTCGAAGCAGCCATCAGCGAGGTAAAGTATGCACTCGACACACTGAAAGCCGACGGTATCAAACTGGCCACGAACGTAGGTGGGCAGTATCTCGGCGCGCCCGAATTGGACACGCTTTTCTCCGTCTTGAATGAACGACGGGCTGTCATCATTCTGCATCCCCATCGGCCGGAACCCATAAACCGCCAGGTGATGCAGCAGACACCGCTGGCCATGCAGGAATATCTCTCAGAGACCACCCGCGCCGTGGCGAACATGATTTCACGGAATGTGCTGGCTCGCTATAATAATATAAAGGTGGTGGTGCCTCATTGCGGAGCCTATCTGCCACTGGCCATCCCTCGCATGAAGTCGCTGACACCCGTGATGCAGGCTAACAAGATAGTGGGCGAGATTGACTACGAGGCCAATCTCCGCACCCTTTATTACGACCTTGCCGGCGCACACTCTTCCGAGATCATCCGTATGATGCTCACCATCACCACGCCCGACCATCTGCTCTATGGCTCAGACTATCCCTACGTCGCCCCGCAGGTGCTCACGCTGAGTCTTGCCCGCATGAAGCAATACCTATCTACGGAGCCTGACCTCGCGCCGTTCCGCAAGATGATTTTCTACCAGAATGCAAGGAGGCTGTTCGAAACTCACGACCTTTAAGGGGGCGATACAAGCAGATGAAATAACTACTTCACTCTCTTGTGTACCGGGAAAAGCAGTAATTCTGCAGTTGACAATAATAAACGCATAAACAATGAAAAGAATCATAAGGATAAAATAAAATTTTCACCTCAACAGGCCAATAATCTCAGAAATTTTATTTAAATTTGCAGCATCAAACGAAAACAAACGAAAGATGAAACAGCTGCTGCTACTCTGTATGTTATTTGCGACTACCATGGCTTCGGCACAGAAGCCCATCGAGATGAACCTGTGGCCGGAAGGTCCCGCCACCAGTAACGACGACCCCAGCGACCAAGCCAAGGTGTGGGTCTACCTGCCAAACGCCAAGAAGGCGACAGGGCGTGCCGTGGTATGCTGCCCGGGCGGCGGCTACTCGCATCTGGCCATGCAGCACGAGGGGCACGACTGGGCTCCGTTCTTCACCTCGCAGGGCATAGCTCTCATCGTGGTGAAGTACCGCATGCCTCACGGTCACTATACCGTGCCGCAGGAAGATGCCGACGAGGCTATACGACTGGTTCGCCGCAATGCCGAGGAGTGGCACGTCAACCCGAAGGATGTGGGCATCATGGGATTCTCCGCCGGCGGCCATCTGGCCTCCACCGTAGCCACCCATTCCTCGGGCGATGCAGCCCCAAACTTCCAGATACTGTTCTACCCCGTAGTATCGATGGAGCAGGGCACTACGCATCAGGGGTCGCGCGACAACCTGCTGGGCAAGAATCCTAAGACACGGCTGGTCAACGAGTACTGCAACGAGCAGCACGTCAGCAAACAGACACCGCGGGCCTTCATCGCACTGGCCCACGACGACCGTGCCGTGCCGCCAGCCAACAGCATAGGATATTACGAGGCGCTGTGCAACAATCAGGTGCCGGCATCGCTGCACGTCTATCCCTCGGGGGGCCACGGTTTCGGCATCCGCCAGTCGTTCGGCTATCACTTCGAGATGATGCTGGAACTGAAGGCGTGGCTGCGCAGCTTCTGACAGTCTGTCTTGATTTATTGTCTACAACTTAACATCAGCGAGTATCTTCTTCGTGGCGCCCGTCATCTGTTCGACAAAGGCACCTGCCTGACGGCCTGCCTCGGCAAGCGCTTGTGGGTCGCTGATGAATCGCTGCATGACGCGGTGGAAGTCGTCGGCACAGGTAATTTCCAGTCCGCCACCGCATTGCAGCAGTCCCTGCGCCTCTTGGAACCGCTTGTTGTTAGGTCCGAAGATGACAGGAACATCCCATACGGCAGCCTCCAACGTGTTATGAATGCCAACACCAAAGCCGCCACCCACATAGGTAACGTCGGCATAGCCGTAGATGCTGGAAAGCAGTCCGAAGCAGTCGATGATGAGTACATCGGCAGAAAGCCCTTCCCCAACGCCTCCCTCCGAGAAGGGAGACTGGGCGGCAGCCTTCGTGTAGCGAAGGGAGTGGAGCCCTGCGGCAGAGAGCTGTTTCTCAATCTGTTGCAGGTGACTCTCGTCAATAACGTGGGGAGCGATGATGAGTTTCCAATCCCTGTGGTCACGGAACCAAGGAATGAAAATATCCTCGTCGGGCTGCCAGCTGCTGCCGGCCACGAAGACCTTTGGCTTGGAGTTTCCGCTCACCTCTTGTCTCTCACCGCTCACTTCTAAGAACTCCTCCACTACGGGCAGCTGCTTGGCAGCGGCCTTGATCTGCAGCACACGGTCGAAACGGGTGTCGCCAACCACGGTGACGTTGTTGAGACCCAGCGTCGACAGCAACTCGCGGCTGATGTCGTTCTGCACATAGAAGCGTGAGAAGCACTTCAGCACATGGCCGTACTGGCGACCGTACCAGCGGAAGAAGATCTGGCCCGGGCGGAAGATGCTGCTGACGCTGTACACCGGCACGCCGCGGTGGCTCAGGATGTGCAGGTAGTTATACCAGAACTCATACTTGATGAAGAATGCCATCACGGGGCGGATGGTACGCAGGAAGCGACGCGCATTGCGGATGGTGTCGAGCGGCAGGTAGCAGATGATGTCGGCCCCCTCGTAGTTCTTGCGCACCTCGTAGCCCGACG
>CAMJWJ010000181.1 GCA_946409435.1 uncultured Prevotella sp. | reverse complement strand
GAGGTAGGCGTTGCGGATGAAGTCGCCCGAGCCACCGATACCGTTCATCATCTTCGTGCCGCTGATGTGGGTGGAGTTGGCGTTGCCGTAGATGTCGACCTCGATGGCTGTATTGATGGCGATGACACCTAGTCGGCGGATGACTGCCGGATGGTTGGAAATCTCGCTCTGGCGCAGCGTCAGGTGGTTCTTGAAGTAGTCCATGTTGTCGTAAACCTGCTTCAGACAGTCGTTCGACACCGTCAGCGAGCAAGCAGAGGCATCCTTCACACGGCCGTCGAGCATCATGCCCACCACGGCGTCTTGCAGCACCTCGGTATAGATGTTGAAGTCGGGCACGTGCTTGTCCTGACCTAAGGCACCGAGGATGGCATTGGCCGTAGAACCTACACCACTCTGCAACGGCAGAAACTCCTTGGGGATGCGACCCTTGTGCAGCTCGTCGACCAGGAACTCGGCCGTCAGGTAACCGATGCGGTCGGTCACGGGGTCGCTGTCCTTGAAGGCACGGGCCTCGTCGGGGATGTTACACTCGACAACACCCACCACCTTTGCCTTGGGTATCGTGACATAGGGCACACCGATGCGGTCGCTCACGTTGAAGATGGGGATGGGCTTGCGGTAAGGCGGGTCCAGCGGCTCGTAGACGTCGTGGATGTACTTGGCGTTGGGGTTATGGAACGAGTTCAGCTCCAGAATGACGTGCTTGGCCAGCCGGGCTGCGGTGGGAGATATGCCACCGGCGGCAGTGAGGTAGACGCGGTAGTCGTCGCCGCAGTCCTCAATGTCGCACACCTCGAGGATAGCCCAGTCCAACGGACCGTAGAAACCATAGCGCAGCTCCTGTGCCATGTGGCTCAGGTGCAGGTCGTTGTAGGGTATCTCACCCATGTTGACATGCTTGCGGAAGTCGGGGTTGGTGGTGTAGGGCGCACGGTAGAGAATTGCCTGTGCGTTGGCCAAGTCACCGTCCGTCGACTGTCCTGTCGAGGCACCGGTGAAGATTGCCACCTTGAACTCACGGCCGGCCTCGTGTTCGGCAATGGCTATTTTTGCCAGCTCCTTAGTGGTAGCCTTAGCTACGCCGGCAGGTGTAAAACCACTCATGGCGATGTGCTCGCCATTCTTAATCAGTGCTGCAGCCTCTGCAGCGGTCATGCGTGTGTACATAATTTATAATATTATAGTGTTTAATTGTTTCTCTTGATTCTCTTGACTATGAACTATGAACGCTGAACTATGAGCCAAGGTCTTCCTCCATCTCCTTGCGCCGTTTGGCCTCGGCCAGCTCCTCGAAGTTCTTCTTCTGAAGTACGAAGTTGGTGCCGAGGTACTTCTCCTTCACGATGGGGTTGACGGCCAGCTCTTCGGGCGTGCCCTTGAACAGGATGCGGCCTTCGAACAACAGGTAGGCTCGGTCGGTGATGTTCAGCGTCTCGTGGACGTTATGGTCGGTGATGAGGATGCCGATGTTGCGGTACTTTAGCTGCCACACAATCTGCTGGATGTCCTCAACGGCTATGGGGTCGACACCGGCAAACGGCTCGTCGAGCATGATGAACTTCGGCTCGATGGCCAGACAGCGGGCTATCTCCGTACGGCGGCGCTCACCACCCGACAGACGGTCACCGCTGTTCTTGCGTACCTTCTGCAGGCGGAACTCCTTGATGAGGCTCTCCAACTTCTCCAGCTGATAGTCGCGTGGCTTTCCGGTCATCTCTAAGACGCTGAGGATGTTGTCCTCGACCGACATCTTACGGAACACGGAGGCTTCCTGAGCCAGATAGCCGATGCCGGCACGGGCACGCTTGTAGACGGGATAGGTCGTCACCTCCTCGTCGCCCAGGTAGATATGGCCTCCGTTGGGCACGATGAGTCCTGTGGTCATGTAGAACGATGTCGTCTTGCCGGCACCGTTAGGGCCTAACAGTCCGACAATCTCGCCCTGCTTCACGTCGAACGACACGTCGTTCACTACTGTGCGCTTGCCGTATATCTTCACCAGTCCCTCGGTGCGCAGCACCAGCCGTTCCGGCTCCTGCGGTGCTGTTGGCTGCTCCGTGGTAGTCTCCTGCGGTACGGCAGTCTGCTCTGTTGCGGCCTCCTGCTGCATGTTTGGCTGTGGCGTGGCAGCCTCCTGGCATTCTGGTTGTGAAATGCTTGTCTGCATTATTATTTGTTTTTTATATCATTTCATGTTTCTTATCTCCTCGCACCGCTTGCTGTAGTACTGTCGGAAGTCTGTCCAGCGGTAGTATGGGTAGTTGTCGGTGGCTACCGGCAACCGTGCCTCCATACCGTTCATCAGACACTTGACGAGGATGTCGCTACCAGTCTTCTTGCTGCGGTAAAAGATGAGTTGCAGGTTGCTGGCCTTACACGTTTGCCAGTTCTGGTAGCAGTTCTTTACATCGTAGGGGTCCTCAGGGTCGAGGTCTGCCCCGTTGATTCCCATCAGGATGGTTAGCGGACCGAGGCAGTTGTCGTGTCCGAAGCGAAGGTCGGCTATGCGGTCACTGCTGCCGTCAAGCACGGCATCGGCTTTGCGTAGGATATCCTCCAGAATGGGTATCATGGCGTATTGGTCGGGAAAGAGCCATGAGTAGCTGCCGAGGTTGCTGCCCTCCCATTGTGCTGCCACTTCCTCGTCGGTGACAAGGTTTCCCATCATGCCTTCATGGCCAATATTGGGCAGCGATGTGTAGAGGTTGATGAGGCTGCTGCCAATATGGTGCAACTTGTACGGCAGGCCGTCGGTGCTGGTAAAGGTGCGGGAGATGATGATGTCACGCAGTGTGTCGTGCCCCTTGAACTGGTCACGGTTCTTCTCATAGCGGGGCTTGGGTTTGGGAAATTTGCGACGAGCAGGGTTCTGGCGGTCGCCTGGCACCACACCGTCGAGTGTCGAGCGCGATGACTGCTCGCGTATCTCTATCTTCGGGTTACACTGTACCAGTTCCTGACAGAATCCCGACATGCTGAGTACGCAGCGGCCGACGAGCGACGAGATGGCCAGCACGTTGCCTCCGTTACGAAACACCTCAGGGAAACTGTTGTACATGGTGCGTGCTATGTGCTGGTGCTGCTCCCAACCAAGGTCGCTCAGCTCGCTGACCCCCGTACTCAGTTCATCCTTTACAGCCTCGAAACGCCTATAGAACGCCTCGCCCTCGGCGGTAAGCTGCTGGCGTTGGTGGGCCATGGTAAGCAGTGAGTCCAGTTCCTTGTACAGCTCGCTGTTCCAGTAGTAGCGCGAACCGTGGCGGCCGTAGTGGCTGATGTAGAACGGCTTGTATCCCCGTGGGGCCTTGGTCAGCCTGACGTCGTCGGTGAACTTATAGGGATAGTCCGTTCCGTAGGCCTTCCTCGGGTCGGTCTTGAGTTGTTCAAGAACCGTGCTGCCCTGTGCCCACATCGTCATGCCGACCAGCATGCAAGCGCAGAAAATCAGTGCTTTTTTCATAACCATATCGTTTTGCCCTGCAAAGTTACGAAAAAACGAGAGAAGAACAAAACAAACTTGTTTGTTTTTTCTTCCGAGTAACGAATTTTGCAGGGCCCAAAATGAAGT
>CAMJWJ010000180.1 GCA_946409435.1 uncultured Prevotella sp. | reverse complement strand
AGGACATCAACCGCTATCGTGAACTCATCAAGGCTCTCGGCCTGCGTAAGTAATCACACCGTAAAGCGGAAACAACAAGGGACTGACGTCACGACGCCAGTCCCTTGTTCTGTTGTAGCCACGAATGGATGTCGGTGACTCATTGGAAGTAGACCTTCTTGACGCGGCCGCTGACGCTGGTGAGCACCTCGTAGGGAATGGTCTGGAGGATGTCGCTGAGCACGGTGACGGGCAGGTGCTCGCCGAACACCTCGACCTTGTCGCCCTCGTGGACATCAGGGATGTCGGTGACGTCGATCATGGCAACATCCATGCAGATGTTGCCCACGTAGGGCGCCTTCTGTCCGTTCACCAGACAGTAGCCGGCACCACGCCCCAGGTGGCGGTTCAGTCCGTCGGCATAGCCTATGGGTATGGCGGCTATCACGCTGTCGCGGGTCAGCACGCCCTTGCGGCTGTAGCCCACCGTCTCGTCCTTGGGCACGTGGCGCAACTGGAGGATGGTGGTCTTCAGGGTGCTCACGCACCTCAATGTGTTCACTTCTAATTCCTCATTTTTCATTTGGCGTGGTTCGACACCGTATAGTCCGAGTCCCAGTCGGCACATGTCCAGCTGGCGCTCGGGGAAGTGCTCGATGGCAGCACTGTTGTCCATGTGGCGCAGTATCTTGTGCGAGAAGGCGGCCTGCAACTTCCGGCTGGCTGCGTCGAAGCGCTCGAACTGCATGGCCGAGAAGCGGTCGAAGTCGTCGCTGTCGCTGCCCACGAAGTGGCTGAACACGGAACGTGGTATGATGGCGTTCTGCTGCTTCAGCCGGCGTATCACCTCGTCGATGTCGCGCTCGGGGTCGAAGCCGAGGCGGTGCATGCCGGTGTCGAGCTTGATGTGTACGGGCCATCCGGTGATGCCCTGCTGCTCGGCGGCATGGATGAGGGCATCCATCAGGCGGAAGGAGTAGACCTCCGGCTCGAGGTCGTAGTCGAACATGGTCTTGAAGGCCGTCATCTCGGGGTTCATAATCATGATGTTCTGCGTGATGCCGTTACGGCGCAGCGTGACGCCCTCGTCGGCCACGGCCACGGCGAGGTAGTCGACGCGATGGTCCTGCAGCGTCTTGGCCACCTCGACAGCTCCGGCACCGTAGGCGTCGGCCTTGACCATGCAGACGAGCTTCGTCTCGGGCTTGAGCAGGGAACGGTAGTAGTTGAGGTTGTCGACGACGGCATTGAGGTTCACCTCGAGGATAGTCTCGTGCACCTTCTGCTCAAGACGCTCGGTGATGCGGTCGAAGCCGAAAGCGCGGGCACCCTTGATGAGGATGACCTCGTCGTGCAGCTGACGGAGCAGGGGGCTGGCCAGGAAGGCGTCGGTGGTGGCAAAGAACTGTGAACTATGAACTGTGAACTGTGAACTGCTGGCGCTGATACGTGGGCCGATGGCTATCAGACGGCCGACGCCGCGCTTGACACATAGCTCGTTGACCTCGCGGTAGAGCGTCTCGTCAGCCATGCCGCTCTGGAAGATGTCGCTGATGATCAGCGTGGACTGCTGCCCGGCATGCTGCGAGGTGCGCCGCTGCATGAAATCAAGGGCAATGTCGAGCGAGTTGATGTCGCTGTTGTAGGAGTCGTTGATGAGCGTACAGCCCCGCTGGCCTTCCTTCACCTCCAGTCGCATGGCAACGGGTTCGAGACGGGCCATGCGCTCGGCCAGCTGCTCGGGGGCGACACCTAAGTACTGCGCCACGGCAGCACAGGCAAAGGAGCACTGCAAGGAGGCCTCGTCGTAGAAAGGCAGCTGGTAGCGGCCCATCATCTCGTCGCGCCGCCATCCGATCTTCTTGCCCTTGAATCCGCTGCGGCGGATGCAGCGGCTCACCAGGTCGTCGTCGGCATTGTAGACAATGACCTGAGCATCCTTGAAGAGCGTCAGCTTCTCCATGCACTTCTCCTCCATCGAGCGGAAGTTCTCCTGATGGGCAGCTCCAAGCGACGTCATCACGCCGATAGTGGGCTGGATGATGTCGCGCAACGCCTCCATCTCGCCAGGCTCGCTGATGCCAGCCTCGAAGAGTCCCACCTGCGTCTGCTCGTCGAGCAGCCACACGGACAGCGGCACGCCAATCTGAGAATTGTAGCTCTTGGGCGAGCGGGTCACCATGAAGTCGGGCGAGAGTATCTGGTAGAGCCACTCCTTGACCATTGTCTTACCGTTTGAGCCGGTAATGCCCACAATGGGTATGTCGAACTCGTCGCGGTGACGCTCGGCCAGCCGCTGCAAGGCGGCCAGTGGCGACGGCACCACGAGGAAGTTGGCATCTTTGAATGGGGAACGAGAAGTGAGTAATGAAAAATGGCTTTCGACAACAAAGTTGCGCACGCCACGGCGATAGAGGTCGTCGATGTAGCGGTGGCCGTCGTTGCGCGGCGTCTTGAGTGCAAAGAACAGTGTCTCCTCGGGGAAACACAGCGAACGGCTGTCGGTCAGCAGCCACCCTATGCGTGCATCGGCCGTACCGATGCGGCGCGCTCCGATGAGCGTGGTGATTTTTTCTATGGTGTACTCCATTGTGTGATGTCTTAATTCCTTGCAAAAGTACAACAAATCCCGTGGCTGACAAAGAAAAGAGCAGAAAAACTGTCGATATTTAGATTTTATTCAGCATTAACGGAAGAAATGGCCTGACCGACAGCACACGGCAGCAAATATTTTGCTGCAAAAATTTGGCGATTAGAAAATATTTTGTACCTTTGCAAGCAAAATAACCAATCAAACAACATTATGGACGATTACCCGGCGGATACTTTTAAACAGTAAGGCGGGAGGAACGGCAGGCAAGACCGCTAATCCTCTTGCCGCAGAGTCATGGACGATGCATTGAGCATGATGCATTAAAAAAGGATTAGCACAATGAAGACCTATTGGAACACCCAAGGCGGGCTTAGCCAGATACAGGAGTGGCAGCCCAACTGTTGGATACAGGTGACGTGTCCGACAGAAGAAGACCAGCAGATGCTGGAAGAACAGTTCTCGATACCCGACTACTTCATGTCGGACATCAGCGATACCGACGAGCGGGCCCGCTACGAGTACGACGACGGATGGATGCTTATCATCCTGCGCATACCCTACGTCAAGGAGGTGCGTTCACGCACACCCTACACGACGGTGCCCCTCGGCATTATCCACAAGCGCGACGTCACCATCACCGTCTGTTTCTACGAGACGAACATGATGATCGACTTCGTCAGCTTCCAGCAGAAGCGCGGCGAAGGGTTCACCGACTATGTGGACATGATCTTCCGACTGTTCCTCTCCAGTGCCGTTTGGTACCTGAAACGGCTGAAGCAGATCAGCATGCTCATCGACAAGGCCAAGCGCAACCTGGACCGCGAGGTGAACAACGAGTCGCTGATAGGGCTGTCGCGCCTACAAGACTCGCTGACCTACTTCACCACCTCCATCCGTGGCAACGAGAACCTGCTGCAGAAGCTGAAGTTCAAGCTACAGATTGACGAGCTGGATGCCGACCTCATCGAGGATGTCAACATCGAGATGACACAGGCCCGCGAGACGACTAACATCTACTCCAACATTCTGGAATCGACGATGGACACCTACCAGTCAATCATCAACAACAACATGAACACCATCATGCGTACGC
>CAMJWJ010000179.1 GCA_946409435.1 uncultured Prevotella sp. | reverse complement strand
CAATGCGAGTGAGCCACCACCATGATTTCCTCTACGCCCAGCTCATAGATAGCCACAATGAGACTTCGCATAGCCGAGTCGAAGGCTGAAATCACCAGACCTCCTGCATTCTTGATGATCTTGGCATCACCGTTCTTTAAACCCAGAGCTGCAGGGAGCAGTTCGGTGAGTCTGGTGTCCATACACGACAGCACCGCCAGTTTCTTATCGGGGTATTTGTCAGTCAGATACTTCTCGTAATCCTTCTGTTCAACGAATGAAAAAACTAATTCTGTTTTTGTTGGTGCTGCTAACGATGACAGCCTGTGGTAGTAAAACAGGCAAGGCAATAGATTCTGCAGACTCTTTGGCAACAGACTCTGTTATCGTTTCAGATGGAAGCTTTGTTCCTACACGTTCTTAACTGGAAGCATAGCTAACTGCAACCCTTATTCCTTCTTCAATGTAAATTCAAACTGTAGGCCGCCAGTGGCGATGTTCTGGGCGGTGATGGTGCCGCCGTGCAGCAGGACGGCGTTCTTGACGATGGCCAGGCCAAGACCAGTACCGCCGAGAGAGCGGCTGCGCCCCTTGTCGATGCGGTAGAAGCGCTCAAAGATGCGGGGCAGGTGCTCAGGGGCTATGCCCGTGCCGTTGTCCTGGAAGGTGAAGTGCCAACTGTCGGGCTGTTCGTCGGCAGCGATTTCTACGGTGGTTCCTTCGCCGGCATAGCAGAGGGCGTTGTCCGTTAAGTTGCGGAAGATGCTATAGACGAGCGAGGTGTTGCCCTGGATGATGATGTTATGCGGCAGGCAATTGTGCAGCGTCATCCCCTTCTGTCGGAAGGCGAGGACGGTCTCTTCGGCAATGTCGGCCACTATCTGCGACACATCGACGCGCTCCTTTGAAAGGACATCGGTGGCATAGTCCATACGGTTCAGCGTCGAGATGTCCTGCAGCAGGGCTGTTAGTCGCTGGGCTTGCGTGTGGGTACGCTCTATGAACTGCAGCCGTGTTTGGTCGTCCATCTGTGGATTGTCAAGGATGGTGTCGGTGTAGCCCAGAATGCTGGCTACAGGGGTCTTCAGCTCGTGCGATATATTCTGTGTCAGTTCGCGGCGCATCCGGTTCTCCTTCTCGGCCTGCTCACGACTGATGCGCTCGTCCATGTGACAGGCATAGCGGTGCAGCAGCAGGGCAAGGCCGGCCATCACCACAAGCGAGAACAGCAGCAGGTGCCAGTCGCTGACCTCATCAAAAGGCGCCAGCATCTTGCGGTCGTAGTCCTCGAACAGGATAAAGATGACGGCGTAGACGGCAAAAATCACCATCACGCTCATCCACATCTTCGTTCCTTCAGACAGTTTCTTCATAACTCAAACACGTATCCAAATCCTTGACGGGAGACGATCATCTGTCCGTATCGCCCTATTTTCTTACGCATACGGGTCACATTGACATCCACCGTGCGATCAGTGACGATGACGTCCTGCGGCCAGACGCTGTCGAGAATCTCCTGGCGCGAAAATACCTTGCCGCGATGACTCAGTAACAGGGTGAGCAGTTCAAACTCCGTCTTGGTCAGCGCCACCGCCTCACCATCCAACGTGACCGACTTATGGCTTAGGTCTATCGCCAACCCCTCGTATTGCAAGGTTTTAGGGATATCGGTTGGGATACTCTCCGAACGACTGAGTACCGCCTTCACCCTCGCCATCACCTCGCGCACCGAGAATGGTTTCTTCACGTAGTCGTCGGCTCCCAGTCCGAAGCCGTGCAGCATATCCTCCTCCGTGTCCTTCGCCGTCAGGAAGATGATGGGCGTTGCCGCCGTTGTCTCGTCGCCCTTCAGCCGCCGTGCCAGTTCAAAGCCCGATAAGCCCGGCATCATCACGTCGAGCAACAGCAGGTCAAAACATTTACTATTTGACGATTTACAATTTACGATTGTCGCCCAAGCCTCATCCGCCGAGTAGGCAGCCTCGGCCTGATAGCCTGCCGCCCTCAGGTTATAGAGCAGTATGTCGCACAAGTCCTGCTCGTCATCCACCACAAGAATCCTTTTCTGTTCCATTCTGGCTGCAAATATAATAAAAAAAATCGAAAGAGAAAAACTTTTATATCCCAAATCTCGCCTGTACGACATTGACGACGTAATCGCCCAGCTTCTCGCACTCGCTGATGAGGTCGGCAAAGATGGTGCCAAGGGCGTAGTCGTACTCATGATCATTAACAGCGCGGATGTTGCCGACTTTCAGGCGGTCGCGCATTTGGTTGATGTCGTTCTCTATCCGGTACGTGTCGCGGATGTCATGCTCGTTGCGATGACCTTTCATGATGATGTTCATCTGAGTGAGAGCATTGTCACAGAGCGTCATCATGTCGTCGAGCTGCTGTTGCAGATGAGTGGTGAGGCGCTTGCCCGATTCTTGTTTACGCTTAATGGTGCGTGCCAATTTGTAGCAGGCATCTCCGATTGACTCCAGCTCGCCCACCTCGCGCATCATCTGACGGATTTTCTGCTTCGTCTCGTCGCTCAGGTGGTCTTCGCTCACCTGTTCCATGTAGCGGGCAATTGCCAGTTCGGTCTGGTCGGCGTGGTCTTCCTGTTGCTCTATCTGTTGGAAGATGCTGTCGAACTGCTTCTCGTCGTCCTCCTTAGCCAAACTTCTCACCTGGGCGAACATCTGCTGCATGCGCTCGGCGAAATGGGCCGTCTCCTTCTGTGCCTGGAGCACAGCTATTTCGGGGGTCTGCACAAGATTAGCCTGTATGTATTGAAGGTGTAATTCCTGACGCCCAGCCTCTTCCTTCTCAGGCAACAGCCAGCAAACGATGCGCTCCATCTGCGGGATGAGACCGATGAGCAACGCAGTGTTGGTGACGTTGAAACAGGTATGGAACATGGCCAGCACGACGGGCAGTTGCGCGGTCTGATCTGTCGCAGCAGGATTATAACCCACCAGCGAACATACCATATTGACAAAGGGATAGAACACGCAGAGCACCCAAATGACTCCGAAGACGTTGAACAGCATATGAGCCAGTGCGGCCCGACGAGCCTGAGTGCCTGCACCAAGTGCTGCGAGGTTGGCCGTCGCCGTAGTGCCGATGTTCTCGCCCATTACCAGCGCGATGCCGAGGTAGATAGGCAGTACACCCGTGGAGCAGAGCAGAATGGTGATGGCCATGACGGCTGCCGACGACTGCACGATGCAGGTAATGAGCGTACCGATGGCGAGGAACGCCAGTATCGTCAGGTGACTGCCAGTGTCGAACGAGGCGAAGAAGTTCACCACGGTCTCATTGTGCTCCAGATCCATCTCCTTACCAGCCGTACTTAGCATGACCAACGATAGGAACATAAAGGCAATGCCGAAGAGGAAGTCGCCCACGTAGCGGTGGCGCTTGCGGTAGATGAGCACCATGCCGAAGAAAAACGCGGGGAACACGACATTTGTCAGGTCAACATTATAGCCCAGCGACATGATCCACGCTGTCAGCGTGGTGCCGATGTTTGCACCCATGATGACTGAGATAGCCTGTGCCAGCGTCAGCAGCCCTGCTGAGACGAACGAAACGGTCATCACCGTTGTGGCCGATGATGACTGTACGGCACAGGTCACCATTGTACCCGTCAGCATTCCCGTCAGCCGGTTTGTGGTCATCTTTGCCAGCACGTGTCGCAACTGTGGGCCTGCCAACTTTTGCAAGGCCTCGCTCATCATCTTCATGCCGAAAATCAGTAAGCCAAGTGCGCCTAACAGTTTCAGCGAAATAAATAAATAATCATGTGTTGTTTCCATCATTTCTTTTTTGCGCAAAGATACGACGTTTTTCATCTACCTCCAAGAAAATCCTGTTACGATTCGGTTACGTAACAGGATTGTAACAATT
>CAMJWJ010000178.1 GCA_946409435.1 uncultured Prevotella sp. | reverse complement strand
GTATGTGCCATCATGTGGCAAATAAAAATATCGGACAAGTGATGAAGTCAGGAGATAGAGCTGAAGGTGTCGAAATATATCACGGCCAACCTCTTCCTGTATCCGCGCTTCGACGACTCCAATGCCCGCGACGAGAAGTTAGGCTACTTCCAGTTCCAGGAGTATAGTGCGCTGGGACTCAGCTATTCTTTCTAAGGTTGCAGTGTTCAGCGACTAGCAAAAACAATGCTGCCGCATCTCAGTTTATAGCATGAGATGCGGCAGCATTTTATTTCACTCTTACCTTTACTTGGCTTCCGTCATGTCACCCTCGATGTAGAGGCGTGTCATCTCAACGGCTCCGTTAGAACGGATAGTGATAGACTTCTTGAAGTGACCGGGAAATTTGCCGGCACCGTTGTAGGTCACCTTGATCTCACCCTTCTCGCCAGGCTGAACAGGAGTCTTGGTATACTCCGGCACCGTGCAACCGCACGAGGCAATGGCCTGATTGACCACCAGAGGCTGCTCTCCTACGTTGGTATAGGTGAAAACACAAGTCACTTTCGGCTCACTCTCAGAGAATGTTCCAAAGTTGTGGGTAGTCTTGTCGAACTTGATTTCTGCGGGCTTCTGAGCCATGGCCACTGTCATGCAGCCTACCAGCATCAGTGCCATTACTATCATCTTTTTCATTGTCATATCCTGTTTTAAAGTGATTAACCGATGCAAAAGTAAGGCATTTTCCGCGTAATTGTATCTTTTAACCTCAGTTTTTTGTATTATTTAACGCATCATGCCAGACCTATACCAGCGTGTGCTGTTCAAAATACTGCTGAACGTCGTCCTTATAGGAATCGGAAATGGGGATGTACTCGCTGCCGAAGACAATGCGGAAACGGTCTATCTGCTGCACCTTGCTCATGTGAACGATATAGCTGCGATGCGTGCGAAGGAACTCCGGACGAGGCAGATAGTCCTCCAGCTTCTTCATGTTCATCAGCGACATGATGCGGGTGCCGTCCTGCAGGTAGATGCGCACATAGTCTTTCAAGCCCTCAATATAGAGGATGTCGTCAAGTGCCACACGTACCAGTTTGTAGTCGCTCTTGACAAACATGAACCGATCGCGCGTGGCAGCCTCCTGGCGCTGGGCCACCGCAAACCAGTCGAGCGCTTTGTTGGCGGCCTTCAGGAAGTCATCGTAGGAGATGGGCTTCATCAGGTAGTCGAGGGCCGACACCTTGTAGCCTTCTATAGCATACTGCTGGAAGGCTGTGGTGAAGATGACCTTTGTCTCTGGCGGGAGTATCTTGGCAAACTCAATACCCGACAGCTCGGGCATCTGGATGTCGAGGAACAACAGCTGGGCGGGGTGGTCGCGGAGTTCCTTCATGGCTTCAAGGGCACTGCCGTAGGTTCCTATCAGTTGTAGGAAGGGGGTCTTCTCTGCATAGCTCTTGAGCAGTCCTGCTGCCAAGGGCTCATCGTCGATAATAGCACAATTGATGGTCATAATTATAAATGAGTAATGAGTAATGAGAAATGAGAAACGAATGCTAAGCGTTATTGATTGTGATGCACGAGCGGTAGGTCTTGCCATCGTCGCTGACGCCACGTTCCCATGAGTATTGGCCAGGATAGGCCAGTTCGAGACGGCGCTGCACCTGCTGCAAGCCGATGCCGTGGCCGCTATGGTCGGAAGCCGTCTTGGGGTGGTTCGAGTTGGTGATGTTGCAGACAATCTGTTGACCGGCAGCACCGATACTGATATGTATGAACGATGGCTCGATGGGGCTGACACCATGTTTGAAAGCATTCTCGACAAGCGAGATAAATATCATGGGAGCTACGGTCATCTCACTGCTCTTGACGTCGAGGGTATAGGTGACATCGACTGACTCAGGCAGTCTGATGCGCATCAGCTTGACGTAGTTACCAATAAACTCCAACTCGTCCTTCAGCGGCACGGTGGGCTGCTGGGTATTGTAGAGGGCATGGCGCAGCATCTTCGACAACTCCTGAATGGCCTCCTGTGCCTTAGGGGCATCGAAAGCCGTCAGCGCATAGATATTGTTGAGCGTGTTCAACAGGAAGTGGGGATTAATCTGACTGCGCAGGTTACTCAGCTCAGCGTCTGTACGTGCAGCCTCAGCCTCACGGCGTGCCTGCTCGTTATGCTGCCAGCGCATAGCCAGCACGATGGCAGTAGCCACAGCGGCAAAGATAGCGAAGTTGAAGATGTCGCGTATGATGAAAAACACGATGTCGATAAACTGCGGCGTATAGTGAGGCATGTTCATCGGCATGAACATCTCATGGGTGTACGTGATCCAATAGTGGTTGAAGAGTCCCATACAGACGACCAACACGGTATTGACAAGCAGGAAGTAGCCGTGCTTGCCCTCCACGAAGAGCCGTGGCGTGAGCCACAGGTAGTTGGCATAGAACACCACCATGAGCAACAGCGGCTGCATGCAGTTCATCAGATAGTGATCTATCGTCACACCTGAATTCCTCATGAACGTCAGTGGCGAGAGGAACATGTAGGCCCAGAACGCCACATGCAAGAATAGTCCAACGCGCTTATTCATTGTTAGTTACGAATTAAGAATTATGAATTGTCACTCATGTCTGATAGCCTCAATAGGATCCATGTTAGCCGCCTTCTGGGCTGGGATGTAACCGAAGAGCACGCCGATGAACACACAAACGAGGAACGACACATAGATGCTCCACGCCGGCACACTGCTGGGCATGCCAAAGGATGACACGGCGGTGCTGGCCCCTACCCCGACGAGGACTCCCAAGAGACCTCCCGTGACGGATATCAGCACGGACTCAATCAGGAACTGTAGCGAGATGACGGGGCCTGTGGCTCCCACAGCCATGCGTAGTCCTATCTCCTTGGTACGCTCCGTGACGCTCACCAGCATAATGTTCATGATGCCTATACCGGCCACGAGCAGTGAGAAGGCTGCTGCCACGACGAGGATGATTGTCACGGTGTCCATGGTCGACGACATGGTCTCCATCATCTCGGCCTGCGAACGGATGGTGAAATCGTCGTCGGCTTCATCCTTCAGCTTGTGGTTGTCGCGCAGCATCTGAGTCAGCTCCTCGATAGCCGCGTCGGAGAGTTCCTCCGTGACGGCCGAGCAGACGATGCTCGAGAAGTAGGTCTGTGCAGCAATACGCTTCATGATGGTGGTGTATGGCGCTATCATGACGTTGTCCTGGTCCATGCCCCACGAGTTATAGCCCTTCGCTTTCAGCACACCTATGACGCGCATGGGTATGGACTTGAAACGGATGGTCTTGCCGATGGGGTCGACATGCCCGCCAAACAGTTCCTTGGCAACGGTGGCACCGATGACGCACACCTTGGCAGCCTTCTTGATGTCCTCGTCGGTGAAGCAGTCGCCCTTTTCGACATCCCACTGCTTGATGTCCAGATAGTCGGTCGACTCACCATACATCGACGTGTTGGTGTTGTTGTTGCCATAGATGACCTGACCGCTGGCGGTGACTTCCGGCGACACCTTAGTCACAAACTTCTTCTCACGCATGATGCGCTCATAGTCGGCCATCTTCAGCGTCTGCATCGACGACGGGTCCTGACGGACGCCACCACGCATGTCGGCTCCTGGCCGTATAGTCAGCAGGTTGGTGCCCATCGTCGACAACTCGGCGCGTATGCTCTCCTTCGAGCCTTGTCCGATGGCCATCATGATGATAACGGCAGCCACACCGATGATGATGCCAAGCATCGACAGAAACGACCGCATCTTGTTGTTGGCTACGGCTTTCAGGCTTACTTTAAATAGATTGAATATATTCATAATTCATTATTAGTCGTCTTGAGGTTTAGGCAGCGCGGCCAGTGCCTCGGCTGCCGACTTGATATTTGTGTTGACAGTATCCTCGCGTATCTTGCCGTCACGCAGGTTGATATTACGGCTGCTGTACTCGGCTATCTCAGGGTTGTGGGTCACGAAGATAATGGTGTGACCCTGACGGTACAACTCCTGAAAGAGCACCAGCATCTCGAACGACGTGCGGGTGTCGAGGTTACCCGTTGCCTCGTCGG
>CAMJWJ010000177.1 GCA_946409435.1 uncultured Prevotella sp. | reverse complement strand
CGACCCGTGACCACATTCATGTCGGCATATTTCAGTCGGCTCAGGTGGTTCTGGTAGGCCTTGTTCAGCAGGTTGTCGGCAGTGACATACAACTCGGCTATCTTCTTGCCTTTCACCTGAATGTCGGTACCTGCCGAGAGCGAGAGCAGCGCATAGCCGGGCGTCTCGGTTTCGGTGTCGTCGGCACGATAGACGTGCGACTGACGGAAGTAGCAGTCGAGGCCTGCAGCAACGTAGAGGTTATTCAGTGCCACTCCGTTCTTGGGATGATCATGGCGGTACTCATGCATGGCGTGCGTACTGACCGTGCTGTGCGAGTGGTGCTGCAACTCCCATTTCAGCTCCGTCGTCCATTTGGGCGCAGGGGTGAAAGGCAGGTATTTCGTGGCGTCATCAGCATGCAACAGCTGCGCATCGACATACGAGAAGGTGTTGGAGAAGTGCACCGAGTGGATGGGGTGAACGTCCACACCTGCCTCGAAGCCCAACAGCCGCGCGTCACCCTGGGTGTAGGCGTAGGTCAGGTAGCCTTCCTCCATCTCTTCCGCCACGCGATGGGTGAAGATGTAGTTGTCTATGCGGTTGGCAAAGAGTGCCAGCTGTGCCGAGACGTAGCGCGACGTGAAGTCCACGCCCAGATCGGCCTGCAGACTGTATTCCGCCTTCAGCTGCTGGTTGCCCAGTTCGTAGCGGATGCTGCCCTCGTGCACACCGTTCGACGCCAGTTCGCTCATGTTCGGCGTACGGAAACCGCGGGCCACGTTCAGCTTGACGTTCAGGTGGTCGTTCACGTTGAATACGGCACCGATGCTACCCGTCACACCATTGAAGTGGCGCGTGAAATCCATGAAACGCTGTTCGCCGTCCTCCATGAGTTCGTCGCCGTGCAGTCGACGGTGGTCGTAGCGCACACCGCCATTCAGCGTCCAGCGGTCACTGAGCGTCTTCGTGGCGGTGGCATAGAGTCCGAAGTCAAACAGACGGTAGTCGGGAATGAGATATTCCTCGCCCTCATTCTTCGACGTCTGATACATGCCGCCGATACCCGTCGACAGCTTCCAACCGTTCCATTCGTTGGTGATGTAACGCACGTCGTAGGTCAGCGTGTGCAACTTGAAATACAGCTCGTAGTCGTCCATCGACTCCTCATACTCCTGACGGCGGTTCTGCTGATAGCCGATGATGGCCTTGAGATAGCCCGACGAGAGGTGCAGCGCATTGTCCCACACGACCTTGTAGTGTTTCACCTGCTGGAAGGGCAGCGTCTTTCCATAACCATGACCCGTCCACCCGTCTTCATGTTCCAGTTCGCCCGTCTCGGGGTCGCGCTCGCCCTCGATGATGCCTGGCGTCAGGTGGTAGGCCGTTGCCGTCAGTCGCGAGTGCCCCCACCCTTTGTTCACGCCCAGCATCAGGCGTCCTGCCTGTTCGCGAAACTGCGAACCCGGCACGTAGTCGTCATACTTATTTTTATACGCGTGCGCCATCTTCTGGCTCCAGCGCGCGTCCCACACAAAACCTTTCTGGTTGCCGGCCATCTGCAGCGAATAGCCGAACAGTCCGTTGTTCGTCTGATATTCCGTGCTGACATTGGCGCGCATATCACCCTCGGGCAGTGTCGGTTGCGCATGCATGATGACCACACCGGCCATCGCGTCCGAGCCGTACATCAACGATGCCGGACCCTTCAGTATCTCGATGCTGCCCACGCTGCTGCCATCGACCTCTACGCCGTGTTCGTCGCCCCATTGCTGACCTTCCTGGCGCACACCCTCGCTCATCACCACCACGCGGTTGTAACCCAGTCCGCGGATGATGGGTTTCGATATGCTGCCGCCCGTCGTCAACTGGCTCACACCCGGCTGATGACTGATGGCGTCGATGATGTTCGTCGAGGCCGTCGCCCTGAGCACCTGTGGCGAAATGATGCTCACCGGTGCCGTCGCCAGCTTCAGCTTCGTGTCGCCCGTCACGCCCGTCACCGTTACTTCGTTCAAGTTCAGATGGCGGAAGAATACGTCCGTCGAGTCCTCCGCGTGATCATGTTTATTGTTTATTGGTTCACGCTTATTGTTATTATCCTGTGCTGCCACTGCCGTGCATATACACAACAGCAGCAAAACTATATATTTTGCTTTCATTCTTGATTAAAAAATGGTTTATTAAAAATGTATGTAAAAGTCTAGTAGGAATCAGACGGTCGGAGGACCTCTGGTTACGATAGTGCCACAGCAGGCTGTATGACAAGCGCATAAAGGCTGGGCTCGAAATTTCTTACATACATGAACAAATATCATGACAGCTACGATGATAGCTGTCAGCATAGGCAGAGTGATAAACTGGCACAACACGCAATCATGCGCCCACGTTGCTGTAGCCGTCAGGTGACCATGACAATTATGATGCACGCAGTCGTTGCATTCCGTGTCAATGACCTGTGGAGTTTCGTGAAAGTGCAAAGACGACAACATCAGCATCGGCAGGAATACTGCCAATAAAACAATCGCTGATATTTGTCTTCTCATCGCTTTCATCGTTGCAAAATTACAAAGAAAATCCCAAAGCTATATCATTTCGCTTTGGGATTTATAATTTATTTGGAAATTATTTGAACTAAAATATTTAGACGTTTACAAATTTGACAGCCAAGAAACAATCTTCTCCAATACCTCTGGAGCAATGGTTTCCTCAATATTGCCGTATTCAGTAGCCATGCCAGTCTTACAATGCTGGAATAAATGGTTCACTCCTTCTATCGCTTCCAATTTGTTCTTAGCATTCTTCTGCAATCCGCTACGCAGTGCGCCAAGATTACTTTCAGGCTCCACCTGCGTATCTTTGCTTCCATTAAGGGCAAGAACGGGACACGTAATGTTTCCAAGAAGCGGACGGGAGTCCAAAGTGAGGAATTGTTTCATATAAGGAGTCTGGAGTTGCTTGGTTACAACAGCAAGATTTTGGGCCAATGATGTAGGAAGGTTATATTGAGTGGTCGACGGCATAGCAGTTCCAGATATACAGGCATCAAAGACTTCATCAAGAGCATTGCAGTAAACGTCAATCGTTTCTGAGGGAGTATTTGCTGCAGCAAGGGCAAGGCGATTCTGCCAAAGAAGCGTCTCTTTACCTGAGACAGCCATACCTGCAAGAGAAACAATAAAGTCTACCTTTTTTTTTGCGGCCAGTATCAGAGCGATGGTACCGCCTTCGCTATGACCGATAACACCCACTTTGTCGAAGCGAGAACGGAGCAATTGGACACCAGCAAAAGCATCATTCTTGAGATCTTCCGTAGTACAGTTAACAACATCCCCAGTGGACTCTCCAAATCCTCGGTCGTCGTAACGGAGTGTAGCTATTCCTGCACGCGCAAGCGCATCGGCAATAACGGCAAAAGGCTTATGCTCAAAGATTTCTTCATCCCTATTCTGCAGGCCACTACCCGTAACCATCAGCAATACCGGAGTCTGGCGAGAAGCGTTTTCTGGTATAACAAGAGTACCTTTCAATATGGCATCGCCATTGTTAAAACTTACCTCCTGTGTTTGGTATGGATAGGGCATTGCTGGTGTCTGCGGACGATTGCGCTTCAACAAGCCAGGTTTTATGGTCAGTGGGAACGACTGCCCATGTTGCTTGAATGTTCCCATAATAGATTCGCCCATATTAACGCCCTCATAACTGGCATTGATAGACGGAACGGCAACCTTGATACCTGTTACTGTACGTTCTAACTTAGCTCGAACGCCCTTTACACCCTGATCTGGAGAGTCCAACGTACAGTCCTCTCCATTAAAATGGAATACAAGCGTTAGTTCATTCCCATATACATTCAGTTTTCCTGTCCAAGCACCTTTCAAACCACTATCTTGTGCTTTAATGCCGATAGAAAAGAGACTAATCAAAGAAAAAAGAATCAGTTTCTTCATATTGTTTTTTTTGCATGTTATTGTTTATCTTTAGACGCAGACAGTCTGCGTTTTACTACAAGTGAAGCCATTAAATCTTCATCTAGAAACAAATAAGAAGCCCTACCATCATATTGATAATAGGGCTTCTCTCTTTAAAAGTGGCGGCCTCCTACTCTCCCGCATTGCATTGCAGTACCATCGGCGCAAG
>CAMJWJ010000176.1 GCA_946409435.1 uncultured Prevotella sp. | reverse complement strand
AGAACGGTATGCGCCCCGACCTGGCCAATATGCTGTGGCAGATGCACCCGAAGTTCATGCGCTTCCCTGGAGGCTGCTTCGTTGAGGGGCAGGAGAGCCCCGACAATGCTTTCCGCTGGGAACGTACCATCGGCCCGATTGAGGAGCGTGAAGGACACTGGAACGTGAACTGGGGCTATCGTACTACTGACGGACTGGGCTACCATGAATACCTGCAGTTGGCAGAGGATTTGGGAGCCAAACCGCTTTATGTCGTGAATGTGGGAATATGGCATGGCGGCGAGACACCCTATGACAGCATTCAGCCGTGGATCGACGAGTGCATGAATGCCTTGGAGTATGCCAACGGCCCCGTCACGACGAAATACGGTGCCATGCGTGCCAGGAACGGTCATCCGGAGCCTTTCGGAATAGAATATCTGGAGATAGGTAACGAAAACAACCAACCGGATCCTCGTCAGCAGAGTGACCACTACTACGAGCGCTACGAGCAGTTCTATAAAGCCATCCGTGCGAAGTATCCCGAGATGAAGATCATCGGCAACGTGGTGGCATGGGGTGACGACAACCCCAAGTGGGGCAGCGAACAGCCTGTTGATTTGCTTGATGAGCACTACTACCGCTCTCCTGACTGGTTTGCCGCTGCTTTCCAAAAGTACGACAGCTATGACCGCCAGGGTCCCAAGGTCTATGTAGGCGAATATGCGGTGACCAACGGCTACGGCAAACTGGGCAACATGAATGCCGCCTTGGGCGAGGCCGTCTATATGATGGGCATAGAGAACAATGGTGACGTAGTGGAACTGGCCTCGTATGCCCCCATCTTTGTCAACGAGAACGATGCCCGTTGGCGTCCCGATATGATTCGTTTCAACAGCAGCCGAGTCATGGGCACCCCGAGCTACTATGTGCAGCAACTCATGCCGCAGCATCTGGGTACACAGGCGGTGAAAGTAGTGCAGAACGATCCCTACAAAGGAAAAGTCCGCAAACCGCTGACACCGAAACAGAACCGTGTGGGATTCGGGACATGGAACACGCGTGCTACATTCGAGGCCGATAAGGATATGGATTACGTCTATGGCGACTGGCAGAAGGATGGCAACACCGTGCGGCAGAAAGGTCGCAAGGAGGGCACGCTCTGCATTGAGAAGAGCATCATCGATAACGACCATTACACCTGTAAGTTCCGTGCCCGCAAGGACGAGGGAGCCGAGGGCTTCATCATCGTCTTTAACTATGTGGATGAAAATAACTACTGCTGGCTGAACTTCGGTGGATGGACTAACACACAGCACGCCATCGAGCAAATCAGCACTGGAGGCAAGTTCTTGACTGACAGTAAGCGTGGACATATCAAGGCAGGCCGTTGGTACGATATAATCTTACAGGTGAACGGTGACAGCGTGAAGGCGTGGCTCGACAACGAAATGGTCTTCAATACGGTTCTGAAGCACGACGACACAAAGGGCATCTTCTCCTCTGCCACTATCGACGATGCCAGCAGGGAACTGATTGTGAAAGTCGCCAATACCAGCGATGCAGCAACCACAGCCCGACTAAATCTGAAGAACTTTAAACCGACAGTTGCCCGTGTAGTCAGGCTGGCAGCTAACGACGGTATGGAAGAGAATACGCTCGATGCGCCCACCGTCATCCATCCTGTGGAGCAACTGCTTTCGCCCGACAATGGCAGCATTCTGCTCGACGTGCCTCCTTACTCGCTGAATATCGTTAGGATGGAAGATGTAAGATGAAGGTTCAGCTTTGCAAATCAAGGCGTGGATTAATCATAGACGGCAAGCAGAGCCTGTTCAAGACGTTTTCAGAGTACCATATACAGATGTGCCAGTTCCACATGAAGCAGATCATCAGACGTTACCTGACGCTGCATCCTAAGATGCATGCCAGCAGAGAGTTGAAGGAATTGGCAGACAGGCTGCACAAGGCTGACGAGGCAGATTTCAAGAAGGATTACCATGCATGGAAGGAGAAGTGGAAGGACACGATTGGCCACAAGAGCCTCCACAAGGACCGGAAGATGCACTATACGCATCAGCGGCTCAGAGCTGCAATGAACAGCCTGAATTTCTACCTGCCATACCTGTTTACCTACCAACGGGAGGACTGCAAGGGGATGCCAAATACGAACAACAAGATAGAGGGAACATTTACAGACTTGAAGAAGAACCTGAACAATCACAGCGGCTTAACACAGGAGAACCGCAAACGGTTCATTTCTGGTTTTTTTTATACCCAATCAAAATCGACATCTCCTGCTCCAATCTCAAAGTGGTATTTGGCGATGCCTAAGTCTATCTGCGTATAGCCAATCAGCGAGAAGCCTTTCTTGGCGCGCACTTGATGGCGGCCGTCTTTCATGCCGAGGTACTCGAACGAGAATTTCTGTTGGTTCACGGCAGTAGGAGCAAGCAGGGCTGCTTCGACGCCTCGACGGAACCACGACGGGGTGGCGGCAGATGCGTCCTTGGTCGAGTCAAGCGTCCTTACGGCCGAGCGGCTCACTTGATCAATGGCCTTGATTTTATGACCGGCACCTTGTGTCTCGCCATAGCCAATGGCAATGTAGCAGACTATCTTCTCGTCTTCGCCAAGCACATAGGTTCCCGGCACCTTTGAGTAGCTGAGTCCCACCCAGCAGGTGTTCAAGCCAAGCGTCTGAGCGAGCAAGACCAGATGCTCGCCGTAGTAACCTACGCGTTCATCAAGGTCGTCGGCTCTTCGGCCGGCCATAACCAGATAGTTATTGGCATTACGGAACTTGCCGTATTTGGCTATCGTCCCTTGAAACGCCTTCGGCTCGTTGAGGATCAGCTGGATATGGAGCTGTCCTTCACGATTTAGCTTCACAATCTTTTCTTCCAGCACCTTGACGACTTCCTCGCTCAACGGCTGGTCCTTATATGCCCTAACGCTATGCCGGGCTTCAATGGCTTCCTGTATTGTCATATTTTTCATTTTTTCATTTTTCACTTTTCACTTTCCAAGTGAGACGGTCATCATCTCAATCAGTTACCACCTCTTCGAAATGTACTTTGCCCCATTCTACGAGGGAAATGATGGGCGGAATGAGCGACTTACCCGTTTCCGTCAGGGAGTATTCCACCCGTGGCGGCACTTCCGCATACACCTCGCGGTGAACGAGGTGGCTCTGCTCCAGATTCTTCAACGTTTGGGAGAGCATCTTCTGCGAGCAGTCCGTCATCAGACGGCGGATCTCATTAAAACGCAATACGCCCGTCTCGCTCCTGTTCAGCATGAAGAGCACGAGCAACGACCACTTGTCGCCAAAGCGACTAATCACTTGCCTGATGGGACAGGCTAAATACTCTGCCTTGATGTCCGACATATAATTTACTATTTGACAATTTACTATTTACTATTTGACAATTTACTATTTACTATTTGACAATTTGGAGTTTGCACGGCAAAGGTAGCAAATAGTTACCAAGTAACGACAATGCACTATGTTAATCTAAGTTAATGTCGCATACAGGTAAGTCCGACAATATCCTAATTCCTACTTTTTGGTAACTATCACACTAAAAAGTGCCTTCTTGCGGGATTGGGAAAGTGGCAGTACCTTTGCAGCGTCAAAACGAAATAAGTAACCCTTTAAACAAATGAAATTATGAAACAGATTGAGACAATCAAGAGAGGTAAAAACTACAGCGCTGTCAGCGTAGGTAAGATGGATGAGATTATCGAGCACGAGCTGCCGATGGGCCCCGACTTTACGTTAAAAGGCAAGGTGTTTGCCGGTCAGGCCGTAGGTGCTACAGGCAGCGAGTTCTCGTTCCAAACACTTGTTCCGGGTCAGGACAGCGGTTTCCTGCACACCCACAAAACTCACGAAGAACTTTACTTCATTCTGAAGGGCGAAGGCCAGTATCAGGTTGACGGCGAGATCTTCCCCGTAAGCGAAGGCACCATCGTCCGCGTGTCTCCCGACGGCAAGCGTGCACTGAAGAATACAGGCAGCGAGAACCTCACGATGCTCTGCATACAGTACAAGGCCAACGCCTTCACCGAAGCCGACAGCCCCATGACCGACGGCGTAATCCTGCAGGAAGAGCTGAAATGGTAAACGAGATGTTTGAACGAGCTATTCAGTTTCTGAGCATTCCGACCGTACTGCTTACATCGTAAAACAGCTGATGGCATTGCTTGCTACCGGCATCAGCCGAACGGAGCGTGATGTGAGCTACTATGCCGAACGGCTGAACGTA
>CAMJWJ010000175.1 GCA_946409435.1 uncultured Prevotella sp. | reverse complement strand
TGTTGTTCATGCGGAGCATGACGCTGCCGTCGGCCTGCTTTGCCACTTTCCCGGTCTCAATTGTGATGGTTCTTCCATCAGGCAACTGAATACTTTTCGTAATTACGTTCATCTTGAAATTAAAACATCTATAAAATAAATATTTGCAATCGTTTGCAAAAAACCGTGCAAAGGTACACATTATTTATATAATAAAGCGTATAACAGTGAAAGAATTATTGTTTTTTATGATTTGAAGTGCTAATGATTTCAAATAATAAGTGTATTTTTGCAGCATGAAATACGCACTGCTGCTCTTTTCGCTCCTGTTCATGACAAGCTACGCCCAATCGTCAGAGGATGATTGGCAGGAGGTGTTGCGGCAGTGGATGACAGCCGAGGACATGGAGGAAAATTTCGGCGAGGAGACCATGCTGCTGCTGGAGGAACGCGCTGCCACAAAGCTGAACATCAACCAGATAAGCCGCGAACAGCTGGAAGAACTGCCCTTCCTGACGGCTCCGCAGGTGGAGGCCGTCGTGGCCTATGTGGACCGATACCGCCCCGTGCGCTCACTCAGTGAGCTGCAGATGATCAAGGCGCTGGACTACGACACGCGCCGTCTGCTGGCATGCTTCGTCTTTGTCGGCGATGAGAAGGTGAAGCGCGTGAGGCCAAAACTCAGCGACGTGATGAAGCATGGCGAACACACGCTGACGGCAACGGCCAAGCTGCCGCTGTATGACCATAAGGGCGACCGCAATGGCTATCTCGGCTACAAATACCGCCACGACCTGCGCTACCAGTTTACCTACGGCGACCACATCAAGGCCGGCATCACAGGAGCACAGGATGCCGGCGAGCCGTTTTTCAGCAACAGGAACAGCATGGGCTACGACCACTACAGCTACTACCTGCAGCTGCGAGGCATGGGCCGATTGGAGGAGCTGAACCTCGGTACCTACCGCGTGCAGATGGGTATGGGACTGGTGATGAACACCGGCTTCAGCCTCGGTAAGCTGGCTTCCCTGCAGTCGATGGGGCGCAGCAGCCACATGCTGACGGCACACACCTCACGGTCGGCAGCAGGATACCTGCAGGGGGCTGCTGCCACTGTACGACTGTGGCCCCGCTGGCACGTCACGCTCTTTGCCTCGTACCGTCCGCTCGATGCTACGCTCAACGACGACGGTACGGCCCGTACACTGCTGACCGACGGCTACCATCGTACACCGACAGAGATGGGCAAGAAGCACAACACCCACGAGGTGCTGACCGGCATGAGCATCGGCTGGCGACCAACTCTTCGTGACGGCTCTGCCTTCGTCCGTCTCAATGCCGTTTACACCCACCTCGACCGCCGCTTGTCGCCACAGAAGACGGCCACTTCCTATCGCCGTTACGCTGCCGAGGGCAACAACTTCGTGAATGTCAGCACGGACTATGGCTACACCTCTGCCCGGCTGGCCGTCAGTGGCGAGATGGCCATCAACGGCAATGGAGCCTTGGCTGCCATACACGCTGTCAGTTACAGGCTGACCGACGAGTTGACGCTGATGGCCCTGCACCGATACTACGACAAGCGCTATACAGCCCTCCACGCTCGCAGTTTCAGCGAGGGCAGCGGTGTGCAAAACGAACACGGACTGTACGTCGGTGCAACGTGGCGACCCACGTCACGATGGCTGCTGCAGGGATATGTTGACTATGCCCACTTCGCTTGGAAGCGCTATCTCGTGTCGGCACCCAGCGATGCCGTCGACGGGCTGCTGTCTGCACGCTACACCCACAAGAGGTGGACGCTGGAAGGCCGCTACCGCCTGCATATCCGTCAGCACGACAACAGCAGCAAGTCGTTGCTGGAAAACCGCCCCGAGCACCGCCTGCGGTTGCGTGCTGCCATGGACGTGTCGCCCAGACTGACACTACAGGCTCAGGCTGACGGTTCCAACACGCTGGCCAACGGCCGTCACAGCAGCGGCGTCATGGTCAGCCAACGGGCCACATGGCGGTGGCGTAGCATCCTGGTGGACGGGCAGATAGGGTGGTTTCATACCGATGGCTATGATTCACGCCTCTATCAGTACGAACGCTCGGTGGCTCACGACTTCTCGTTCCCGATGTACTACGGCCACGGACTGCGCTACTCGCTGCTGGCGCAAGCTACGTTGGGAAACCACCTCATGTTGAGCGTCAAGGCGGGCACCACCAACTATTTCGACCGAAGCAGCATAGGCAGCGGTCTGCAGGAAATCAACCACTCGGCCGTGACCGACCTGCTGGTACAGGCAGCCTACAAGTTCTGACCATTTCTCAACCTTTAGAGGTGAGTGGTCAGAGGTGAGAGAGATGAGAGGTCAGACGAAGTCGTCGCCGTAGCGCAGCTGTACCTCGTTGACATACTTGCGCACCATGGCCGATGAGTCGCCCTTCTTGCAAATGAGCAGCACGTTGTCCTGCTCGGCAACAATGTAACCATCCAGACCGCTGATGACGCCGAGGCGACCCTTGGGCAAACGGATGATGTTGTTACGCGAGTCGTCGAGCATGACCGTGGAGTCGAGCACCACATTGTCGCCCTCGCCGCGCTGCATGAATTCGTAGACGGAATGCCACGTGCCAAGGTCGGCCCAGCCGAAGTTGCAGCGCATGACGTACACATACTGACCCTGCTCAAGAATGGCACGGTCGAGCGACAGGTTTGGATAGCGCGGATAGTTCTGCGCCACAAACTCCAGCTCTTCTTCGTACGTGTAGTTGGGCTTGTCGAACTTCAGACTGCGCAGCACGCTGGGGAAGATGCGCTCGAAGGTCAACGTCAGGTGACGGGAGTTGGAGATGAAGATGCCCGTATTCCAGTAGAACTCGCCGCTCTCCATGAACATCTTGGCAAACTCGCGCTCGGGCTTCTCGGTGAATGATTTCACGTGGTAGACGTCGGGCTTGCAGCTTAACTCGCCTAACTGGATGTAGCCGTAGCCAGGCTCAGGGCGGGTGGGCCGGACACCCATCGTCAGCAGCACGTTGTTCTCGGAAACGTAGTTGATACCTATCTCCAGGCTGCGCAGGAATGCATCCTCGTTGACCACCATCTGGTCGGAGGGGGTCACGATGATGTTGGCTGAAGGACAGGTGCGCTTGATGCGCATGTTGGCCCATGCCACACTGGGGGCCGTGTTGCGGTTGATGGGTTCTACGAGGATGTTCTGCTCAATCACCTCGGGCAACTGCTCAAGGACGATGGGCTTGTATTCCTTGCACGTACATATAAAGATATGGTCAACGGGCATCACCTTTACAAAACGGTCGAACGTGCTCTGCAGTTGGGTACGCCCGGTGCCGAAGAAATCGAGAAACTGTTTCGGATATTTGTCCCGGCTGCAAGGCCATAGGCGTCGACCCCGTCCACCGGCTAAAATGACACAGTAGTTGTTTTGGTTAGTAGTATTCATGATAGTTCGATTTGATTTCGTCGACTAAGGTACGCATTTTTTTCTTTACAAAACAAGAAATACGATGCTTTTTATAGAATTTTCATATTTTTATTTTGTTTTTTACTCGCTTATTCGTACCATTGAGACGGTGTCTCGAAGGTTGACTTCGTCGAGTTAAGCACTTCTTTCGCTCGAAAAAACAAAAAAAATGTGATTTTATTTTGTTTTTTACTCGCTTATTCGTACCCTTGAGACGGTGTCTCGAATGTACTTTCGCTCGAAAAAACAAAAAAAATGTGATTTTATTTTGTTTTTTACTCGCTTATTCGTACCTTTGCACCGCTTTTGAAGCCCAGATGGCGGAATCGGTAGACGCGCTGGTCTCAAACACCAGTGGGGCAACCCATCCCGGTTCGAGCCCGGGTCTGGGTACTAAAGAGTACTTCACGCAAGGATTCAAAACGAAAGCAGGGGGATGTATCGGAACGGATGCATCCTCTTTTTTTGTTATGTAGTGCCCGAAAAAGCAGAAATTTTGAATAGAAAAGTCATAAAATTACGAAAACGTTTGCGAGGTTCGTAGTTTTTTGGTAACTTTGTACCCTAAAAACCAAAGGTTCTACCAACAATTGAGTATTATCAAGTTCAAATTATTAATAATTTAAATTCAATTTATGTGGTTAATTAATTCATCAATTGGTCGAAAAGTTGTCATGTCCGTCACCGGCCTGGCGCTCATTCTGTTCCTGACATTCCACTGTTGCATGAACATTGTGGCGCTCTTCTCCGGCAAGGCTTACAACATGATTTGCGAAATGCTGGGTGCCAACTGGTATGCCATTG
>CAMJWJ010000174.1 GCA_946409435.1 uncultured Prevotella sp. | reverse complement strand
AGTCCGATGCAGAGAACAAAATGTCCGTGTCAGTCCGTTAAGTCCGATGCAGAGAACAAAGAGTCCGTGTCAGTCCGTTGAGTCCGATGCCAAAAATTAGAAGCAAAATATGGATTATATAATCATAGTGGCAGGCGGTAAGGGCCTGCGAATGGGAAGCGACATTCCGAAGCAGTTCCTGCCAGTTGGCGGGAAGCCAGTACTGATGCGGACCATTGAACGGTTCAGAGCTTATTCTGCTGATTTGCAGATAATCCTTGTACTGCCCAAGGCCCAGCAGGACTACTGGCAACAGCTGTGCCAGGATTATGCTTTCGATATAGAATATCAGTTGGCCGACGGCGGCGAGACGCGCTTCCACAGCGTACAGCATGGACTGGCCTTGATTCCCGACGATGCCCAGGGCGTGGTAGGCGTACATGACGGCGTGCGCCCCTTTCCTGCCATTGACGTCATCCGCAACTGCTACGAGACAGCCCATGAGAAGAAGGCCGTCATCCCCGTCATTCCCGTTGTGGAGACCGTTCGCCATCTGGAAAGCCCAGACAGTGGCCAATTGTCAAAGACCGTTCCCCGCGGCGAGTACCGCCTCGTGCAGACCCCGCAGACCTTTGACATCCAACTGCTTATGGCTGCCAACCGCCAGCCCTACAACGACGGCTTTACTGACGATGCCTCTGTGGTGGAGAGTTATGGCTATCCCATCACCCTTGTCGACGGTAATCGTGAGAACATCAAGATAACGACTCCCTACGACCTTACAATCGCCGAGGCTATCATAAGCCAGATTGATACAAATCGTCCGTGACAGTCCGCTTTTGTCCGCTGCAAATAACAAATTGTCCGTTTCAGTCCGTGACAGTCCGCTGCAAATAACAAATTGTCCGTTTCAGTCCGTGACAGTCCGCTGCTAAGAATAGAACCGATGCAAGATATACTGCAACAAGATATCCAATATCTGCCGGGGGTAGGCCCATCGCGCAAAAAGTTGCTCAGCGAAGAGCTGGGCATCACGACCTTCGGCGACCTGTTGCAGTACTTCCCCTACAAGCACGTAGACCGCAGCCGCCTGTACAGCATTCGTGAGCTGACAGGCGACATGCCGTTCGTGCAGGTGAAAGGCCACATCCTCAGCTTCGAGACCTTCAAGCAGAGTGCACGGAAGAAGCGCCTGGTGGCCCACTTCACCGACGGCAGCGGCAAGGTGATGGACCTGACGTGGTTCAACTATACCGACAGCATCGTCAAGAAATACCAGATAGGCACGGAGTACATCGTCTTCGGACGGCCGCAGGTGTTCAACGGCCGCATCCAGGTTGTACACCCCGACATGGAGGCCGCCGACAAGCTGGAACTGTCGGCCATGAAGATGCAGCCCTACTACAATACCACGGAGCGGATGAAGAAGATGGGCCTCAATAGCCGCTCTGTGGAACGCCTGACGAAGTCGCTGCTCGACGTGCTGAAGGCCCCGCTGACTGAGACGCTGCCTGACTTCATCACCCAAAAGCTACACCTCGTCTCACGCGACGATGCCTTGCGCTGCATCCACTACCCGCTGAATGCCAAGGAGCTGGAACAGGCCCGCGTGCGGCTGAAGTTCGAGGAGCTGTTCTACGTTCAGCTGAATATATTAAGGTACACGAGCGACCGCCGCCGTAAGTTCCGCGGATATGTCTTCTCCAAGGTTGGCGACGTCTTCAACGACTTCTACTACCACCACCTGCCCTTCTCGCTGACCGAAGCCCAGAAACGTGTCATCCGTGAGATACGCAAGGACATGGGCAGCGGACGCCAGATGAACCGCCTGCTGCAGGGCGACGTGGGCAGCGGAAAGACCCTCGTGGCCCTGATGTCGATGCTCATCGCCATAGACAACGGCTACCAGGCATGCATCATGGCACCCACGGAAATACTGGCCGAGCAGCACCTGCAGACCATCATGGAATTCCTGCAAGGCATGGACGTACGCGTGGCCCTGCTGACAGGTATCGTTAAGGGTAAGCGCCGCCAGGAGGTGCTCGACGGACTGCTCGACGGGACGGTACACATACTCGTCGGCACGCATGCCGTCATCGAGGATACCGTACAGTTTGCACACCTCGGCATGGTGGTCGTCGACGAGCAGCATCGCTTCGGTGTGGCACAGCGTGCCAAGCTGTGGAACAAGAGCCAGAATCCGCCCCACGTGCTGGTGATGACCGCCACGCCCATTCCCCGTACGCTGGCCATGACACTCTACGGCGACCTCGACGTCAGCGTCATCGACGAGCTGCCGCCGGGCCGTAAGCCCGTGGTTACGCAGCACGTCTTTGACCGCTCGCTGCCCACGCTGTACGACGGCATACGCAAGCAGATACGGCAGGGCAGGCAGGTGTACATCGTCTTCCCCCTCATCGAGGAGAGTGAGAAGATAGACCTGAAGAACCTGGAGGACGGCTTCGAGGTGCTGAGGCAGGTGTTCCCCGAGTTCCGCCTGAGCAAGGTTCATGGCAAGATGAAGCCTGCCGACAAGGAGGCCGAGATGCAGCGCTTCGTCAGTGGCGAGACACAGATACTCGTGGCCACCACCGTCATCGAGGTGGGGGTCAACGTGCCCAACGCCTCGGTGATGGTCATACTCGAAGCACAGCGCTTCGGACTCTCCCAGTTGCATCAGCTGCGGGGCAGGGTAGGGCGTGGCGCCGACCAGAGCTACTGCATACTCGTCACGGGTTACCAGCTGGCCGAGGACACCCGTAAGCGCATCGACATCATGTGCGAGACGAACGATGGCTTCCGCATTGCCGAGGCCGACCTGAAGCTGCGCGGTCCCGGCGACCTTGAAGGCACGCAGCAGAGCGGCATGGCCTTCGACCTGAAGATAGCCGACATTGCCCGCGACGGACAGCTGGTGCAGATGGCCCGCGACGAGGCTCAGCTGGTCATCGACGATGACCCCGACTGCACCTCCAGCCGCTATGCCCTGCTGTGGCGACGGCTGAAGGAGCTGCGGAAGACCAACATCAACTGGGGGGCGATATCTTAAATGAGAAATGAGGAATGAGAAATGAGGAATGAGAAATGAATAATGAGCAATGAAAAACGAGGGGAAAAGTGTTAAAACACACAAATAAACCTTAAACAGGTGGTGATAAAGTGCTAAGTTACAACAATAATTAGTAACTTTGCAACGTTTTATTGACAAAAACGAACCCTATTAATAATTGAGATAATAACATAATAATGATGTTTTTCAAGAAAATTGCACTACTGGCTATAGCAACGATAAGCACACTCCCCAGCATGGGACAGGACTTGTTGGCACGCCAGGCACCTATTGACAGAAAGATGAAAGAAGTCGACAGCGTAGCACTGCAGCGACTGATATTTACCGAGAGCTTCGACAATCCTTCCAGCGACCTTTACGAGGACTGGGACAACATGCATGCCCACAGCAAGGTGACAGAGTTGCCCGACTCCTTCCGTATCTCACTGAAGAATTTCTGTATGCCCACAGACAGCCGTGTGCTGACAAGTAACTTCGGTCATCGTTGGGGACGCCAGCATAAGGGTCTGGATATAAAGGTGTATATAGGCGACACTATCCGTGCAGCCTTTTCGGGCAAGGTCCGTGTAGTACGCTACGAGGGTCGCGGCTATGGTAAGTATGTCGTCATCCGCCACAACAACGGTCTGGAGACCTACTACGCCCACATGTCTAAGCAGCTCGTAGAAGAGGATCAGGAAGTGCGCGCCGGCGACCCCATCGGTCTTGGTGGCAACACCGGACGGAGCACGGGTTCCCACCTGCACTTCGAGACGCGTCTCTGTGGCGTGGCCCTCAACCCTGCCCTGATGTTCGACTTCCGCAATCAGGATGTTGTCGACGACTACTACATGTTCCGCAAGTCCACGTACCAGAAGGAGTCTGCCATTGCCACCCGTCTGCGTGGCGCTGGCGGCATGAGCTTCGGCGACGACGAGAGCAGCGATGAGGAGGTGGAGTTGGCTACGGCAGCTCCCGAGGCCAGCTACCAGCAGGAGTCTCGCTTCCACAAGGTGAAGCGTGGCGAGACGCTCTTCAGTATAGCCAAAAAGCGCGGCACCTCCGTCAGTGCCATCATGAAGTTGAATCACCTAAAGAAGAATGCCAAGCTGAAGGCCGGCCAGATTCTGAAGTTCAATTAAGAACGAAACACTTAACGCATTAAGATAGCGGCTGCATCCTTCTCGGTGTAGCCGCTTTTCAGTATCCTCGGCATTCATGTGGGATTGTTATGTTTTTTTTTAAAAAATCTTTCGGTTTTCATGCAAGGTTTTTAGTTTTCTGGGTTTATAAGACAGAAG
>CAMJWJ010000173.1 GCA_946409435.1 uncultured Prevotella sp. | reverse complement strand
CGGTTCCAGTTCTCCGTCGAGAAGGTATATAGCGTCAGGTACTTTACACCCAGTCGGGCGCACTCTGCTGTAATCGTCTTCACGGTGTCCAGTCCTGCCTTGTGACCGAATGTGCGATCCAGGCCTCTTTCCGTGGCCCATCGTCCGTTGCCGTCCATGATGATAGCAATATGCTGTGGTATGCGGCTCTTGTCCAGTTCTGCTGTCATATCTTATATTCTATTCTCGGTTATCAATTATCTGTCTTCAATCGTCGGTTGTCAACTGCCGGTGTCCGCTCCGTCTCATTCCTTGTCGTTGTGGCACACCTTGCATTTCGCCCAGATGTCGTAGGTCAGCGACAGTCGCAGGTGGGTGTAGCAGTCGGTGTTCTTAAACAGTCCTGACGACGTGATGCGGTAGGGATCCTTCACACCGTCCAGGCGGTCGTTGCCCGTGAAGTGTATGGTCCACTCGGCAGCCAGGTTCAGCCGAGGCGCCAGCTTGTATTTCACACCGGCACCTACGGGCATGTTGATGCCCAGCTCGGTCTTGTCGGGTTTAGCCACCGTGACACCCATACCTATATATATATAAGGTGTGAGCCGTTTAGCTCCCCTATACTCCTGTCCCGTTCCGTAGGGCCAGAAGTTCAGCTCGTATCTCAGTCCCACATCCAGCAGTCCGTGCTTGAAGGTATAGTTCGTCCACGGCGACGGATGATAGGTACCTGCATTCTTTCCATCCCCCTTGTAGCGCCCGTAACTGACGTTCAGTGCCACTGCCGAGCGCGGCGAGGGTTTATATTTCACCAGAGCGGAGAACATGGGGCCGGGGTTCTTCAGCAGATTGCCGTTGAAGTCGCCCAAGTAGGTCATGAGTCCTACGCCGCCACCCACTTCCATCCGGTATTCCGGTTCCGTCTGTGCTGCGACTGGCATCGAAAAGGCAAGAAGAGCAAGGACTGCCGTGCACAGCACCGTCCGCCTCATTCTCGTATCCGTATTCCACACCATACCGCCAGAACAATTATCTATTGTCAATGTTCAACAATCAATTGTTGGGGTCTGTCCAGCCCAGCCTGTTGAGCCTTCCACGCCACACTTGGCCTGTGCCGGCACAGTAGAGCCAGATGTAGTTGTCGTCATCCGTGGCGACGGTCACCGCCGTTGCATTGTAGTCGAAGCCTTCGGGCATCTTGTACAGGCTGTTTTCCTTCCACGTGATGCCATTGTCACGGCTCTGGTATATCTTCTTGTAGTCGCCGCCGAAGGCAAGCACACCGTCATCGTAGCTGACGATGTTCAGTCCTTTCAGATAGGGAAGCCTGTAAAGGGCATCCGTTTCGCGCTCCATGTACACCCACGGCATCCGTTGTCCATACCTGCCGTAGTCCACGATTTTGCGCCAGACGACCGAAGTCCATTCGGCAGAGCTGCCAGTCTGTTGCTCCTTGCGGTTTCCCACCAACAGCACATAGTCGGTCTCGCTGCTATACTTCATGGGATAGCTTACCAGCGAGCAGTCCTCGGTAGGCAGCAGCGAGGGGTCGCTGTCGAGCGAGTCGGCTGTCCACTGGTTCTCGCCAGCGTTCCATACCATGAGGCGATTGTCCGTCGACAGGGCATATTGCTCGGTGGTGCTGCCACCCAGCAGTTGCTTGATGCCTTCGGGCAGCGACTGAGGCTGGTCGTCAGGCATCGGAACGTTCTCCATCAGCGTCCACACAAACTCGTCCCCCTTCTCCTTGTGAACATTCACATTCACGACATAGTCGCTATAGCCGGTGCCGTCGCTGGAATACACCCTGAAGAGTCGGGGACGGCTGAAGTCGATGCTGTCGTTGGCATAGAAGAAGGCCTCACTTTCAGGCTCGTAGACTGTTGCCGCCCCGTTGTTCACGGTGGTGACGGTGCAGAGGATGTGCGTGATGTCGCTACCCACGGGCAGCGAGTCTTTGTTGTAGATATGGCGTGCCTTCACGTCGAGTCCATCGACGTGCTCGGCAGTAGCTATCTGGTCTATCGTAAACCTATAGACGCTGCCTACATAGGCCGTCTTCTTCGTGTAGGTCGTGTCAGCGGTCGATACCGTGGTGTAGCAATTCACGGTACCAAGGGTGAATGCCTTGATGGCGGCATCATCGTAGAGTGTAATGTCTGAACTGCTCGACTTCATGCACGAAGCCATTGCGGCAACGGTCAGCAGCAGCACGATAAGTGTCTTTAACTGTTTCATTTATCTCGTCTAATCGAAATTTGGGTGCAAATTTACGCACAATTCTGCAATTTTGAGCATGTTTGTCGGTTTTATTAAGTTAATTATATGATAAAAGGGCATATTTTATGTTTTATTTATAAAAAAAGTGCGCGGTATGAATCTCTCACTCCGCGCTACTCTCGATTAACGGATGCTGGTATGCATGAGTGTAATGACGCTCAAGACAGTGGCTACTGCCACCGCGGCCAGCATGACCGTCGTCTGAAAATCTAATAACATAATCTTTACCTTAATCTTATAACTACTAACCTAATGAATACTAAGTAATCCTCTCGATTACGATGCAAAGGTAATAAGATTATCCCATTTCCAACGCCGTTGAGCCAGCAGAATGGCAGAAGCGCCCGTTTTCTTGACGCGTATCAAGATGGCATGAAAGGGCTGTTAGGGCAGCAGACGGCACCACAGGGGCGGACCGGCGGCAGCCAAGAGGGGACTAACCGCGATGGGGGCGCAAGGTCTCCACAATACGGGCCAACTGGTTAGGAATGCGGATCTGCTGCGGACACTTCGACAGGCATACCTCACAGTCCTGACAGCGCGACGCCCACGTCTTCTCGTCGGACAGCGCCTTGCGGTAACCGTCGACGAACTGCTGCTTGCGTTCGGCATAGTTGGCGGCTTCGGCAGCGGGCAGCGGCAACACATGGTCGTTGACTGCCTGGTTGTAGTAGGCAAAGTTGGCAGGTATGTTCACACCGTAAGGGCACGGCATGCAGTATTCGCACGTGGTACACGGTATGGTGGGGAATCCTGCCATCTGGTCGGCAATCTTGGCCAGCAGCGTGTTCTCCTCTTCCGTACACGGTTTCAGAGGCGAGAAGGTCTCGACGTTGTCTTCCAGATGTTCCATGCGGTTCATGCCGCTAAGCGTGGTCAGCACGTTCGGGTAGCTGCCCACCCAGCGGAAGGCCCACCGGGCCGTGCTGTCGTCGGGATGGACAGCAGTCAGCTGACTGGTCAGCTCGCTGGCCATACGGCCGAAGGCACCGCCGCGCAGGGGTTCCATGATGACGCACTGCACACCAGTCTTCTCACACTTATTGTACAGGTACTCGGCATCAGCATCGTGGCGTCTTCCCTGGCGAATCGACGCATGTCGCCAGTCGAGGAAGTTCATCTGTATCTGCACGAAGTCCCAGTGGTACTCATCCTGACGGTCCAACAGCCAGTCGAAGTCACGCACGTCGCCATGGTATGAGAATCCAAGATGCTTGATGCGGCCAGCCTCACGTTCTTTCAGCAGGAAGTCGAGGATGCCGTTATCCAGGAAACGGCCTTTCAGTGTCTCCATGCCACCGCCGATGCTGTGCAGCAGGTAGTAGTCGATGTAGTCGACCTTCAGCCGTTCAAAGGACTGCTCGTACATGCGCTTCGAGTCGTCGAACGACCACAGACGCGGGTTCTGGTTCGACATCTTCGTGGCCACGTAGTACTTCTCACGCGGATGGCGCGACAGGGCATTACCCGTCAGCACCTCAGAGCGGCCACGCATGTACATCGGTGCCGTGTCAAAATAGTTCACACCATGGCTGATGGCATAGTCTACCAACCGGTTCACCTCGTCCTGGTCGTCGGGCAACCGCATCATACCGAAACCGAGCAGCGAGACCTGCTTGCCCGAACCGTTCTGCACGCGGTAGGTCATGTGAATGTCACCTGCAGTCATGCCTGCTTCCTCGGCGGCACCAGTGATGCCGTGAGCCAGCGCGTTCAGGGGTTCCAGCGCCATCAAAGCCATGGCTGAACCGGCGCCCATGCCCAGTCGCCGAAGAAACTCGCGGCGGCTCATGTCGTTGTCTTGCCCTTTCATCATCTTCACCTGTGTTTAGTTCTTACTCGTTGGTAATTCTTAATATGTTTCACATTACGGCTACAAAGATACTGTTTTATTTTCAAAGAAAAAAGAGTTAATAAAGAATAATTCGTTTCTTTTTTAACTTTTAACCCTATCGTGGGCTACTCGCCCCCGTAGCCCCCCGGTGTTTTCTGGTGTAGATTATTAAGTTTTGATAAAAAGTGCGAGCTTTTGTTGTTTATTTGAAGGATTCTTTGTATTTTTGCCAACGACAAGTGAAGACACCTGTATTCAGGCATCTATCACGTGAGGCTGGAGGCATGTCAGACAGCTCTAGCCTATTTCTTGGCTGGGCTATGGTCTAGGTGTTATTCCTTGTCGTAGTCTTCGCTATAGGGTCTGTCGCTTTTCCAGAGGGCATATATCAGCAAGAGCAGCC
>CAMJWJ010000172.1 GCA_946409435.1 uncultured Prevotella sp. | reverse complement strand
CAGCATTCCGAGGTTCTCGTCGTCTTCGCAAAGAAGAATTTTCAGTTTGTCGTCCATAATTATTAAATATAAATGATTAATTGTTAATTGTTAATTATTAATTATTGTCACTCCTCCTTAAACACCGGCAGGGTGATGGTAAACTTGGTGCCCTTGCCCAGCTCGCTCTCACACTTAATGTCGCCCTGATGCAGGTTGATGACCTTCTTGACGTAGGCCAGTCCGAGTCCGAAGCCCTTGACGTCGTGCTTGTTGCCGGTATGTACGCGGTAGAACTTGTCGAATATTTTCTTCACGTTCTCCTTCTTGATGCCCTGCCCTGTGTCACGTATCGAGAGGTACAGGTGCTGGTCGTCGTTCCACGTACGGATGTAGATGTCCAACGGCTCGTCCTGCTTGCGATACTTCACGGCATTGTCCATCAGGTTGGTGATGGCGTTCTGGAAGTGTACCTCGTCGACGTAGATGGCCGACTCTACAGCCTCTATCTCGGTGTATATCTTACCGCCGGTATGTTCCACGCGCAGGTTGAACGACTGTGCTATCTGTTCCACGGTCTCGTTGAGGTCCAGCTCTTTCTTTTTGAACACGACGCTCTTCTTGTCGAACATCGACATCTGCAGCACCTTCTCGACGAGGAACCTCAGTCGCTTCGACTCGTCGCCGATGACCTTGCTGAGGTGGCTGAGCATCTGCTCCGACTTGGTCACGGAGTCGTCGTTCATCATCTGCGCAGCAAGGGAGATGCTGGCAATAGGTGTCTTCAGCTCGTGCGTCATGTTGTTGATGAAGTCGTTCTTGATTTCCGAGTAGCGTTTCTGCCGGAACACGACGACGATGGTGAACAGGAAGGTGATGAGCAGCACGATGGTGAAGATGATGCTGGGTATCATGAACCGCACAGACGAGAAGATGTAGGAGTTCATCTCGGGGAAATGGATGCTCACCACGCCTCGCTTCGACTGCGGATCGTTGCGGAAGAGCACCTGGCTGTAGGTAAACTCCTTGCCGTCGTCGCTGTAGTCCGGGCAGCGGTACACCTCACGGCCGTCTGTTGTCGACACCGTCAGGTGGTAGGGTATGTTGATGCCGTTGTTGATCAGCTCGTTACGGATGTCGCTGTCCAGCACGCGGAAGTTGATGCGCTCCTTGAGCGGTTTGTCGCTGGCGGTATACAGGATGTTGTACACCACTTCGTCGAGCAGCGCCTTCTGATAGATGTATCGCGTGCGCACGATGTCCTGCATGGTCTTCGCAGCATCCAGCAGCGAACTTTTGTCCTTGTTCAGTATCATGGCCTTGGGCACAGAGGCAGGCTTCATCTCGAAGGTCTTCAGCTGGAACGACGAATACACGGTACCGTCGTCGGAAGCTACGGCAAACTGGTGCGAGTGCTTGATACCCAGGCCGTCGACCATGACGGAGTCCTGCGAGAAGGCACGGCGCTCGGTGTCCTTCACGTCCTTTTCCAGATAGCGCTGCGTCTCGTTCACCTCCATATTGTGCGACACCTGATACAACGAGCGGCTCACGCTCTCGTCGAACTGTTCCTTCTTCATCTTCACCATCTCTTCGAGATAGGATATCTGAAGGAAGAGCAGTGCCAGGAACGAGAATCCCATGACGATGGCTATAATCCAAATAGTAGACTTCCTCATAACAGTTGCAAAGTTAGCACTTTTCCTGTTACGAGGAAGTCTTTTAGTTAATTATTTCCGTTAATTTTAACGATTTTAACCAAATTAGCCTTGTTTAGTTCTTTATTTTGTGATAAGAAATAAGAAACAAGATGTTAGAAGTGTACACTCACGTCCATGCCGAACTGTACGGGATTGCCACGCTGGGCGAAGTGCAGCGTCTCGCCTCCGAAGCTGCTCTCGATGGCGAAGGTGTTGTAGTTGGTGTTCGTCAGGTTGCGTGCCCACAGGTTGACAGAGCACAGCCCGAAGTCAGCACGGGCATGGGCACCGAGCACGGCATAGAACTTCTGGCCGTAGCTGTTCTGCTCGTCCCACCACGTCTTGCCCTGTGCCGACACGTTGGCGCCGACGGTCAGCGAGCGCAGCACGCTGCCACCAAAGTCCAGCCGGTAGTCGGCGGCAGCGGCCAGCGTGTGCTCCGGCACGAAGGGCACGCGCTTGTCCTTGTAGTCGATGGCCACCGTCTCGCCACCCACCGTCGTGCTGTCCACATAGTCCTTGAAGACGGCGTGGGTATAGCCGTAGCTCACCATCCAGTCCAGGTGGTTGTCCAGCGCACTGCCGCGCAGGGTGGCCTCCACGCCACAGCTGTAGCTCTTGCCGGCGTTCACCATGGCACGTCCGAAGCCGTACTGGCTGGCAAATACCGACAGCTGCTGGTTGCGTATCTGCATGTAGTAGCCCGTCAGGTCGAGCTGGGTGGTTCCTCCGAAGATGTTCAGGTGGGTACCGAACTCAAAGTTCCACGACTCCTCGGGCTTGTAGCTGATGGTGTTGCGTATGTTGTCGTATGCTGCCTCGTCGTGCGTCAGCTCCAGTTCGCCACGGGCCCGCTGTGCAGCGCCCTGCAGCTCGGCCTGGAGGATGTCGCTGAACATCTGGATATTAAAGCCCCCTGCCCTGTAGCCCTTCGACACGATGGCATAGACGTTGCTCCCCGAGCGGTCCAGCCTGTAGGTCAGCCCCACCTTGGGCAGCAGCTGGTCGAACGATGCCTCATGCTTGTGCTCCAGCAGCGAGCGCACGGTAGCCTGTACCTTGACGCCCATCACGTTCTCGTCGAGGTGCGTCGTGGCACTGGTGGCGTAGTCGATGCTCGTCTGGCTGACGTCGTAGCGCAGTCCGAGGGTTGCCGTCAGCCGTGGCGTCAGGTTGAGGTGCGTCTCGTGGAACAGCCCATAGTTGGTCTGCGGCGTACGGAACAGTCCGGGTATCGTCTCCGTCTCCATCGTGATATGACAACCGCCGGCCCATGCTATCATGGCGGCGGCAGCCTCCTGCCCCATGCGGGCAGCCATGGAGTTGAGCATGCCGTAGTAGGCATAGTCCTCGATGGTCTTCGACAGGAACTGGTTCATGGCGGGGTCGAAGTACACAGGGGCTACGGTCTTCTGCCACTGGTGCGAGAAGAAGAAGCCCGTGGTACCCTGCCAGATGCCCATCTGGTGGCTCTTGTGCACCAGCTCGTGGGTGATGGCGTTCTGCAGCTGGGCCTGCTCCATGTGCATGAAGTCCAAGGGACGGTAGTCGATGTCCATCAGCATGTCGTCCTTCAGGTACTGCCAGCTCAGCGTGTAGCTCACGTCAGCCCAGTTGCCGGCATACCTCATGTTCAGCCCCGTGTTCAGCAGGTTGCGCTTGTAGTTGCCCTGACGGTTCGTCGAGGGGTCGGCAGCCTTCTGTGTGTCCATGTCGAGCAACCCGTAGGCAAAGCCGTTCTGACGCACGTACTGGTAGTCGGCCAGCAGGTTCACCGTCAGCCGCTCCGTGGGGCGCATCACCAGCCGCAGCCGTCCGCCAGCCTCGTTGCTCTCATCGGCACGGTCGCCCGTGGCCTGGTTGCGGAAGAATCCGTTCTGCCCGTTATAGAATCCTGCCACCGACAGTGCCAGGCGGTCGCTGAACTTACGGTAGTGGGCAGCCTCGGCACGGCGCAGGAAGTGGGTACCGATGCCCAGCCGTACGTCCGTGCCCTGATATTCCATGGGGTTCTTCGTGAACAGGCGCACCAGCCCGCCTTCGGTATTCATGCCGTACAGCGTGCCCTGTGCACCGCGCAGCACATCGACGCGGCTGGCCTCGTAGAGGTGAGTGTTGAATGCCGACTTCGACATCAGGGGGATGTCGTCGACATAGATGCCCATCGACGGGCTGTTGACGCGTGAGCCGATGCCGCGCACGTAGATGGTCGACGTATAGCGTGACCCGTAGTCGGGCATGACGAACGACGGCACATAGAGCGACACGTCGCGCAGGTCGTGCAGTCCCATGAGGTTCAGCTCATGGCTGGTCAGCACGTTCGAACTCAGCGGCTGCTGGCGCAGCTTCTGGTAGTCTTTCGACGACGACACGACGACGACCTCGTCCAGGTCTACCACCCGTGACGTGTCGTTCACTTCAGCGGCTTGTGCCGCCATGACGTTCAGGAGCAAGGCTCCTGCCATTAGCATGATGTGTTTCATATTATCCTTTACTATTACTTTTTTGCTGTTTTCTGCTTTGCTTTCAAAATCGGCTGCAAAGGTACATCTTTTTCTTCGTTCCTGCAATCCACATTTATAGGGATTTTTTCTCCTACACGCGGGTACAATAAATTAGATAATAATATAGCAGTTGACCTTTTAGTGCATCCTCCGCCCTCATTTTCTTACAATGATTCATAAAACGAAAAACCCTTCACCAGCGCTGTAACATATTGCACGACAACAACTTGCGGTGAATGGTTTCGGTGAGGCAATGTGAGGACTGACGGTGATGCAATGTAAATAGTTGCCGAGATAACGCCCTTCACGAATTCTTCCAATCATTTTCGACTCAGTGAGTGGCCTTCTCACGACCGTGAGTGGCCCACTCAGCTCAGTGAGTGGCCTTCTCAATTCAGTGAGTGGCCAA
>CAMJWJ010000171.1 GCA_946409435.1 uncultured Prevotella sp. | reverse complement strand
GAAGATGATGAACGGTATCGGTGGCTCGGGCGACTTCATCCGCAACGCCTACCTCAGCATCTTCACGTGTCCCAGCGTGGCCAAGGGCGGCTGCATCTCCAGCGTCGTTCCCTTCGTGACCCACCAGGACTCGTCGGAGCACGACGTCAACGTCATCGTGACGGAACAGGGTGTCGCCGACCTGCGCGGCAAGAGCCCCATGCAGCGTGCCCAGTGCATCATCGAGAACTGTGCCCACCCCGACTACAAGCAGCTGCTGTGGGACTACCTGAAGTTAGGCACCGGCGGCCACACGCGCCACTGTCTGACCGCAGCCTTCGCCATGCACGACACGTTGGCTCGCAAGGGCGACATGAAGCTGACGGACTTCTCGGAGTACCTGAAGTAATCGGTCATGAACTCAGGACTCTGAATGTTGCTTGCAACATCGACGAAGTCAACTCAGAACTATGCCCTGCCTCCATCCGCTGCATACTGACATCTGTCCGCCGGCTCGTTTCACCTACCCCTTTGCCTACGAGCCGCACCCACTCTGTCAGCAGGCAGCCCGGCAGGTACAGTCATACATCGCAAGCCAGGACGTGATACGTCAAGATGCCGACCACGGCAAGATGTTCGGCGTACTGGTAGTCAAACAGCCCTCCACCGGTCTTCCAGCAACGGAGACCGGTGGAGGGTTTGCCTTCTTAGCCGCCTACAGTGGACTGCTGGCGGGGCGCAACGACTGGTCATTCTTCGTACCTCCCGTCTACGATGCCCAGCAGCCCGACGGATACTTCAAGACGAAAGAGCGGGAAATCTCTTCATTAGTTCATAGTTCAGAGTTGACTTCGTCGAAGTTGCAAGCAACATTCATAGTTCAGAGTTCAGAGGGTGCGGCCACGAACGACGAGCTGGCAAAGCAGATGTCACAGGAGCTGCAGCTATGGCTCTTCCACCAATACCAGCTGCTGAATGCACGTGGCGAGACGAAGGACCTGGTAGCCATCTGGCAGGAATACTACTCGAGACCTAAGCTGCGCAGGAAGTTCCCGCTGCCGCCGGGCGGCACGGGCGACTGCTGCGCGCCGAAACTGCTGCAATACGCCTACCAGCACGGGCTGCACCCCGTATGCATGGCCGAGTTCTGGTGGGGAGCACCGACGAAGACCGAGCTGCGCCAGCACCTGAACTACTACCCTGCATGCCGCGGCAAGTGCAAGCCCATCCTAACGTGGATGCTGCAGGGACTGGACGTAGACCCCGACCCGGAGACACTGGGCTTTGAGCGTCTGGAGCTTCCCGTAGTGTACGAAGACGAGTGGCTGCTGGCAGTCAACAAGCCCAGCGGACTGCTCTCCGTTCCCGGCCGTATCGAGACCTACTCGGTAGAGACCGTTATGCAGCAGCGCTACCCCAGTGCCGTGATAGCCCACCGGCTGGACATGGGCACCAGCGGACTGCTCATCGTCTGCAAGTCGGTCGACGTGTACCGGCCACTGCAAGAGCAGTTTGTTCGCCACGAAGTACATAAGAAATACATTGCCGTGCTTGAAAGCCGGGCGTCAGTCATGGGCACTGACGAAGTAGCCACGACAGGCACCCATTCCCCACTACCCGCCAAGGGTCGCATCTCGCTGCCCCTGCGACCAGACCCTATGAACCGCCCCCGCCAGGTGGTAGACATGGAGCACGGCAAACGAGCGGTCACGGACTATGAGTTCATCAGCGACAACATGGTAGCGCTCTACCCACAGACGGGGCGCACCCACCAGCTGCGCATCCACTGCGCCCACCCCGACGGGCTGGGTCGCCCCATCGTAGGCGACGAGCTGTACGGCACCCACACCCACGACCAGCGCCTGATGCTCCATGCCGCCGAGCTATGGTTCCGCCACCCCGTGACGGGTCAGGACATGCACCTCGAAGTGCCGTTCCAGTGACCTTTCCCCTCCCTCTGTTTTCGCAGCCTCACCTATTCACCAGCCAGTAAAACAAAGAGTCCACCGTTGAGGACAGAAGACTATGGGTGACCTTAAAACTCCTCATAGAATACCAATTGTGTCCACTCTCAACAGAATCATTAAACAAATGGATGAAATATAATAAAAATCGGGGAGGCTATTCCCATCAATATCCAGTTGAAGACAAGGCTTTCGATTCTTGGATTAAACTAGATTTTAATAACGATGGCAAACCAGACTTCCTTAGTCCATACCATCTACGAAGTCTTTTGGTTCAGGAAGAGAACCAATTAGATTTGGAAAAACAGGAAAACAGGTTTATACTTGGGCGGGCCTTATATCATATAGCCCAGCGCAGAGGCTTCAAGAGTAGCAAAGAAAATAAAGAAACTGTAGAAGAAGATTTAAAGGAGGTTGAAGAGCTACATACCTTGAGTGAAGAGCTAAAAGAATCTGAGCGCATAAAAGACATCTGCACCTACATACTGATGGAGCGGAAAGACGAGGAAGCCCTGTTCAAGTTCCGCACTTCCAACGGCATGGAAAAAGTTGTCAGACTGAAAAGGACAAATTAGGCACTCTTCGAGACTGCGACATTCGCATCAATACGCCAGAGTTGCGGCAAGGAGAAACGTGAAAGGGTATTCAGCCAAATTTCTTTTCTGACGTCACCTTTTGCTATCTTGAACTGTTATTATCAGACACGGATGTCCAAAACGCATTTCCGCTTTTCCAATAAAGCGCAGTAGTATTTATTGCGAATAATATATCAATTCGGGTATAATATTAGGACGCACATCCTAAATTATACCCGAACTGATGTAACAAAACGTTTATGACTACCTAACGGTCATGTATTTTTTACATTCTGCAAGCTTTAAGACCTAAATATCTTCCAGTTTTACTTGTTCTATCCACTGGTGGACGCTGATGCCTGTGCAAACAAGGAAGGCGCGCGAGAAGGTATTATAGCTGACGTAGCCACTGTCTGTTGATAGCTGTTGGATCGTGGGAGGGGTATTTTTTCTTTTTAGCGCTTCGCGGTAGAGCGACTGGAAGTGGTTGATGCGTAGCTTGTTAATATAAGTATAGTAGGTAAGCCCCTGCGAGGCAAAATATCGGCCCAGGTAGGTGCGATTGGTCTTACACTCCTGGGCCACAGTCTTGAGTGACAGGTCGTGTTGCAGATAGAGCTGCGCCTCCTCGCAGTACTTACGCAACAGTGCACCTGTCTTGGTGATAATAACGTCCTCCCTGGTAGTCTGGTCCGTCAGGGTGTTGGTTGTCTCGTCTGTCTCTGTTTCCTGTTCCTTTGGCAGTTCCTCCACATCGGTCTCCGCCGTCAACGGCTCCAGCATTTGCTGATTGTCAATATACCAGACAATGATACCGAAGAACAGGATGTCGGCAAAGTGGAAAATGTATGATAAGGCTACGCATACCTGCATGTCGCTTTGGAACAGCATCAGCAAATAGTTGATGAGGGAGAAGAACATGGAGCTTAGAATTATCCAGCTCCAGGTGACCTCCTTATGCTCCAGGTCTGCGTAGTTGTCGGCCAGAAAGCGGCGGTAGGCTATTGCAGCCCTGATGTACCAGCCGATGAAGAAGGCCACTTCTGCCAGATACATGCCATATACAGCCCATTTCCACCACGCGTGTCCAGTGAGCATCCACCCCGTCAGGGGCATCACTGCCAGCACGCTGATCAGCAACAGCCGGTTGTCCCAGTGCCGTCGGTCTTGCAGCAGTTCGAGCAAGAAATGCAGTACAACGGGACACCATATTGTCATGTCGACTGTGACAGATGCCATCTGCAGGAGCTGCAGGTCATCAGCAAGCCATAGCACCATCGGGATATCAGCCAGATAGATGAGTACGTAGATAAAAATCAGCCTGCCAGCCTTGCGCCGCAGGCATTGGTCGGTGACGAGTTTACTGCCGAAAGCATTACGACTTGATGTCAGCAGATACAAGGCCATCGTTATCAGGATGGTCATCATCACTACAAAGTGAATGAGGTATTGGTAAAACCCTATAGCCGTCATGTTGGTTCTCTCTGTTTAGCTCAATTTCCTGCAAAGGTACAAAAAAACGGCCGAACTACAAAAAGGGAACCGCTATTTGTTCTATTGGCGCAGAGGAAGTGTCGCTACACAAGTTGTCATACAAACAATTCCGAGTTGTCAAATATACAATTTTTCACCATTCCAACAATATTTTACCCAATTGCACAATATTTTTGCTGCAGTATGCGAAAAAAACACACTACATATTAATAATTGGTTGTAATTTTGTATGTCGAAAAATCAACAAATAACATTTTTATAATTTTACAACTTAATATTAACAAAATGAAGAAAAGACATTTACTTTTCACAACGCTTGCCCTCGCGCTGGGCACCTTCACAGGCGGCAGCGAGGCAATGGCGCAGACCAGTTGGGATTATGTCTACACACAGGAGGAGACCACTTCTGACACCTGGACAGCCCTGTCGGAGGGTTCCACTACTGGTATGACGCTGGGTGGTTCAGGAACCACCTCTTATTATCGGCTGACGAGGTCGCTGAACTTCACCAACACCACTGCAGGAGGCAGCGGACTGACCATCCAGGGTACGGTATATCTTTATCTGCCTGAAGGCGTGAACATCACCTGTGTGGGAGCCAACGCCAACGGTGCAACGGGTGCCGGTGCCGGTATCGAGCTGACTGAAGGCAACAC
>CAMJWJ010000170.1 GCA_946409435.1 uncultured Prevotella sp. | reverse complement strand
GGGGAGTGTGGGAAGTGAGGGTTCTTTTTTCCTTTCCCTACTATATACGCGCGCGTATAGGGTGACGCAACACCGAAGTCAGGAGATGGTGATAGAAGTGACGGATTGTCTTGCTCAGTAGCTCTTTTGGCTATTCGTTATTTATACAGCGGACCGAAGTTTGCACAGGCGCGGTAGTCGGCACCTTCCTTGTCCATGCCGAAGGCGTTCCATGCAGCAGGGCGGAAAATGTCCCTCTCCTGAATGTTGTGCATGCAGACGGGAATGCGTAGCATGGCACAAAGCGTGATGAGGTCGGCACCGACGTGCCCATGGCAGATGGCACCGTGGTTGGCTCCCCAGTTGTTCATGACCGAGTAGACATCCTTGAAGGCATCCTTCGTGGCGTCGAGGCGTGGCACAAACCATGTGGTAGGCCAGGTGGGGTCGGTTCGCTTGTCAAGGATGTCGTTGGTACGCTCGTCCAGCTCTACCGTCCATCCCTCGGCCAGCTGCAGCACGGGGCCTAGGCCGGCCACGACGTTCAGGCGTAGCATAGTCATCGGCATACCGCCTCGGGTGAGGAAGTGCGACGAGTAGCCACCGCCACGGAAGTAGTCGCGGTCGGCAGGCATCCATGAGGTGGCCTTCAGACAGGCCTCCATGTCCTGCTCGTTCATCTCCCATGGCTCTTTCATTGTCGGACAGCCGTCCTTGTCGCTCATGGCACCGGTGGCATCGAGCGTGGTGGCACCACTGTTGATGAGGTGGATGAAGCCTCCGGCGGCAGCACCCTCGGGGCGCTTGCCTGCAACACGCTCTACGGCCTCGGGACTCCAGTAGGTGCGGATGTCGGAGAACATCACGCCCTTGTTGGTCAGCAGATGGCCGAAGAGCATCGACAGACCGTTCAGCGAGTCGTTCTCAGTGGCCAGCGTGTAGGCCTCGCGGGGACCGTTCCAGTCGAACGACGTACACATCAGCGACTCGGGGAAGTCGAAGTTTGGCTTGTAGTCAGTCCACTGGCGCTGACCCTGCACACCGGCGGCGATAGCGTTGTGGCCGATGGCTTCTTCCTTGTAGCCCATCTCCAACAGACGGTCACTGCCCTGCATGAGGTCGCGGATTATCATCATCGTTTTCACGGTGAATTCCCAGTCCTGGTCTTTCTCCTCGCGGGTCTTGCCCTTTCCCTTGCCGTTGAAGGTGGTCATCGGCACACCGGGGAACAGCGGACGGTCCTCATTGTAGTCGTGGCCCTCCTGTGGCTTGCAGTACTTCTCAACCCACTGCATGGCACGTGCAAACTCGTCCTTGTCGTAGATGCCGAAGTCGACACGGCGCAGAATCTCAACCAGCGACACGTACTCAGTGCGCATGCCGAGATACTGCTGTAGGAAGTCTGCATTGACTATCGAGCCGGCAATACCCATACAGGTGTTGCCTAACGACAGGTACGACTTGCCACGCATCGTGGCCACAGCCTGGGCGGCACGGGCAAAGCGGAGTATCTTCTCGGCCACGTCGGCGGGGATAGTGTTGTCGTCTAAGTCCTGAACGTCGTGGCCGTAGATGCCGTAGGCTGGTAAACCCTTTTGAGCGTGAGCAGCCAGCACGGCGGCCAGATAGACGGCTCCAGGACGCTCGGTGCCGTTGAAACCCCAGACGGCCTTGGGGTAGTAGGGATTCATGTCCATCGTCTCTGAACCGTAGCACCAGCAGGAGGTGACGGTGATGGTTGAACCGACGCCCTCGCGCTCAAATTGCTCTGCGCAAGCGGAACTCTCGCCGACGCGCCCAATTGTGGTGTGGCTGATGACGCACTCTACTGGCGAGCCGTCGCCGTTGCGCAGGTTCTGCTCGATGAGCGTCTTCACGGCCTTGGCCAGGTTCATGGTCTTCTCCTCCAGACCTTCGCGGATGCCGCCCTGTCGACCGTCAATGGTCGGGCGGATGCCGATTTTCGGATAGCTTGTTTTCATCATCATGTTTTAGTTTAGTTTGTTCTTAAATAAGTTTGTTTTACTCTAATCTAAGTCGACAACCGTGATGCCGGCACCACCAAACTGCACGTGCTCGTCGCGGGCTTTCACGACGTTAGGCACAGTGTTCAGGTACTGTCGGATGAGCTGGCGGAGAATGCCTGTGCCGGTGCCGTGGAGGATGCGCACACGGCTCAAGCCCACGAGAATGGCATCGTCGATGAAGTGCATCACCGTGTCGACGGCCTCGTCGCCACGCATGCCGCGGACATCCAGATCCTGGTGGAAGTTCTGGCGCCGGTCCTCCATTGTGGCACGTGTCACCCGAGAGGTCTGAATAGCCAGATGAGCATGCTTTTGGGCAGAATCGCCGACTTCGGAGGGCCTTGGGGAGACGGCTCTTTCCAGCTGCTCCACCTTGACCTTACTGCGCAGACCACCGAATATGACGGTAGCCTGCTTGCCCTGAATAGTCTCTATCTCGCCAATGCTGTTAGTGCCCTTGATGCGGACACTGTCGCCAGCCTGCAAGGGTCGGTTGGCATCCGTCAGTGCTGCTTTGGCGCGTTCAGCCAGTTTGCTGCTGATGGCCTTCTGCTGTTCGTCCTTCTTCTCTTTGCGTTGTGCTTTACGGGCTTTGCGCTCCTCCATTTGGCGTAGTTTCTTGGCAAAGTCCTCTTCGCTCATCAAACCCTGCTGGTCGTCGCTGGTCACTTGCTCGCGGAACTGCTGCAACTCTTCCCGTATCAGCCGCGTCTGCTCTTTCTCGGCCTGGGCCTCACGAATCTCGCGGATGGCATTCTCTATCTTGCGGTTTGCCTCGGCTAACAACTCGTCGGCTTGCTGCTGGGCACGCCGCAGAATGGCCTTGCGCTCGCGGTCTATCTCTTCCAGATTGGTCTCGTAACGCTGAATATGTCCCTCGAGCGACTTCTCGTGCTGGTGAATGGTCTGGCGCTTGCCTTCCCAGTAGCGCTTGTCGCGCACGATGTCCTGCAGGTATTTGTCGCTCTGGATATAGTCGGAACCTACTATCTCGGAGGCATCATGGATGACCTCCTCGGGAATGCCCGTCTTGCGGGCTATCTCAATGGCAAACGAACTGCCTGGCTGGCCGATGCTGAGCTGGAAGAGCGCCTGCATCTGGTGACGGTCGTAGAGCATAGCACCATTCACTACGCCTGGGTGGTCCTCAGCGAAATGCTTCAAGTTCTGGTAGTGGGTGGTGATGACACCGAAGGCTCGCTTCTGCCAGAACTGCTTTAGTACAGCCTCGGCAATGGCACCGCCGATAGTGGGCTCCGTGCCGCCACCAAACTCGTCGATGAGCAGCAGCGTGTGGCCGTCGGCCTGGCGCATCATGTTCTTCATGTTTAGCAGGTGGCTGGAGTAGGTTGACAAATCGTCGGCTATCGACTGCTCGTCGCCGATGTCTATCATGATGTTGTGGAAAATGCCTACCGTCGAGCGGTCGCCAACAGGTATTGGCAGCCCGCACTGGACCATATACTGAAGCAGTCCTACCGTCTTCAGGCAGACAGACTTTCCACCGGCATTCGGACCGGAGATAATCAGTAGCCGTCCTATGTTTTTGGCCTTTTTTCCGGCATCCGATGAGTCCGTGTCGTCCGTTGCTTCCAGCCTAATGTCCAGTGGCACGACCTTCTTGTCCTGCTTTTGCAGAGAACGTTGCAGCAAGGGGTGGATGGCACGTATCCAGTCCATCGTAGGATCGGCTTGCACTGAAGGTTCAAAGGCTTGCATCTGCTCGGCCATCTCGGATTTGGCGTGAACCAGGTCTACTTGAGCTAGAAAACGATAGGAGTCTAGAACTTCGTGAACATGAGGACGTAATTCGTCACTGAACACGGTCAGGATGCGGATAATCTCACGACGCTCAGCAGCCTCAAGTTCGCGTACCTTGTTGTTGGCCTCTACTACTTCGGCTGGCTCAATGAATACAGTCTTGCCGGTTGCCGACTCATCGTGTACGATACCCTTGATGCGACGCTTAAGGCCAGGGGCTACAGGTATCATCAGACGACCATCGCGGAGGGTGGGGGCCACGTCCTGGGCTACCAGACCTTCGCGCTGTGCAGAATGCAAAATGGTGTATAGCGTACGCGAGATGCTGCCTGCCGTCTGCTCGATGTCATGACGGATGCCTGCCAGATTCATCGATGCCGAGTCCTTGATCTTCCCAAACTTGTCGAGGATGGAGTCAATACGGCGTATCATGGCTGGGAACGTTTGGACGCCCTCGGCCATGCGGTGAAGGGCAGGATAGGCGTATGGCGAACTGGGCGAACCGGGGTCCTCTTTGTTCAGGAAATCTACAATCTTGCCAATAGTCTCCAATGAACGACGAAGGTCGAAGAGCTCGTCTTCTTCCAGGTGTGTGTTTTCCAGTCTGATGCGTGTCACTCCTTGGCGAACATCGAAAAAGTAGTTCATTTCGGGCTTTTCAACGGCTTGAGCTAACAGCCGGAATTCTCGTACCTGCTGTAATGCCTCGTTTACAGCGTCAGCAGACTCTGAAAAGGTAATCTCATCGACCTTCTCGCGCCCCAACGTCGAGAAACAGTGTTCTCGTAGTATCCGTCGTATCTCGTCAAATCCTATTTTTTGTTCGTAATTGTTAGGGTAAATCATGCTGCAAAGGTAATGCTTTTATATGAGAAACGGGTGGCGAAAAATAAGAAATGAACTGACGGAATAGGTAAAAAATGTTAAATGCGTGAGCGCTCAGAAAAATTCTCTTCCATCGTTTTCCATTTTTCATTTTTTTAGAGTACCTTTGCACTCGCTTTCAAAAAAAGCAGCCACTGGAGAGATGGTAGAGTGGTCGATTACAACGGTCTTGAAAACCGTCGTACCGAGA
>CAMJWJ010000169.1 GCA_946409435.1 uncultured Prevotella sp. | reverse complement strand
GACGACAGGGCTTATGCTTTGGGACAGAAGTACCTGCCCAACGGCTCGTGCGGCGTCATTGCCTTCGGTCTGAAGGGTACCCGCGAGACGGCTATCAAGTGGATGGACTCGCTGGAGATGATCAACATCGTGACCCACGTAGCCGATGCCCGCACCTGCGTACTGCACCCCGCCAGCCACACTCACCGCCAGCTGAGCGACGAGCAACTGCTCGAGGCCGGCGTAGCTCCCGACCTCATCCGACTGAGCGTCGGCATCGAAGACGTTGAGGACATACTCGACGACATCCGTCAGGCCCTCGACAAGATTTAGGCTTAGATGTCTCGTTAAAGCGGTCTCAGCGGGTACACCAGATTGACGATGAGGATGTTGGCTGCCAGGATGATGAAGTTCATCAGCAGTCCGATACGCATGAAGTCACTGAAGCGATAGCCGCCGGGACCGTACACCAGCATGTGGGTAGGCGAACCGATGGGCGTGGCGAAGCTGCTGCTCACGCTGACCATCAGCGCGATGAGGAACGGGTAGGGCTCGTAGCCTAACTTCTCGGCGGCCTCGTACATGATAGGGAAGAACATGGCACCGGCGGCCGTGTTCGAGATAAACTCAGTAATAAAGGTACCCACGAGGCAGATGGCGGTCATCACCACGATGGGGTTGCTGCCGCAGACGTCCAGGATGCCAAAGGCCAGCCGTTCGGCGATGCCCGTCTTCTGGATGGCCACGCCCAGCACGACGGAGCCTGCGAAGACCATCAGTATCTCCCAGTTGATAGCCTTCATGGCCTGGTTGGCATTACAGCAGCGGAACACAAGCATGGCCGCGGCGGCAATGAAGGCACACTGCAGCAGCGGCATGACGTTCAGCGCCGACAGCACCACCATGGCTATCATGACAGCCGTCGAGACCAGCGTCTTATGTCCCACGTTGATAATCTCTTCGCCGGCTATCAGACCGTGGCTCTTCGTCAGCTCCATGATGTCCTTGATGTGACCGGCAAAGACAAGATGGTCGCCACCCATGATGAACTCGTTCTTCTGGATGGGCACCGCCACCTTGTCGAAGTGGTGCATCCTGATCAGCCGGCCGCCCTTGATATTCATGAGGCCGGCATAGTCCAGCGTCTCGCCGATGAACTTGTTGTTCGACGGCACCAGCAGCTCGACGGTATAGTCCGCCGTGTCCTCGAAGTCCGATTCGGGAGCCTTGCGGTCGGGTAGCAGTCGGCGCATCGCAATGACCGAGAGTATGCCGATGAAGAGACAGAACAAGCCCGGAATGGTCGTAGCCAGCACGTTCATCACATGGCCTGTATGGTCGGCATAGAGTCCCGAGATGATAAGGTTTGGCGGCGTACCAATCAGCGTACACACGCCTCCCATGCCCGAGGCATAGCTCAACGGTATGAGCAGCTTCGAGGGCGAGATGTTCAGCTTCTTCGACCACATCTTCACAATGCCCACGAAGAGCGCCACGACCGTGGTGTTGCTCAGAAACGAGCTGAGCAGCGCCACGGGAGCCATCAGCCGCACCACGGCCTTCGAGTAGCTGTCGGGCTGGCCCAGCAGGTTTTTCACGATCCATTGCAGCACACCCGTATGCGTCAGCCCCGCCACCACGACGAACAGCACGCCGATGACCACCACCGACGTGGAGCTAAAGCCCGAGAACGCCTCCTTGGCGTCGAGCACCCCCGTGACATACAGTATGCCGATGGCGCCGAGGAATACCACGTCGGCGCGAAGCTTGGTAAACAGCAGGATGGTGAACATGCTGAGCACCGTTGCGATGGTAATCCATGCTGCGAGGGTGAACCCTCCGAATAGAATTGTTTCCATGACGAATATTTAAATCAATACAACGTTCAGTTTCGGACATGCAAAAGTAGTAAATATTACCATCATGAGCAAAAAAATTCAGCAAAAAAAGATAGTTTTTTTATGGTTCAGCCGATCCTTCGCCGCCGCCCTCCTGTTTTGGCTCCGCCGCATCGCCAAGGCCCCGCCTGCGGTAGAGCGTTAAGTACTGCTCTGCTTTTTGTTGGATTACGATATAGTACGCCGAGAGTATGGGGCTAACAATGGGGGAGGGCAGCGTTGGCGGACTAAATAAGAGCACCCACTCTGGCTTGTTCTCCATGAATGCCTCTGCAATGTCGTTAGGTAACGATTTTGTATGGCTTTGGGCCATGTCCTGTAAAGCAAAATAGGGAGTAGCCGGCTTAACGTTCAAGTCTAAATAAATGTTGGGGTCACAGTTATATGCGACAAAAGACGTATAGTCCACATTGGGACATTCATGGAGGAACGCACGATAGGCAGCCACATTCTTGTTTTCATAGTCGCATATCACCGTCATGAATAGCAACTTGGATGCACATCCTACTAAAATAGCTGCTAAGACCACAATGCGCAATTTGGAAAGTCGGAGCATAACTATTTGCGTTAACGAGATGGCCACGAGAGGTAAAACAGTCATGCCATAATGGCTATATCCATTGCCCAGCAGGAACCAGATAAAGGGAAGCCCGGCAGATAAAGTCCACAACCACGATTGTACATCCATTCGGCGTCTGACCACCATACGATAAAATGCTAACCCCAAGAGCAAGATACATCCGATATAACTGAGCAAAAAGTAATGGACACCATTAGAAAAGACGTCAGCTGACGACATACCCAAATATTGTGTAGCATAAGCAAAGGTGGCATTCCACATCTGCTGGAGTGACTGGTGATGGGCAAAATAAACAACGAATGGCAGGACAGAGGCTGCAAAGCCGACGAGAAATGCAACTACATTCTGAAACAAGTTCTTGTAATACTTATCATTCATAAGTGATAGCGTTATTACAAGTATCGCCCCCGAGAGAGCCAACGCATTGGTTAACCGTGACAGCAGACACAGGCCAAATGTGATGCCGTAAAGAAGGGCCGACATGGGGCTGTGCTTGTGGCTCACAACGACGCCGTCAGAATATGCTTTCACCCACAGTGTAACCTGGAAGAACGAAAAGGCTAACCAAGGGAGCACGTATTCCTCAGTCATGTTGCCACCATCATACACATAGGACAGGGCTGCCATACACAGGAGCATGAGCCACAAAGAAGGGTAGGCAGAGAAATAAAGCCTGAATAGCTTGAACAAGGCAAGCAAGGTAAAGAACATGGTGATGGTTTGTACCAGCCATACGCCATGCCGGGTACCTGTTAATTCATATCCTATGGCATTATTAAAAAAGACGTACGGACCCTTCATGTCCCACAAATCCCTATATGGCACGGCTCCTTCTGCCCAGTATTTCCCAACGATTTGGAAGATAGGAGAGTCGGGAGCGTCTACGTATACATCATAAAGTGGGGATGTCGTGTAGGAGAATACACTGACAAATAGCAATGCGCCTATTGCGATGCATGTCAAAACAACTATATTATCTCTCATTTGTGAGTAGTGTAAGTTGAACTGTGTCAAGGCCATTTTCCTTATTCTATTAACCTCAGATGGGGGACACGATTTTTAATCGTGTTTTCCAGATGAGGAGCCTTCCTGGCTACAAAGTTACATAATTTCAAATCTATCACCAAATTTTATAGCCAATTGTTGAGATATTAGGCCCAGTTAGCAAGAGGCATTGTCCACTTCTCACAGATGTTGCGGTATGCTAGGTAGACAAGTTTTTCCAATGCTGTATCTGATGGGAATACGCCTTTATTCTTGGTAACCTTGTGTAGCGTTTTTTTTCATTTTCCGATAAAATTCAACTATTTATTCAACTTTCTCAAGTGATATTTATTTATCAAAACATTAGTGTCCCGTTAAAATTGGGACGAGTTAAATATTAATCAAATAGTCCCGGAATGAGGGGACTAAATTGTTCTTTGACATCGTTGAATTTAGTCTTTTCAAACAACTCTTTCAAAGGGGTTTTGTCTGTCAATGAGATGCCAAGAATCTGCAAGACCTCGTATGTCGAGCGTTCCAAATGCATGTCATGCTGGATAATCGCCATAAGGCAGTAGGCAATGATGGCTGCACAAATCTGAATGTGTACTCCTTTCTTGATATACTCGTTCAGAATCTTGGTAGCCCATTGACGGAACTTTGTGGCTCTTGCTGATGATACACGATAGCCAACGGCAATAATCATGTCAAGATTGTAAAAGTCGACTTGTTCCTGCACCTCACCTCTTATACCTCTGTTTACGACAGTTGCAATTTTTGCAACCGTCGTTTCTTGTTGTAGCTCACCATCCTTGAATATATTGGCTATATGGCGACTAACTCCCGATTTGTCAATACCAAATAGCTGAGCAATAGCTTTCTGCGTAGCCCATATTGTCTCGTCCTTGATGACAACCTGTACCTTGCCCTCCTCATCAGGCAGATGGTATAGTATGAATTATATTTCGTTGTTCATGTCCTATTACATTAGTACTAATTCTTTGTTTTTTGTTTATATCTATAGAACATTTTATATCCCTCTTTCCGCCCAATCACCTCTATCCAAGTTTCTATAACCTACAGATTCGGCGATATGCTGGCTCTGAACTTTCTCGCTTCCCTCCAAGTCGGCGATGGTGCGTGCCACCTTTAATATTCTATTGTATGCGCGAGCGGAGAGTTTCAGACGCTCCATCGCCATCCGAAGGAGTTCCAAAGAACTATCGTCGGGTTCGGCGTATTGATGAATCATGTGCTCGGTCATCTGGGCATTGCAGTGTATGCCCTTCTGCCCTTGGAACCGGTGCTCCTGAATCTGGCGAGCCTTCAACACCCTTTCGCGGATGACAGACGAGGGCTCGCCTGGCTGCATCTGTGAGAGCTGGGCGAAGGGCACGGCCTGGATTTCGCAGTGAATGTCGATGTGGTCGAAGATTTTGTAACCCCGTTTACAAGAATTTTTCATTCTTG
>CAMJWJ010000168.1 GCA_946409435.1 uncultured Prevotella sp. | reverse complement strand
TGGTAGGTTTCAAGCTGTCGCCCGTGCTGTGGCGTAAGGTGAAGCCCGCCCTGTCGGCAGGTCGCGTACAGAGCGTTGCAGTCCGACTGATCGTCGAGCGTGAGCGTGAGATTCAGGCATTCACCAGTGAACCATACTACAGCGTCAGCGGCATCTTTGCCGTCACCAACGAAGACGGTTCGCAGAGCGAGCTGCGTGCCACGCTGGCCCAGCGGCTAAAGACCCATGAGGAGGTGGAACAGCTGCTGGAGCAGTGCAAGGAGGCCACGTTCGTCGTCGATTCGGTGGTCAAGAAACCCATGAAGCGCACTCCGGCACCACCTTTCACTACGTCTACGCTGCAGCAGGAGGCCGCCCGCAAGCTCGGATTCACCGTCAGCCAGACAATGATGGTTGCCCAGCACCTGTACGAGCACGGACAGATAACCTACATGCGTACCGACTCGCTGAACCTCTCGGGCCTGTGTATCAATGCCAGCAAGGAGGAGATCAAGAACCTCTATGGCGAGGAATACTCTAAGGTACGCCAGTACCACACCAGCTCGAAGGGTGCCCAGGAGGCTCACGAGGCCATCCGCCCCACCTATATGGACCGTCAGACCATTGAAGGCAACCAGCAGGAGCGCCGTCTCTACGACCTCATCTGGAAGCGTACCATCGCCTCGCAGATGGCCGATGCCGAGATAGAGAAGACCACGGTGGAGATTAAGGTGACAGACAACAGCAAACTGAATGCGAATGACCAGCAGCTCACCTTCGTCGCTCAGGGCGAGGTAGTCCGTTTCGACGGATTCCTGAAAGTCTATCGTGAGAGCGTCGACGACGAGCAGGAAGATGGCGGTGCCATGGCCGATGCCATGGGAGCAGGCTACGTGCTGCCTCCCGTCGAGAATGGCATGGAGCTGGCACGCCGTGAGATACAAGCCACCCAGCGCTTCAGCCAGGGGCCTCAGCGCTACACCGAAGGCTCGCTGGTCAAGAAGTTGGAAGAACTGGGCATCGGCCGTCCGTCGACCTATGCGCCCACCATCTCGACCATCCAGCAGCGCGAATACGTCCACAAGGGTGACAAGAAGGGTGAGGAACGCACCTACACCATCGACACGCTGAAGGGCAAAGTCATCAGCCAGAAGGAGCGTAAGGAGTTGGCCGGCAACGAGAAGGGCAAACTGCTGCCCACCGACATCGGCATGGTGGTCAACGACTTCCTGATGAATCACTTCAAGGAGATCATGGACTACAACTTCACGGCCAAGGTGGAGCACGACTTCGACCTCATTGCCGAGGGTGACGAGCAGTGGACCGACATGATACACAATTTCTACCGTAGTTTCGAGTCTACCGTCGACAAGACCATGAACGCCCGTCAGGAGCGCAAGGCCGGTGAGCGCCAGCTGGGCAAGGATCCCAGGAGCGGCAAGCCCGTCTTTGTGAAGATAGGGCGCTTCGGTCCTGTGGTGCAGATAGGTACTGCCGAGGACACCGACAAGCCCCAGTTTGCCCAGTTGCCTTCCGAGATGAGCATGGAGAGCATCACCCTTGACGAGGCGCTGGAACTGTTCAAGCTGCCTAGAACGCTGGGTGACTTCGAGGGAGCACCTGTCGTCATCGGTGCTGGCCGTTTCGGTCCCTACATACTGCACCAGAAGAAGTACACGTCGCTGCCCAAGGAGGCCGATCCGTTGACCATCACTCTCGACCAGGCCATCCACCTCATCCAGGAGAAGCGTCTGGAGGACAACAAGAAACACCTGAAGACCTTCGACGAAGACCCGAAACTCGAGGTGCTCAACGGCCGCTACGGTCCCTACCTTGTCTACGATGGCAAGAACTACCGCATGCCCAAGGCCATGCATGCCCGTGCCGCCGAACTGACCTACGACGAGTGCATGAAGATTATTAATAAATGAGAAATGAGTAATGAGTAGTGAGAAGTGAAAATGAAGAAATGAAAAATGACGTTGAGGCGTCCATTTCTCATTACTCATTACTCATTTCTCATTTTTAAAATTATGCGAAGAATAATTTTAATTGGCTACATGGGATCCGGCAAGACCACTATTGGCAAAGCCTTGTCGAAAGACACCGGCATGATGTTCTACGACCTCGACTGGTATATCGAGAACCGTATGCGCAAAAGCGTATCACAGCTGTTCGCCGAACGTGGCGAAGAGGGCTTCCGGCTCTTGGAGCACAACATGCTGCACGAGGTTGCCGAGTTTGAGGACGTCATCATCAGCTGTGGCGGCGGCACACCATGTTTCTTCGATAATATGGACTACCTGAACCAGCAGGGCGACGTCGTCTACCTGAAGGCATCGCCCGAGGTGCTATACCGCCACCTGCTCATGGCCAAGGTTGAGCGCCCACTGCTAAAAGGCAAGTCGCCCGACGAACTCATTGACTACATCACCCATCACCTTCAGGAGCGTGAGCCGTTCTACAGCCGTGCCCGCTATTCGCTCGACGTCGACCTGCTGGACAACTACGACAAGATTCAGACTTCCGTCGATTTACTGAAAAAGCTGCTCCAACTGACATAGCCAGAGATGCTGCCCCATGAGATGGATGCCGCTGAGGAACTGACGTAAACTACTGAAAACTAAAACAACAAATGATATGACTACAAAAAGATTGGCGATGACAGTGCTGAACGTGCTGGTAGCGATACTGGCATGGAGTCAGAGCGAAGGTTTCTATTTTACCTCAACCACTGTTGAGGGTGTCGAGGTGAGCTATTACAGCCAAAGCAGCGAATACCCATACTACTGCAATGTGCAAGGTAGACCGACTACCGAGGGCGGAATGCCCCAACCAGCAATAAGCACCACGACAACGGGTAGTGTGACCATTCCGGAAACCGTTTATTATAACGGCAACACATATCATGTGGAATATATCGACATGAACGCTTTCAACAGCTGCAGCCAAATCACCTCGGTGACGCTGCCAGAGTCGGTGATCATGATTGGCGAAAGTGCATTTTATGGATGTAGGAGTATGAAGTCCATCATGCTGCCCAAGAAGGCCTTACCCAACTATACATTCTTCATCGGATATGCTGCCTTTGAGAACTGCACGTCGCTTACGGAAATATCGCTGCCCGAAAGCCTGAAGGAACTGCCGAGCTTCGTCTTTAACAATTGCTACAAGCTACAGTCCATCACGCTGCCGAGCACACTCCAGTCCATTGACTACGGTGCGTTCAACGGATGCTCCGAGTTAGCCAAAGTATCAATCAAGGCCACCATACCTCCCACACTTGACGCATCGGCTTTCGACAACACCTCCAACATCACGCTCTGTGTCCCTCAAGGCAGCAAGACGGCTTATGAGGCTGCAGACTACTGGAAGAATTTCAAGGAAATCATTGAAGACGCCAGTCTACAAATTATCAGTTTTGCCGACTCCAAGGTGAAAGAGCTTTGCGTGGCTAATTGGGATACCAACGGTGACGGAGAACTCGATGTGGACGAGGCTGCAACAGTGACGGACCTGGGTGCTGTCTTCCAGTGGATACCAGATGTCAACGAGGCACCCATGGACTTGCAAAGCTTTGACGAACTGAAATACTTCACAGGCTTGACAACCATTGGCGAGGATGCTTTTTCCGGATGCTCCATGCTGGCTTCAATGACTTTGCCGGGCACGCTGGCCTCCATAGGTGCACGTGCGTTTTATGGCTGTAACAGCCTAAAATCAATAGTCATTCCGAACTCCGTGTCTTCTATAGGCTCACAAGCATTCTTTGGATGCAGAAGTCTCACCTCATTCCATATTCCTGCATCGGTAAGCATCATCTATGGGAATCCAATTGTAAACTGTCCCAAGATAGCCTCAATAACTGTTGCTGACGACAATGCAAGTTACGACTCACGCGACAACTGTAATGCCGTCATCCGTACCAGTAACAACACGCTGATAGCCGGCTGCATGTCGTCTGTCATCCCTAACACGGTGAAGGTGATAGGATGGGGCGCCTTTGAAGAATGTGCAGGTCTTACCTCTGTCGTTATCCCTTCTTCGGTCACCACGATAAACGACCGCGCCTTCTATGGCTGTTCTTCCCTGAACTCTATCACCATCTCTCATGGTGTTCAGACGATAGGGGGGAAGGCTTTCTACGGATGCAGCAAGGTCAGTAGCCTGACCATTCCTGCCTCTGTCACAAGCATCAGCGACTATGCTTTCCAATATTGTAGTGCCCTTAACACGATCATCGTGGCGAGCGGCAACACCGTTTTCGACTCGCGGGAAGACTGTAATGCTATCATTAAAACCGAGACGAACACTTTGATTCAGGGAAGCCAGCAAGCAACCATCCCCAATACGGTGGTGAGCATAGGTGACAATGCTTTCAGCGGTTTCAAGAACATTACTGAGGTCATTATACCTGAGAGTGTGACAAGCATCGGATCATGGGCCTTTGGAAATTGTGCTGACTTGGAATCTGTTGTCATACCTGGTGGCATCACACTCATAGGTAATGCCGCCTTCTATAATTGCCCAAATCTCAAGACGGTCAAGGCTAAGATGAAGAGCCCTTGCAACATAGGTGAGAGGGTGTTCCAATATTATAACAACGCTTCACAAAAAACGGAATTCACAACGGCTAAGCTACAAGTGCCTTACGGCTGCAAGACCGTCTATCAGGCCACCGACTGTTGGAACAAGTTCTCGGTGATAGAGGAAAGCGGTAAGTGCGCCACACCCACCATCAGTTTCAAGGACGGCAGGCTACACTTCGAGTGCGAGACGGAGGGAGTGGAGTACCACGCTACCATCACTCCACCCGACTCGGAAGAGCTGACGGGCAATGACATCGCACTTCCCCTGACATATATTATTAAGGTGTATGCCTCCAAGGAAGACTATGTTGACTCTGATGTAGCAACGGCCAATATAGATATCCGTGGACTGAGGGGTGACTTGAACGAAGACAGCACCGTGAATGCACTGGACATTCAGGAGGTCATCAATATTGCCGCGGGAGAGTAATTATCACTCTTACATCATTTCCTGACTTCGGTGTTGCGTCACCCTATACGCGCGCGCGTATATAGTAGGGA
>CAMJWJ010000167.1 GCA_946409435.1 uncultured Prevotella sp. | reverse complement strand
CCCTCATAGATGAAGATGATATTCTCGCCAATGCCCATGACGGAGTTCATGTCGTGGGTATTGATGATGGTCGTCATGCCGAAATCCTGCGTGATGCTGTGCAGCAGGTCGTCGATGACCAGCGACGTCTTGGGATCGAGGCCGCTGTTAGGCTCGTCGCAGAAGAGGTATTTGGGGTTCAGCGCGATGGCACGGGCGATGGCCACACGTTTCTGCATGCCACCGCTGATCTCACCCGGATATTTCCGCTCGGCATCTATCAGGTTGACACGCGCCAGACAGTCCATGGCCCGCTTCTCCCGTTCGCGCAGCGTCATGCTGCTGAACATGTCGAGCGGGAACATGACGTTCTCCAGCACCGTCAGCGAGTCGAAGAGTGCTGCCGACTGGAAAATCATGCCCATCTCGCGGCGCATCATCACTTTCTCGTGCTTCGACATCTTCACAAAGTCGCGGCCGTCGTATAGTATCTGTCCGCTCGTCGGTTCAAACAACCCCACAAGGTTCTTGATGAGCACCGTCTTGCCCGAGCCGCTCTGCCCGATGATGAGATTTGTCTTGCCGTCCTCAAAGACGGTCGAGATGTCCTTGAGCACATCCCTGCCGTCAAAGTTCTTATATAGATTCTTAACTTCTATCATCTGTGGTCTACGCTTACATGAAAAAGCAGGTGCAAAGTTACGCATTTCTTTTCATTCCCCCAATTTTTCAGCCAATTATTTCACCACTTGCCTGTTGGCAGCCGAGCATGGACATGCTATTTGACATGCTTCTGTAGCAAAAAGATACATTCCAGCCGTTTTTTTTATTAAAATAGGTGGATATTCAGGAAAAATGCGTAACTTTGCAGGCAGAATTACAATTAAACTATCTACAAATGAAAACAAGAATCAAGACCTTACTGGCTATGCTGACCCTTTGTGCCAGCATGAGTGCCCAGCAGCTGGCATTCCCCGGTGCACAGGGCTTCGGACGTCTGGCCACTGGCGGACGTGGCGGCACGGTGTACCACGTTACCAACCTGAACGACTCCGGCACTGGCTCGCTGCGCGATGCCGTCAGCCAGCCGAACCGTATCGTCGTGTTCGACGTCAGCGGCGTCATCCGCATCAACTCCCGCCTGGTGTTCAAGAGCAAACTCACCATTGCCGGACAGACGGCTCCCGGCGAGGGTATCACCGTCTATGGCGACGGTATGTCGTGCTCTGGCGCTACCAACATCATCATGCGCTACATGCGTTTCCGCATGGGTTCGGTAGGCACGAAGGATGCCGACTGTGCCGGACTGGCCAACGGCGGCAACATGATCTTCGACCACTGCTCCTTTGCCTGGGGCCAGGACGAGAACTTCTCCATCAACTGGGATAACAAGGGTACGGCGCCCCACGACGTGACGCTGCAGAACAGTATCGTGGGACAGGGTCTCATGGCACACTCTGCCGGTGGACTGATTCAGGCCGACAACATCACCATGTACCGCGTGCTGCTGTGCGACAACAAGACGCGTAACTTCAAGGTGAAGGGCAAGCACCAGTATGTCAACAACATCGTCTACAACTGGAGCACCTATGCCTACGAGATGGGCGGTGAGTCGAGCGGCGAGTCGTTTGCCAACGCCGTGAGCAACCTCTTCATCAACGGTAATTCCACCAGCTCGTCGCTCAACGGATTCTCGGGTGGCAACTCAGGATTCCACTTCTACGGCGACGACAACTGGCAGGACCGCAACAAGGACGGCGTCTACAACCCGGAACTGTTTACCGGTGACGGCGGCGGTGACCGCCAGTCGGTACCTTACGACTATCCCGAACTGGAGACGTGGCCCGGCAACAGCCTCATCGACAACCTGCTGCCCGAGGTGGGTGCCTCGCTACCCTACCGCGACCTAACGGATGCCTACATGGTGAACGAGGTGCTGTCGTTCGGCAAGAAGGGTAACCTCATCACCAGCGAGAAAGACCTGCCATACGGTACGCCCGACACATGGAACGTGTTCAAGGGCAGCAAGCTTGACGACTACGACCGTGACGGTATGCCCGACGACTGGGAGATGGACAACGGCACCGACCCAGTGAAGGACGATGCCATGACGATAGCCGACAACGGCTATGCCAACATCGAGAACTACATCAACAGCATCAGCAAGGCAGACCGCCAGTACTTCCTGCGCGCCCCGATGCTGCTGAAGCTGGCCTCGTCGACCGTTAGCAGCCTGACGCTGGAGTGGAGCGACTTCACCGACAACGAGGACGGTTTCATCGTGGAGATGCAGAAGGACGGTGCCTTTGTCGAGATTGGCCGCACAAAAGCCAATGTCAGCACCTTCACCTACGACGACGCCTCGCTGACACCTGGCACGTCGTATGTCGTTCGTGTCTGTGCCATTGCCGGCGACGACAAGTCGGAATATACTGACGAAGTGACCGTCAAGACACGCCCCGAGCAGGCCGACATCGTGGACGCTGAGACCTTCGACGGCACGGGTGCCGGCGAGTGGCTCATCGCACCGGCTACCGACCAAACTATCACCCTCGACGAGGCCAAGGAGTACACCGCCGTGGTGGTACGCTCGGACGCCAACGTCACCCTCAACGGTGCTGGCTACATCAGCGGCTCTGCATCGCTCAACAAGACTGGCAAGGGCACGCTCGTCGTGGCCAGCGACCAACAGTACGAGGGAGCCACCGTGCTGCACGACGGCACCTATGAGTTCTCCAGCCTGAAGGATGGCGAGGTAGCCAGCGGACTGGGCAAGAGCCAGGAGTTTGCGCAGAACTGGATCATGGATGGTGGTACTTATAAGTACACGGGTGGCACGACCAGCACAAACCGTTCAGCCAAGCTGTATAACGACACGGAACTGAACATAGCCAACAGCGGTGCCGTAGTCACCATGAACGGCAGCTTCGAGGGCCAGGGCAACCTGGAAATCAATGGTGAAGGCCAGCTACTGGTCAATACGGCCAACTTCTTCAAGTACGACGGCAACCTGATACTCTCGGGCGGCGAGGTAAAGCTGGCCTCCAAGGACGTATCGTCGGCCGGCATCGGCTCAGGTTCTAAACTGGTGCTCAAGGGCGGTAAGTTCACTACCGTCGGCAAGAACGAGAGTTCGGTGACCTACAACTTCCCCATCGAGGCCGTGGCCGGTACCACCAGCACCGTAGACTTCGACCTGTGGAACACCAACAAGGGTACCGTCACTGGTACAGGCACACTGATATGGAACGTACACTACCTGCGTGAATACATCGAGGGAAACTGGGACGGTTTCAGCGGTCACCTCATCGTCAATGGTACGGGTAAGGCCAACCAGAGCCAGTTTGCCATCCGCAACGGCGTAGGCGTAAAGAACGCCACCATCATGCTGAAGGGCAAAGGTTCCATCAACGGTGCCAAGAACGAGTCGACATTCTATCTGGGCGGTCTCTCGGGCGAAGCCTCCACACAGCTATCGGGCTTCAACGTGAAGCAGAACGGTAGCGGCACATGGGTGGTTGGCGGTGCCAACACCGACGAGGAGTTCAATGGCACTATCGACGACTATGCCCAGGACCACTCGCACAAAGGCAAGACCAGCATCGAGAAGCAGGGAGTCGGCGACTGGCGACTGACAGGTAACAACACCTATGCCGGCACTACGAAGGTCAGCGGAGGCACGCTGATTGTCAACGGCAAGCATAGTGGTACAGGAGCCGTCACCGTAGCTGCCGGTGCCACGCTGGCCGGTAAGGGTACGCTGGCCGGTGCCACCACCGTCAACGGCACACTCATGGTCGGCGACACGCTGGCCACCGACAAGGGACTGACGTTCAACGGTTCGCTGAAGTTAGGCAGCAATGCCGTGCTCAAGCTGAACGATGCCATGGCCGAGGCCACCCACTACAACGGCGACGAGATCGTGGCTTTCACCGGTACCGCTACGGGCACCTTTGCCAAGATACTGCCTGAAATTCCCGGCGAGGGCCAGACGTGGGACACCACCGACCTCTACACTAACGGTATTCTGCGCGTAATCGGCGGCGACGAGAAGCCTGCTGTCGACCCTGACCCGCAGCCTGCAGGCGAAACGAAGACAGCTCTGCTGGCATGGGGTAACATGATTGCCAAGTCGTACGACAACAGCTCCTACAACAACATGATGGTAGGTGCTGAGAACGACGAAGCCTACGGTTTCTCAATAGTATGCACCGGCAACCTGGCCAAGAGCTACAGCAGCGCGGGCACGCCGAAGCTGAAGATTCCCTACAAGGGAGAAACGCTGGAGCGTACGGCCATCAAGTGCTCGAACGGTGCCCAGAACACGGTGTTCATGCCAGAGGGAGCCAAGGCCACCAAGGTCACCATCTACAGCGTCACCGGCACGAACTCGTCGTCACGCACCAGCTACTGGAAGGAAGTGGCCGGCGTCAGCTACACCCCCGAGACGACTACCGTGCTCGACCTCGATGCCTCGCGCGACAATCCTAACGCCGTGACGTTCACGCTCAACAGCGTTCCCGACGAGTTCACGTTCACCAATACCGGTGAGCAGCAGTGCGTCATCCTGTACATCGAGTACTATATCGGCGAAGCTACCGGCATCCGCACTGTCAACGACAGCGCTGTCGGCATGACCGGTGTGACTTACTATACGCTGGAGGGCAAGCGCATCAGCCAGCCCGCCAAGGGACTCTACATCATGCGCTACACCACAGCCGACGGCAAGACCATTGCCAAGAAGATTGCTATACAGTAGCAGCAACAGCATTCAGACGCATCCCCCTTTCTATGGGATGCGTCTGAATGAACTACAACGAATTCCACGGATTCCACGGATAACTTGTCACTGATTATCAGAATGACATGAATCCGTAAAATCCGTGGAATCCGTTATTTATGTAATTAGTTAAATGAGTTTCCTGACACACTCCTTTAAGGAATCCTCCCAGTAGGGTATCTCAATGCCGTAGGTCTGCTCCTGACTTCGGTGTTGCGTCACCCTTTACGCGCGCGCGTATATAGTAGGGAAAGAAAAAAAGAACCCTCACTTCCCACACTTCCCACACCTAAAGGCATGAGTGTGGCGT
>CAMJWJ010000166.1 GCA_946409435.1 uncultured Prevotella sp. | reverse complement strand
GAATCTTAAAGATGCTCTCACGCAGCGTGGTGCCACGGACTATCGAGTCGTCAATGATGACGAGGTTGTCTTCGTAGGGACGCAGCGAACCATAGCTGATGTCATAGACGTGAGCTGCCAGGTCGTTGCGCTCGCTGTTGTCGGCAATAAACGTGCGCAGCTTGATGTCCTTCCACACCACTTTCTCCGTTCGCACCTTGCCATGCAGCGAGCGTAGCCCGTCGGTCATGCCGTAGTAGGCCACTTCGGCCGTGTTGGGAATGTACGAGAACACCGTGTTTGCCACGTCGCCTCCAATGGCCTCCATGATGGCCGTCGTCAGCTGCTCTCCCAGCCGTTTGCGCTCCTGGTAGATGTCGCGGTCGGAGCCGCGGCTGAAGTAGATGCGTTCGAAGGAGCATGCCGCCAGTTGCCGTGCAGGCATGATCTGCACCAGTCGGCTTTTGCCGTTTCTGCTCACTATCAGCGCCTGGCCGGGCTGAAGTTCTCTGATGCGAGGTGTGTGATGTGTGATGGTTGATGGATGATGGGTGATGGATGATGGATGAAGGTCGAACGTAGTCTGCAACACCGGACGTTCGCTGGCGAGTGCCATCACCTCGTCGTCTTGATAGTAGAATGCCGTACGTATGCCCCACGGGTCACGCATGGCAAACATCTCGCCGCTGCCCGTCAGCCCACACATCACGTAACCTCCGTCGTAGTGTTCCATCGTCGTTCGCAGCACGTTGGCCATCTCCACGTTGTCGTCAACATACTCCGTGATGTCTTTGCCCTGCAGCCCCCGTTCCTTAGCCTTGACATATAGGCGCTCCACCTCGCGGTCAAGGCGGTGGCCCATCAGTTCAAGCGTGATGTACGAGTCGCTGTAGATGCGTGGCGACTGGCCCTGTGCGGTCAGCAGTCGGAACACCTCGTCGATGTTGGTCATGTTGAAGTTACCACACAGGCAGAGGTTCCTGGCACGCCAGTTGTTACGGCGCAGGAAGGGATGCACATACTGTAGTCCGCTCTTGCCCGTCGTCGAATAGCGCAAGTGTCCCATCAGCAGTTCGCCATTCATCGCCTCCGTCACGCCGGCAAAGACCTTTGCGATGGCATCCTTTCCCTCCATCTTCTCGCGGAACATATACTCCGTGCCCGCGTTCCCTCCTATCCGCACCGTGGCAATGCCGGCACCCTCCTGCCCACGGTTGTGTTGCTTCTCCATCATCAGGTAGAGCTTGTTAAGACCGTAAGCCCATGTTCCGTATTTCTGCTCGTAAAAGCTTAATGGCTTCAACAGGCGAATCATCGCCACACCGCATTCATGCTTCAATTCTTCCATGCTTCAATTCTTTGACAAACGACATGAATAGCGGGTGCGGGTGGAGCACGGTTGACTGATATTCGGGGTGGAACTGCGTGCCGATATACCAGCGCTTGTCGGGTATCTCGACGATTTCCACCAGATTGGCATCGGGGTTGATGCCCACGCACTTCATGCCCGCCTGTTCGTATTCGTCCTTATACATATTATTAAACTCATAGCGGTGGCGGTGGCGCTCCTTTATAAGTGAAGAATGAAGAGTGAAGAATGAAGAATTTGCTGCCACCTTGTAAGCTTCCATTGCTTTGCTTCCTTCGCACAGTTCGCAGTCGTAGGCGCCCAGCCGCATCGTGCCACCAAGATTCGTCACCGTTTTCTGCTCCTCCATCAGGTCGATAACAGGATGTGCCGTATCGGCAGACATCTCGCTACTGTTGGCATCCTTGTATCCCAGCACGTTACGTGCAAACTCGACGACCATCATCTGCATGCCAAGACAGATGCCAAAGGTGGGGACATCGTGGGTGCGACCATATTGCGCGGCGATCACCTTACCCTCGATGCCACGCTGTCCGAAGCCCGGACAGATGACCATGCCCTGCATGTTCTCCAGCTTCTGGGCGACGTTATCGCCTGTAATCTCTTCGCTGTTCACAAAATGAATCCTCGTCTTCACGTCGTTGTAGATGCCGGCCAGCGTCAGGCTCTCGCGGATGCTCTTGTAGGCATCCTGCAGGGCATATTTCCCCACCAGGGCGATGTGTACCTCACGGACGGCCCTACGCTGTCTTTCCAGGAAGGCATGCCACGAAGCCATGCCAGACGGCTCACCCCTTAGTGAGGTGTCGGCGGCGAGGCATTTCCTTAGGATGGCGGCATCGAGTCCCTGCCGTTGCATGCTCACCGGCACCTCGTAGATGCTGGGCAAGTCCTCGCTCTGCACCACACATTCCAAGTCGACATTGCAGAACGATGCCACCTTCGCGCGCAAATGGTCGTCCAGATGTCGCTCTGTACGCAGCACCAGGATGTCGGGCTGGATGCCCATTGCCTGCAACTCCTTCACCGAGTGTTGCGTGGGTTTCGTCTTCAGTTCGTCGGCGGCCTTCAGATAGGGTACGTAAGTCAGGTGGACCGTGACAGCATCGCGCCCTAATTGCCAGCGCAACTGCCTGATAGCCTCCATGAATGGTGCGCTCTCAATGTCGCCGATGGTGCCTCCCACCTCGGTGACGACGAAATCATATTTTAATTCTTCATTCCCTTGCAGCATCCGTCGCTTTATCTCGTCCGTAATGTGAGGCACCACCTGAATAGTCTTGCCCAGGTAGTCGCCATGTCGCTCGCGGTCGATCACCGTCTTGTAGATACGGCCAGTCGTGATGCTGTTGTTGCGCGTGGTACGGATGCCGGTAAATCGCTCGTAGTGACCCAGGTCGAGGTCGGTCTCAAAGCCATCCTCCGTCACGTAGCACTCGCCGTGCTCGTAGGGGTTCAGCGTCCCCGGGTCGATGTTGATGTAGGGGTCGAACTTCTGGATGTTGACCTTGTAGCCACGTGCCTGCAGCAGCTTGCCTATCGAGGCTGCGACGATGCCCTTCCCTAACGAGGAGACGACACCGCCTGTGACGAAAATGTACTTTGTTTGCATATCTCTCTTTTTTTACCGTTTCACCTTTTCCCTGATGTGCTCCGCATACTCAGCCAGTTCGCGCTCACCGATATGGGCGAGTCCGTAGTGCTCGTCGTGCTGCGAGAAGTCAAGGCCAACCTTCTCGCTATAGGGCGAGACGCGCATGGGGATAAGACAGTCAATCAGTTTGTAGCCAAGCCAACTCATCGCAAACGTATAGACAGTGACGATGACGATGGCCAGCAGATGATAGAGGAAGACGACAAAGCCGTCCCCAGTTCCGGCGATGAGACCCTCCTGGATGAAGACACCCGTCAGAATGGTGCCGAAGATACCTCCCGTTCCGTGAGTGGGAAACACGTCGAGGGCATCGTCAATGCTGGTGTGGGAGCGCCAGTAGACGGCCACGTTGCAGACGAGCGTGATGACGAAGGCAATGAAGATGCTCTGTCCGACGGTGACATATCCTGCCGATGGCGTGATGGCCACCAGACCAACCACGCAGCCGACGGCAGCACCCATGGCCGACGGTTTACGGCCACGTAGGCAGTCGAAGAATATCCACGTCATCATGGCCGTAGCCGAGGCGGTGTTGGTGTTCAGGAAGGCTTTGACAGCCTGACCGTCGGCATGCAGCGACGAGCCGGCGTTGAAGCCGAACCAGCCCAACCAGAGCAAGGCAGCACCCAACAGCACAAACGGGATGTTGGCAGGCTCACTCGCCTCCGTGCTGCGGCGGCCTAAATAGATGGCTCCGGCAAGGGCGGCAATGCCCGACGAGGCATGTACGACGATGCCTCCGGCAAAATCGACCACGCCCCAGCGCAGGAAGAGTCCCTCGGGGTGCCACGTCATGTGTGCCAGCGGACAGTAGATGGCAAAGAAGAAGAACACCATAAAGAACAGATAGGCCGAGAAACGTACCCGCTCGGCAAACGAACCCGTGATGAGCGACGGCGTGATGATGGCAAACTTCATCTGGAACAGGGCAAACAGCGCCAACGGGATGGTGGCTCCGCCCAGCACGTTGCCTGCCGGTGTGGTATACACGTCGGCCCCCACGCCATGGAACATCAGGAACGTCAGTGGATTGCCAATCACCCCTCCGATGTCATCACCAAAGCATAGTGAAAAACCTACCACAACCCATAGCACCGAAATCAGTCCCATCGCAATAAACGACTGGAGCATGGTTGAGATGACATTCTTAGCTCCTACCATGCCGCCATAGAAAAACGATAGGCCAGGTGTCATCATCAACACAAAAATCGTGGCGGTTATGAGCCACGCCACGTCGGCTGCCGAAACCACCGACCAGTCACATTCGAACGTAGGCTCTCCTACGAACACACCTGAGACGGCTATCAACGTCATCGCCGCCATCAAGATTATCCAACGTTTCTTAATCTTCATCATATTCTATCTTGCATTTATACATTCTTTGATAAAGCCCCCTCTCCATCCGAGGAAGGAGAGAGGGAATACCTGGTAAAGATTAAGGCTGCAGCGTGAAACCGAGAACCAGGTAGGCTTTTTGCGAACAGGGGTTGCCAACGACTTGTCCGAAGATGGGTACAGAGAACGAATCGGTCACTTTGATGTCCTTCGTGGCCCGTAGCGACAGGTTGGTGACAGCGAAGCCCGATGTGCCGTAGAAGTCGGTGGCAAAGGGGACGGCACCGGCCGTAGCAGTCCAGTCGACTGTCGCGAGTCGGAATGGGACAGTTACCTCAACATAGCTGCTGTAGGCCCGATTGCCGTCCTTGTTTACACCGTCGTTGCCAGCGAAGTTGGTGAACCACTGCAATGAGGCAAAGCCGAAGTCGTAGCCGATGTTGGCTTCAAACAGATGGTTCGTCCCATGAGCGTCGTATTTGAAGTAGCGACCGTCTGGGTCGAGACCTGTGTTGAACCAGTAGTCGGTCACGCCGATGTTCAGTCCGCCAATGGTGTAGCCCAGCGTCAGGTCGAACTCCTTCGTGTCGGCAGGGTCAGTCAGTCCGTAACTGCCCCAGGCCGTCAGCGACAAGCCCTTATATCCCACGCCGAATGTCGGCTGCAACGACACGCTGCCAGCGTCAAGACCGCGCCAGATATAACTACTTACAACGTCGCCACTAATCGTCGTTTCTATCTCTTCCTGTGCAAGGG
>CAMJWJ010000165.1 GCA_946409435.1 uncultured Prevotella sp. | reverse complement strand
AGGCAGATAGTTAAACTTTGTAATAATTGGTTACCACCCAAATTGATGCAGAACCTATGTATGTTTTATGTAGGTTTGCAAGCAAACATACATTCTTTATGTACCTAACTATCAGTCTATTACAAAGAAAATGTAGGAATGTATGTTTATTTTAAAAATTTTCTGTGAGAAATATTGCAAGCCTCACATCATCAGCCGTCAGGTGTTCACGCAGCGAGTGGGGCTATGGAAGGGGGGGGCGCCATGAACCCCCTCGTGATTTGTTAAAATATCACAAAAACGGCTGTGGGCTTTTGACTATTTCCCCTTTTCGGTGTCATAATCATAAACAACACAAACTACATGCTCAGGACACTCCGCATCATTATGGTCGTGCTGCTCGGGTGGGCAGCCGTGCTGGACATCGTGGCGCAGAACGCTTCGTTGTCGGGGCGCGTCGTCGATGCCGGCACCGACGACGCGCTGGTGAAGAGCACCCTGCAGCTCTACCGCGTCAGCGGCCGCGACACCACCTTCGTCAGCGGCACCTTCTCCGACGGTCAAGGGCACTTTGCCTTCAGCAGCCTTCGCGCGGGTTCCTATCTCTTAAAGGTCAGCTATTTGGGCTATGCCACCGTTCAGCGTCAGGTCACCATGCGTCAGGGCACGCCGCTACGGGTGGGCACCATCGGACTGAAGGCCGACGCCGTGCAGCTGGACGAGGCCGTCGTGACGGCCAACCTGCCTAAGATGGTCATCAAGGATGACACCGTGGTGTACAATGCCGATGCCTTCCGTGTGCCCGAGGGCAGCGTCATCGAGGCACTCGTCGAGGCGCTGCCCGGCGCGAAGATCGACGACGACGGCAAGATCAGCATCAACGGCAAGAGCGTGAAGAAGTTCAAGATGGATGGCCGCGACTTCATGACGGGCAACAACGACGCCGTGATGAAGAACCTGCCGTCGTATGTCATAGACCAGGTGAAGGCCTACGACGAGAAGAGCGACCTGTCGAAGATGACGGGCCTGGATGACGGCAACGACGACTTCGTGCTGGAGTTTGTGACGAAGCGCAGTGCACGCCGTGGCCTGCAGGCCAACCCCGACATCGGCTACGGCACCGACGGTCGCTACGGCATCCGACTGACGGCCATGAAGCCTTTCGGTGCCATGCGCTACACCTTTATGGGCAATGCCAACAACGTGAACGACCGTAACTTCTCCGGCCGTGGCGGCCGAGGGCGCGGCAACGGCCAGGGACAGCGCGAGACGAAGACGGCAGCCCTCGACATCAGCTACGAGAACAGCAAAAACCTGAAGATGAGCGGCCGCGTGACGTGGAACCACGGTGATGCCGACAACTGGAGCCGTCGCAGCAGCGAGAGCTTCGTCAACACGCGTGGCGGTGCCTTCTCCAGCAGCGTCAACCAGAGCTATTCGCGCAACAACAGCTGGACGGGCAACATGAACCTGCAGTGGACCATCGACTCGGTCACCACGCTGTCGTTCCGCCCTGACGTGAGCTACCAGACCAACGACAGCCGTAGTTTCTCGACGTCGGCGTCGTTCAATGAGGACCCCTTCCTCTTTGTCACCGACCCGCTGAGCGACGAGGGTCTGGAGGCTCTTGACTACGAGGAGAAAGTCGTCAACAGCCGTCAGAACAAAGGACTGACCTACGGTGACAGCAAGAATGCCAACGCCCAGCTGCAACTCTACCGTCGGCTGGGGCGCAGCGGCCGTAACATCGCCGTCAGCAGCCAGTTCAGCTACCGCGGCAGCAACAGCCGTAACGCCAGCCTGTCGGGTGTGCGACTCTTTCAGCAGCAGGACAGCCATGGCAACGACTCCACGTACCAGACCAACCGCTATACCCGTTCCAACGGCAACCAGCTGAACTACTCGGTGGGTGTCACCTATACTGAGCCGCTGCTGCTCTTCAAGCCCCGCCCGACCGAGGGTGACGAACAGCAGCAACGCCGTGGCCCCTTCGGCGGCGGCGGACGGGGCAGGGGCAGCCGAGGCTTCGGCCAGCAGGGACTCTTCCTGCAGCTGAACTACCGCTACAGCTACAGCCACCAGAAGAACGATCCCTCAACCTATGATTTCCCCGACCTGAGCGACGAGGCCTTTGCCGACGCCCTCGACAGCTACCGGCAGTGGACGGCGCTGTTCGGCTATCTCGACAACCCCTACGAGTCGTACCTCAGCACGTCGCTGAGCCGCTACTCGGAGCGTACGGAGCATGGCCATCATGCCGACCTGCAGCTGCGCTACATCCGTGAGAAGGTGAACTTGAACGTCGGTGTGTCGCTGCAACCCGAGAAGTCGCACTACATCCAGCAGTACCTGGGGCGGCCCGTCGACACCGTGCGTACCGTGACCAACATCTCGCCGACGATGAACCTGCGCGTGCGCTTCAATCCGCAGACCAACCTGCAGGTACAGTTCCGTGGCCAGTCGTCGCAGCCCTCTATCACCCAGCTGCTCGACATCTACGACGACACCAACCCGCTGAGCATCACGATGGGTAACCCCGGCCTGAAACCGTCGTTTACTACCAACCTGCGTACCAACTTCCAGATGCAGCGCCAGCCGACACTCGTCACCGACAGCATGGGCATCCAGGTGCCCAAGGCACAGCGCCACTGGAGCTTCAGCGTCAACGGCTCGTGGCAGACGACGAGCAACTCCATCGGCAATATCGTGACATACAACGAGACGACCGGCGGACGCATCTCGCGGCCTGAGAACATCAATGGCAACTGGAGTGCATCGCTCGGTGCCAGCTTCAACATCGGACTCGACACGCTGAACCGCTGGGACATCAGTGGCTCCGTCGACGGACGCTACGACCACCGCGTGGGCTACGTCAACCTGAACCGTACGGCCACTCCGGACCGTAACGTCACACACTCGTACAACCTGTCGCCGTCGCTGTCGCTCAGCTTCCGCAACAAGTGGCTCAGCTTCTCGCTCAATGGCCGTACCACCTATGCCCGTACGGAGAACCGCCTGCAGGCGTCGAACAACCTGACGACGTGGAACATCAGCTATGGCGGCAACACGAAGGTCACGTTCCCCTGGGGCAGCAATCTCAGCACCGACTTCCACGTCTACAGCAAGCGCGGCTATAGCGACGAGACGCTGAACACCAACGAGATGATATGGAACGCACAGCTGTCGCACAGCTTCCTGCGCGGCAAGAAGCTCACCGTCATGCTGCAGTGGTACGACATCCTACACGAGCAGACGAACTTCTCGCGTACCGTCAACGCCAACGGCTGGCGCGACCAGGAGGTGAATGCCATCACCAGCTATGCCATGCTGCACGTCAGCTACCGCCTGAACTTCTTCGGCGGAGGTGGCGGCGGCCGTGGCGGCAACCGCGAGTGGGGAGGCCGCGGTGACCGTGGCTTCCGTGGTGGTCGCGGCGGAGGCGGCTGGGGTGGCGGCAACCGCCAGCGTGACGGCGAATTCTAATAAGAGTGCTCTGATTCTCTAATTCTTGACAAAAAGACTACTTGGTCTTCTTCTTGAAGTAGTCATTGTAGATCTTGATGCCGAAGACGATGAGGCTGCACGTCGTCGTGACAAGGTTCGTGATGAGCAGTGCCCACAGGATGTCGGGCTTGTGCAGCAGTCCTTGCATGATGAACGCGAAACCACCGACGGCCATCATCGAGAACGTAGGCAGTGCGATGCCGTCGGTGTTGCGTGTACGGATGGTCTCGATGGCTTGTGGCAGATAACCTAATATCATGCCAAGGCTGGCTATCCAGCCGAATACTTCGTAAATAGTGCTTTGTTCCATAGTTTTAAGGTTTTGTTTTTGATATAATGTCTTGTCGTTATATCTTGTTGCCTCCAATGGTTCACTCCGCCTTCTGCTTCAGGTAGTGGGCAAAGATTCTGGCGGCACTCTCCACCTTGGCGGCGCAGGGGCGTGTCTTGTAGTATTCAGCCGTACGGGGCGAGGCGACGTAGCTGGAGTGAGCCTTGTCGTGGCCCTGCAGTCCGAGTATCTCGGCACAGATGATGCTGCCGTTCTCCTGTCTGGATTGCTCCAGCAGTTGCTGTACCACCTTGTAGCATGCCGACTTGCCCTCACGGTCGCTGCCCTCCGTCTGGCCGCAGTCGAGGCCGACGAGCATGACAATGCCCGAGACGGCACCACACATCATACGCATGCGCCCCACACCGCCGCCGAAGCCGGCAGCAATACGCTTGGCCATGGTCTCGTCGAGACCGTAAAGGTCGGAAAAGGCTGCCACCACACTTTGGCAGCAGCCATATCCGGCCATGAAGTTCTCGACAGCACGGCTGACGCGCTCGTCCAGTTCTTGATCGGTCATCATCGCCTGTTATGCTTCAACATTCTCTGGCTCGGCAGCACGGAAGCTGGCGAGGTCGTCGGCATGGAAGGCCTTGATGTAGGCAGACTTGCCAATGACGTCCTCCTCGGTCATGCGGACATAGACGTTGGCCGACTTCTCGAACAGTTCGGGAGCCTTGGCAGCGTCGCGCAGGATGAGCAGCGACATCACCAGTTCGGCAGTCATGTCGTAAAGACGGCGGGCCAAGAAGTCGAAGGCATCCTGACTGTCCAGCGACTTGGCGTAGTTCAGGGCATCCTCGTAGATGGGAATCAGTTTCTTGATACGCTCCAGAAGGGCGGTAGCAAATTCTTCATTCTTCACTCTTGATTCTTCATTCTCCAGCATCTCCTTGATGTTAGCCAACATAGTGCCGTTAGAGATGTAGCGGATGGCGGCAACGACCTGCAGCTGCGTGGTACCCTCGTAGATAGAGAAGATACGGGCATCGCGGAACAGGCGCTGCGACTTGTACTCCATGATGAAGCCCGAACCGCCGTGGATGCTGATGGCATCGTAGGCGTTCTGGTTGGCATACTCCGAGTTCATACCCTTGGCCAGCGGCGTGAAGGCATCGGCCAGTCGCTGGTACTTCTTCAGCTCCTGCTTCTCCTCGGGAGTCAGCTTGCGGTCGCGCTCGATGTCCTCAAGGCACTTGTAGATGTCGACGTAGCAGGCCGTCTCGTAGAGCAGACTGCGGCCGGCATCCAGCTTGGCCTTCATGCGAGAGAGCATGTCGTAGACTGCGGGGAAGTTGATGATAGCCTCACCAAACTGCTGACGCTCCTTAGCGTAAGCCAGACCCTCGTTGTAAGCCTCCTGCTCAACACCTACACTCTGTGCGG
>CAMJWJ010000164.1 GCA_946409435.1 uncultured Prevotella sp. | reverse complement strand
CTTTAGGTGTGAGAAGTGTGGGAAGTGAGGGTTCTTTTTTCCTTTCCCTACTATAATACGCGCGCGTATAGGGTGACGCAACACCGAAGTCAGGTGGCAGCGGCGTGAATACCGACGGCATAGGGTATGGTGGTGTAGACACGGATGGTACGATGGAGCCTTCGTCGCGTGTCTTGCTCGACCTGCTTGACATCAGACAGAAAGGCTGACGGCTAAAGGTCTTTTAGACACTTGATAGAACAACGGGTAGTAATGCCTGTCTGCTTTTGCGAGGGCAGCTACAAGCGAAGTGCTTGTAGCTGCTGTTCCATTATTGCATAGCTGCCATCCAACAATGGATTTCTGTCTACTTTTGAGTATTGGTTATTCCGATAACAAGCCTTGTTACTCCGGTGGGAAGCCTTCTGATTTCATTTAGTCACCCTGCGTCCGAAAGCACTTTCGCAGTCATGTTTGGGACTAACATTGGGAAAAAATCAAATAAATTTGGTTTTTCACTCACTTATTCGTACCTTTGCACGGAATTTTTTAATCCAACATACAACAACATGAGTTTTATCAGCAAATTATTCGGAAAGAAGGAGGACAATCAAAAAGCTGGGGGCATGGAGGACTTCATGACCCTCGTCCGCGTATATTTTCAGGCAGTAATGGCTGCCGACCTGGGCATCACCAACCTGGCAGCACTGCCCGACCTGCGCGTTTTCAAGGCAACACTGAAAGTGCCTACGCAGAACAACCGACTGGGAATGGCCGAGAAGGCACGCTGCAAGAAAATGCTCAAGGAACTGTACGACATGGATGATGACTTCACCCACGAGATAGACCAGAGCATACGCAAGCGCTGCAAGAAACCGCAGGACGTACAGACATATATGTACCAGTTCAGCGGATTCACCCAGGACCTGATGATGCTGACCGGCAACCTGATGAAGTTCAAGCTCCGCGTACCCAGCATCTTCAAGAGTGCTATTCGTAGCATGACCGAGAAAACCGTCAACGACATCTTCACAAAGAACGACTTCAGCGACCCTGGCGTGATGAAAACTGTCGTGGCCATACGCCAGTATGCCCAGAAGTTAGGCTTTTCGCAACAGTGGACTACCAACTTCGTCTATCGTGTAGTTATGCTCGCAAAAAAAGAGCCAAAACCTAAAGAATGAGGATTTTACGGGCCGAGAACGTTAACAAATCATAAAGTTCAAAGTTCAAAGTTCAAAGTTCAGAGAAAAACACCTACCTTTGTAGGATAAAGAGAGAAATAGCATGACGCCTAATGAAAAGACTTTAGCGACTTTTGAAACTCGGCTGAGGCAGATGATACTCCGTTTTCAAGAAATGAAAAAGGAGAATCAGGAGCTTTATGCCATTGTCGACAAAGGTGAGCAGGAGATAAAGGCTCTGCGCCAGAAGTTGGAACAGCAGCAGCGTGACTACGACTCTCTGAAAATGGCCAAGATGATCGAGATTACCGACGGCAACATGACAGATGCCAAGGAGCGGTTGTCAAGGCTGATACGTGACGTCAACAAGTGCATTGCTATCCTGAGTGACGAGAAATAATCAATCGAAGGGAGAGACAGGCCATGGCAGAACAGAAAAAGGACCGACTACATATCAGGCTGCACGTCTACGACGAAGAGATCGAAGTCGTCATCGACCGTGATGACGAGGAGTTCTATCGCGCGGCAGCCAAGCTCATCACAGAGCGCTACAACGCCTACTCCGGCTACTACACCGGACGTAAGAGCGACCACACCATCGCGCTGATGACCCTTGTGGACATTGCGCTGATGTTTCAGAAAGAGCGCTCTCACAATGACACGTCGCCCTACGACAATGTTCTTGCCAAACTGACAGCCGAAATCGAGGAAGCCCTCGCCGAAGGCAAGTGATGACGACGCACAAAAGGTAAGAACATTAACTCAATATATATTAAATTTGTTATGAACATTATTGTTGCTATCATTCTTATCGCAGCGGCACTCATTATAGGAGGCTTCTGCGGATTCATGATTTTCCGCTTCATTATCAAGCAGAAATATAATGAGATGGTCAGTGCCGCCACCAAGGAGGCAGAAGTAATCAAAGAGAAAAAACTGCTCGAAGTCAAGGAGAAATTCCTTAACAAGAAAAGCGAGCTGGAAAAGGAAGTACAGAAGCGCAACCATGACCTGCAGCAGAGCGAAAACAAGCTCAAGCAGCGCGAACTGTCACTCAACCAGCGCCAGGAGGAACTGGGACGCCGCAAGAACGACCTGGACAATCAGCAGACGCGCATTGACAACGAGAAGAAGCTGATGACCATGAAGCAGGAAGAACTTGAGAAGATGCAGCTGCAGGAGCGTGCCAAGCTGGAAGAACTCTCCGGACTGAGCGCCGACGAGGCCAAGGCCCGACTGGTAGAGTCGCTGAAAGAAGAAGCCAAGACCGACGCCGCTGCCTACATCAACGAAATCATGGACGAGGCTAAGCTCAACGCCAATGCACAGGCCAAGAAAATTGTCATACAGACTATCCAACGCGTAGCCACAGAGACAGCCGTTGAAAACAGTGTCAGCGTGTTCCACATCGACAACGACGACGTAAAGGGACGTGTCATTGGCCGTGAGGGACGTAACATCCGTGCACTGGAAGCTGCCTGCGGTGTGGAAATCGTCGTCGACGACACCCCCGAAGCCATTGTCATTTCGGCCTTCGACCCCGTACGCCGTGAGACCTGCCGTCTGGCCCTCCACCAACTGGTTGCCGACGGACGCATCCACCCCGCACGCATCGAAGAGGTCGTTGCCAAGGTGAAGAAACAGCTCGAGAACGAGATCATCGAGACTGGAAAACGTACAGCCATCGACCTTGGAATCCATGGCCTACACCCCGAACTGGTGCGCATCATCGGTAAGATGAAGTACCGTTCCAGCTATGGCCAGAACCTGCTGCAGCATGCCCGCGAGACCGCTAACCTCTGTGCCGTCATGGCCTCGGAACTGGGACTGAACCCCAAGAAAGCCAAACGCGCAGGATTGTTGCACGACATCGGCAAGGTGCCCGACGAGGAGTCTGAGTTGCCACACGCCATCTACGGTGCTAAGATTGCCGAGAAATATAAGGAGAAGCCAGACATCTGTAATGCCATCGGTGCCCACCACGACGAGATGGAAATGCAGACCCTGTTGGCTCCCATCGTTCAGGTGTGCGACGCCATCAGCGGTGCTCGTCCCGGTGCCCGCCGTGAAATTGTCGAGGCTTACATCAAGCGACTGAACGACCTCGAAGCCATCGCCATGTCTTACCCCGGCGTCACCAAGACCTACGCCATACAGGCTGGTCGCGAACTGCGCGTCATTGTCGGAGCCGACAAGATGGACGATGCCGAGACAGAGGCACTCAGCGGTCAGATAGCTTCGAAGATTCAGAACGAGATGACCTATCCTGGACAGGTAAAAATTACTGTCATCCGCGAGACACGTTCCGTTGCCTATGCAAAATAGGCCTATTTAAATTGGACGGGTGCACAAGCATCCGTCTTTTTTTATATGTTAATTATAGTAAAACAAGCTCTTACTTTACAAAAATTTTGTAACTTTGCACGCGAAATAGAAAAGAATCAAAAAAAAACTAAATTAATAAGGAATTTAAATGAAAAAAGTTTTAGTCATCAGTGCAGCAGTCCTTATGCTGGTATCCTGTTCAAAAGAGAGTGAGGTTTTTGACTCTTCAAATATTGAAAAGAACCAGAAAGAACTGTATGCTCAACAGTTTGTTAAGAAATACGGCCAGGTCAGTGCCAACAAGACCTGGGATCTCACCGATTTCTCTGCATCACTTACTCGTGGGTTCGAAGAAATTGTCACAAAGAAGGTGAAAGGCCTGGAATTTGATTTATCGTATTCTGTTTCCGGCGGTAAGCTGCAAAGTTCTTTCAAAAACGACTCACCCAACAAAGACTTGTATGATGCTGTCATTAAAACCATTCTTCCCGATGGCAAGGAACATCAAGGCACACCCGTTGTGCTGACGGCTCCAAGCAACTCGTTCACCATCTATCCCGTCAGCGCTCAGGGACTGTGGACCCACGACCTGTATGTGAAGATTGGCGACCAGGAACCCGTAAAGCTGTATTCAAAGACATGGACAGACTACTCTCATGGCTATGTCAATGGAGAGGGTCTCAAGGGTAATTACACTTTGACTGGTTTCAGAATCACCCAATATGTTGACATGCCTGGCCTGTATGTAGAGGCTCCTGTCGGCACGCCGATTGAAATCTATCTGGCCAACATCAAGGAAGGCAAGACCTCAAAGCCCTCCGTTGGAACATTCAACGGTCAGGCCATCTATGTTGACAGCGATGTTAAGCCCGAAGGCATCGACATGGTCGAGGACGCTATTATCAAGTATGTAGGTATCGAGGATCAGATCAAGACGGGTGACAACGACTACAACGACGTCGTGCTGGCTATCGTGGGTAACCCTGCTGTTCCCGAAGAAATTGAAGTTGAAGAGAGCGAGTACAGCGTAACGTCTTCTGTCAGCAAGCGCTATATGATTGAAGACCTGGGTAGCACGGGTGACTTCGACTTCAACGACATAGTCGTCGACGTTATAGAGGATGTCACAAACACCTTCGAGAGAACCGTCACAAACGGTGAGGTAACCTCTAATGAGCTGAAAAAGACTGAGAAGAACCAGAAAGCTATTCTCCGTCACTTAGGCGGTGTCCTGCCTTTCCAGCTGACTATCGGCAACACCACGCTACCTGAGAGGCAGGGCGTGCTGGGCCAGGATCTTGAGGAAGAGTTTGAAGTTACGGGCTGGGATCCCTATACTAACAACGTCTCGATAAAAGTCAAGCAGCAGAACAGCGATGCAGTATTCGTGATTCCGTTCCCGAAGGCTGGCGAGGTTCCAATGATTATCGCCACTCCCGAGACATGGGGCTGGATGCCTGAGAAACAGAGCGTACCCAGCGACTGGTTCTACACCGATTTCTAAGCAACAGCATTTTAGATGCATATTATAAAAAAGCGGGCACTTCTGCCCGTTTTTTTGTTGTATTACCCTCTCTTTCCATTGTCGCCGTACCACCCCCTATTACAAATAAAACACCTGGAGATGATACTAAAAAAGGTCGGCTTCCTAATGGAAGCCGACCCTCTCTCTGTGATTCCGGCGGGATTCAAACCCACAACCTTCTGATCCGTAGTCAGATGCTC
>CAMJWJ010000163.1 GCA_946409435.1 uncultured Prevotella sp. | reverse complement strand
TCCCTACTATATACGCGCGCGCGTATAGGGTGACGCAACACCGAAGTCAGGAAATATTGTAATTTTGTGGTGTAAACACCTTGACTGTGACAAAACTATACGCTTGACGCTTGCGGCTTGGTGCTTGCGGCTTGGTCGGATTTGTAATCCGACCACATTGAATATCCGCATTTTTAATGCGCTTCACGGACTACAAGTCCTGATACTCATAGCAGTCGGATTTCAAATCCCACTTAGCTGGTCACGTCGTTCGGCAGCTCCAGCTGTCGCCGCAGGTTCTGCAGCAGACCGGCCTCGTCCTTCACCTTCACGTATTCATAGCCCTGCCCTTGCAGTTGCGTGATGAAAGCCTCTTCCAGCTTTGCCTCACTCTGATAGCCCTCGGCATCCTTCTTTGGAATGTCGTAGTGCGCCATCACCGTCGAGTGCTCCTGTTCTACTATGATTTTATAATCGTCCATCGCTTTTTTATAATCTTTTACTTGTTATTTCGTTTATTTTGTTTATCTTTGCACACAAATAGAGATTGATTGCTTATGACACAGATTGTTCTTGAGGTCGAAAATGCAAGTCTTATCCCAAGCCTTAAAAAGATTTTGGGTGCTATAGAAGGGGTTACCATTAGTAAGCCCAAGAGGCTTTCTTCTTACTGCGTCCGTCAATCGAGTTGTCACTAAAGGTAAACCAGTCTAGAAAATCATTCGCCTTGCTGTTAGTAATCGACTGAGCCAAGAGTGAAACCCCTGTTTGGTCAACGACATCAGTCAGACGTAACTTCCCATCAGGCGCATTCAACTTCAACTGGTTAGTGATACTAACCACTTCGCTGTTTTGGTTTCTTAGTTTAGTCTTTAAATACTTCCAGTAGTTGCGATTTTTCTTATAATCATTCTGGTCATTGATTGCGCCTATGATATCAAGAACAGAGAACCACCATTTGGAATATTCCTCATCCCAAACAGCTCTTACCTCGTGGTCTTTATAGAATCTGATGGACAGTTTGCTCATATTGTTTCACTTGCTTTCAGTTCTTTTCCATCTTTCTACTCTCCCAACTCTTTAACAATCTCCTCAATCTTCTAGGCAGAAAAAGACGGCAGACATTTTGAAAACTTCTCTAAAAATTTGGCGAGTAGGAAAAATATGATTACCTTTGTACTTTGTTACTGCATATACCATAACGGTAAGCAAAAGAATAACCGACAAAACTATAAAAAAACGAAGCATCATGAAGAAGAGACAAATGCTGCTGACGCTCGCCGCCTTGCTCGTCGGCATGGCATGGGCACAGGGACCTAACGGCTCGAACACGTACTATAAGAATGCCAACGGCCTGAAGGGCAAGACGCTGAAAACCAAGCTGGCCGGCATCATCGTCAACCCTCGTAACGTAGGCTACGACGGACTGTATGAAGGCTATAAGAAGACCGACATGAGGGCCGACGGCTACGTGCGCGACTGGTACTCCAACACGACAAACTACCGCCACGTCACCGACAAGGCTGGCAGTTACAAGAAGGAGGGCGACTGCTACAACCGCGAGCACTCCGTGCCGCAGAGCTGGTTTGAGGGGTCTGGCATCAAGTCGGACATCGTCCACGTACTGCCTACCGACGGCTACGTCAACAACAAGCGCAGCAACTATCCGTTCGGCGAGGTGAACAGCATCACGTACCAGTCGAACAACGGCTACTCAAAGCTTGGCTCGTGTAAGACGGAGGGCTACAGCGGCACCGTCTTCGAACCTAACGACGAGATCAAGGGCGACATTGCCCGAATCTACTTCTACATGATTACCCGCTACGAGGACGGCTGCGGCAGCTGGGGGCACGACGTGTTTACCAATACCTATCCCGGACTGACAACATGGACGCTGAACATGATGATGCGATGGTCGAAGCAGGACCCCGTCGACGCTGTCGAGATAGCCCGCAACAACGCCGTCTTCGAGGTGCAGGGCAACCGCAACCCCTACGTCGACTACCCCGGGCTGGAGGAATATACGTGGGGCAGCAAGATGGACCAGGCCTTCAGCTACGACAACTACGAGGGACAGGGCAGCACCGAGCCGCCCGTCATAGCAGTGGCAGCACCCGTCTTCTCACCGGCCGAGGGCACCTACGTGGATGAGGTCGTCGTGACGCTGACTGCTGCTGACGACGGAGCAGCCATCTACTACACCCTTGACGGCAGCGAGGCTACGGATCGTTGCAACCGTTACACGTCACCCCTGACGCTGACCGCTACCACCACCGTGCATGCCGTGGCCGTCAAGGACGGTACGCTGAGCACCCAGTCGGTGGCTACCTACACCATCACGAAGAGCGGACAGGGCAGCGGCGGTGAGACACCTGCAGCCAGCAGCGACATCGCACTGAACAACGCACTCTTCGGCACCAGCTACACAGGAGCTATCAACTCGGCGGACAATGACGACCTGAGGGGCGAGCAGGACGGCATGACGATAGTCTACTCGCTGGCCGACGGTTCCAACCGCTATTGCAATGGCGAGCAGATACGCCTCTATCCTGGCAACACGCTACAGTTCAGCGTGGCACAGGGAAAGATTACAGGACTGCAGTTCAGTTTCGGAGCCAGCACGCCGAGTACCGACCTGAAAGCCAACGTCGGCACCATGAACGAAGGACAGTGGACCGGTGAGGCTACCACGGTAAATATCACCTTAGGGTCAGGTAAACATGCCCGCCTCACCAACGTGAAGTTCAGCGTCTCGGTCCCTCCTACAAGCCCCGAGGTAAGGGGCGACCTGACAGGCGACGGCGTGGTAGACGCACTTGACATACAGACCATCATCAATGCCGTCGTGGCAGAGTCGAGGGAAGACAAATACGACCTGAACCGCGACAAGTATGTCAATGCACTGGACATTCAGACCGTCATCATGATTGCAGCAGAACAATAGCATAGCCCTATGGACAACATCAAGCGTATAGTACTCACCGGCGGACCGTGTGCAGGAAAGACCACTGCACTGGTACGTATCATCGAGCACTTCTCAAACCTCGGATTCAAGGTGTTTACCGTACCCGAGGTTCCTACTATGTACAGCCAGGGAGGATGGAGCTACCTGACGCCCAACCGTGACCTCTACTATGAGGGAGAGCTGGCCATACTCCGCACACAGCTGGCACTGGAGGACTCCTTCATGAGGCTGGCCGAGACGTGTACGAAGCCTACCTTCGTGGTCTGCGACCGCGGCACAATGGACATCTCGGCATACATCGCACCCGAAATGTGGGACGACCTGTGCAGCAAGTGCGGCACGACGACCAACGAGCTGCGGGCGCGCTACGATGCCGTGCTGCATCTGGTGTCGGCAGCCGACGGTGCTGAGCAGTACTACACCACGGCTACCAACTCCACACGCTACGAGCAGGCTGACGAACAGGGACTGCAGCTGGCACGCGACCTGGACAAGAAGGTGAACCGTGCCTGGACAGGCCATCCACATCTGCGCGTCATCAACAACCACAACGACTTCGACACCAAGCTGCGCCGTGTGCTGAAGGAGATTAGCAACGTCATAGGCATTCCCCAGCCCATCGAGGAGGAGCGTAAGTACCTTGTCGAGGTAACGGGCTCACTGCCCGAGAGCATCGACAGCGAGATCACGCAGACCTACCTCGTGGCCGACCCCGACTGCGAGATACGCCTGCGTCGTCGCAGCTGGCATGGCGAGACGGTCAATGTGCACAAGACCAAGAAGCGCATCTCCGCCACAGAGGTGCTTGAAACCGAACGCCAGGTGAGCAACGCCCTCTACGAGTCACTGCTGCAGCAGGCCGACCCTTATCGTGCCACCATCCGCAAGACGCGCCGTAGCTTTATCTGGCGCGGACAGTACTTTGAACTCGACACCTACCACGAACCTGTCGACAACCTCGTCATCCTCGAGACCAAGGGTATTGCCGAGCAGGAGTCGGTCAACTTCCCGCCCTTCCTGCGTATTGTCAAGGAGGTGACCGGCGACAAGGACTACTATAACTACAACATTGCGCTGCGCAGATAACAGCAACGAGCTGTCCCTGGTTTTTTAAGTCCTGCGAAGTTGAATGGAGTAATAAAGAAGTTTAATTGGTAATTGGCAGTAGCCGATTGGTAGATAAAAACAGGCCGTTCGCTGAAACTTTTCAGCGGACGGTTAAACTTTTCGTCCCGTTGCTACGTCATATAGGTGTCGAGAACGACAACAAGTAACCACATAATACTAACTAAAAAAAAAGACAAAAGGTATGAAAAAGATTGTAATGACAATGGTAGCCCTCCTGTCGATGACAGTGGCAGTAGCTCAACAGCATGACGGACAGCAGCGCCGCGAGTTCAAACGCCCCACACCGGAGCAGATGGCCAACATGATGGCACAGCGTCTGGGACTGACTGACGAGCAGGCACAGAAACTGGCACAGCTGAACAAGGAGTACGAGGACGTACTCGCAGGCCCGATGATGCGACGCGGCCAGCGTGGCCCACGGCCCGACGGTGAGACCGGTGCTACCCAGCAGGATGACAAGCAGGCTAAGAAGGACAAAAAAGTGAAGAAGGACAAGAAGGACAAAAAGGACAAGAACCTGGAGCAGGGCCAACGCCCCCAGCGTCCGGAACTGACTGAAGAGCAAAAAGCCGCCATGGCCAAGCAGATGGAGAAGCGCAAGGAGTACGATGAGAAGGTGAAGGGCATCCTGACCGAAGAACAGTACAAGCAGTATCAGCAGATGCGCCGTCCAGGCTTCGGTCGCGGACACAGAGGACCCGGACAGCGTGGCTTCCGCCCCAACGGTCCACGTCCTGAGACGTCAATGACAGAGTAGCCACTGCAGACACGCTGCAGCCAGAGGGCACGCCACCAGGTGTGCCCTCTGCTTGTCTGAGATGATAGCTGTCCCGAACGGTTTGACAGATAAAAAAATATACCTGAACTTTGGAGATTAGCCAGAATAGTATTACCTTTGCATAAGAATTAAATAAGCAATAGAGAGAATCATGGCATTAGGCAAGTGGATAGGAGGATTCTTAGGATTCATGAGCGGCGGTCCGTTAGGGGCGCTGGCAGGTATCGTGCTGGGCAGCGTGTTCGACTCGCTGCTCGATTCGGTCAACACTCCAGAGACGCAAGGCACGTTTGACGGACAGAGCGGATATGAGTCGCAGACCTATGGCAGACAGTATAGTAGGCAGCAAAACTACGAAGGACAGCGTAACAGCTTCCTGTTCTCGATGCTGGTGCTGGCATCATACATCATCAAGGCCGACGGCAAGG
>CAMJWJ010000162.1 GCA_946409435.1 uncultured Prevotella sp. | reverse complement strand
TGAGCATCAGCAGTGCCGCCATCATCATTACGATTTTCTTCATATACCTTATTTACTTTATAATAATGAATTTATAATATTCTTCTCAGCATTCAAAAGAGTTTCATTTCACTCCCACTCGATCGTTGCGGGCGGCTTTGAGGAGATGTCGTAGCAGACGCGGTTGACACCACGGACCTTGTTGATGATCTCGTTGGAGACCTTGGCAAGGAAGTCGTAGGGCAGATGGGCCCAGTCGGCCGTCATAGCGTCGGTGGAGGTGACGGCACGCAGGGCTACGGGATTCTCGTAGGTACGCTCGTCGCCCATCACACCGACCGAGCGGACGGTAGAGAGCAGAATGGCTCCGGCCTGCCACACCTTATTATATAATGTCTCGCCGTCGGTGTCGACGTATTCACGTAGCCCACGGATGTAGATGTCGTCGGCATCCTGCAGGACACGTACTTTCTCGGGTGTGATGTCACCCAGTATGCGGACAGCCAGTCCTGGACCAGGGAAGGGATGGCGTGTGATGAGGTGTTCGGGCATCTGAAGCTGGCGGCCTACGCGTCGTACCTCGTCCTTGAACAGCCACTTCAGCGGCTCGCAGAGCTGCAGATGCATCTCCTTGGGCAGTCCGCCGACGTTATGGTGGCTCTTGATGACCTTACCCGTGATGTTCAGCGACTCGATGCGGTCGGGATAGATTGTACCCTGTGCCAACCAGCGGGCATCGGTAATCTTCTTGGCCTCGGCATTGAACACCTCCACGAAGTCGCGGCCAATGATCTTGCGTTTCTGCTCTGGGTCGGTGACACCGGCAAGGTCGCCAAAGAACTTCTCCGAGGCGTCGACACCAATGACATTCAGCCCCAGCCCCTTGTAGTCTTCCATGACCTGTTGGAACTCGTTCTTGCGCAGCATGCCGTGGTCGACGAAGATACAGGTCAGGCGGTTGCCGATGGCACGGTTCAGCAGCACGGCAGCCACGCTGGAGTCTACGCCACCCGACAGACCGAGGATGACACGGTCCTGTCCCAGCTGCGCCTTCAGTTCAGCGACGGTCGTGTCGACGAACGAGGCTGCGCTCCACTCCTGACGGCTGCCGCAGATGTCGACGACGAAGTTGCGGAGCAGCTGTGTGCCCTGCGTGGTGTGGTACACCTCGGGGTGGAACTGTACTGCCCAGACCGGCTGGGTAGTAGAAGCGAAGGCAGCATTCACGACATCGGCTGTCGAGCCGATGACCTCGAAGCCGTCGGGAATGGCAGTAATGGTGTCGCCGTGCGACATCCATACCTGCGAACCACTCTCAAAGCCCTTAAACAGGGGATTCTCCAGATCGATGGTCTCCAGGTGTGCCCGACCGTACTCACGGCTGTCGGCTTTCTCGACTTTGCCGCCGAGGGTATGCGAGATGAACTGTGCGCCATAGCAGATGCCCAGCACTGGCAGACGTCCTATAAACCTTGTGAGGTCAACCTTGAAGGCCTCTGGATCGTGTACCGAATAGGGCGATCCACTGAGGATGACGCCAATGACGTTGCTATCGTCCTCAGGATACTTGTTGTACGGAAGAATCTCGCAAAAGGTGTCCAACTCGCGCACTCTACGGCCGATAAGCTGCGTTGTCTGCGAGCCAAAGTCAAGGATGATAATCTTCTGTTGCATAAGTTTATTTGGTTATGTTTCGTTGTTACGATGTTATGTATTACGATATTTCGCCTGAACGGACAAACTCCTCTGCGGCAGAAAGGCTATCGAGCTTGCCGACGTCGAGCACCTGCAGGTCGTCTTTTAGTTGTCCGACGATACGGGCGCGGTGGCAGGTCGAGAGATAGAAGTCGATGATGCCGAAGCGGTCGGGGAATCGCTCCATCAGCGGGAACAGACGTGGCGATAAGCTGTGGATGCCCGAGAAGGCGAAGGCGTATAATTTGGTGGTGAGAGGTGAGTGCTGAGAGGTGAGTGAGGTGACTTGTAAATTCTCGTCAATCATTATCTCGCTCTCGCGCAGCCATGGGAACGGCGACTTCACCTCACCGGTCTCGATGTTCTTCCACCCCATCAGCCTCATGGCGCTGTCGAACAGCAGGTAGCGCTTTGTCTTACGGCGACTGACCAGTAGCACGGCATCCTCGTCCGTCTGGTGCTGGCGTGCAAACCACTGATAGTCGACGTTGTCGAGTATGTCGACATTGTGAATCAGTATCGGCTCGTCGTCACGGAACAGCGGTGCAGCCTTCTTCAGTCCGCCACCCGTCTCCAGCAGCTGCTGCGTCTCGTCGCTGAAGTGCACCAGCGGAGCATAGTCCTGAAGGGCCACGTAGTCGACAATCTGCTGTGCAAAGTGGTGGATGTTGACCACGAAGCGGTCATAACCGCTGTCCATCAGCCTCCGGATGTTGATGTCGAGCAACGGCCGCCCTCCAACCGGTACCAACGCCTTAGGCATGGTGTCCGTCATGGGCTTCAGCCGTGTGCCGAGACCTGCGGCCAGTATCATTGCTTGTTTCATAAACTTTGCTTTAGGTTGCAAAGGTACGAATTATTTGTCAATTATCGTCGATTCATCAACAATTATTTTGTACCTTTGCGGCAAAATCGGAAAAACATAAAAAGAAAATGAAACATTACCTGCTATTCTTTCTCACACTATGTGCCACGACGGCCACAGCCCAGCACTTGCTAATCAGCGAACTGATGCAATCGAACGTTGACTGCATCATGGACGACTTGAACGACTTCCCCGACTCGTGGGTTGAGTTGTACAACCCCACCACCAGCACCCTGAATCTGAAGGACTATAAGATAGGCCTTAGCGACCAGCCCGGCGAGGCATGGCAGTTGCCGTCGAAGTCGATAGCTCCGTCAGAGTATGTTGTTGTCTACTGCGACAAGGTGGGCAAGGGCTTGCACACCGACTTCCACTTAGACAGCGGCAAGGGCGGCAGCGTCTATCTGTTCCACAGCGAAACGGTGGCCGACAAAGTTGAGAAGATGAAGAAGCAGCCAGCACCCAACATCGCCTACGGTCGGCTGTCGGCCAACGCCAGCGAGTGGGGTTACCAACAGCAGGCCACCCCTGGTGCAGCCAACTGCGGTGCGCTGTGCAAGGAGGTGCTGGGCGCCCCCGTGTTCAGCATGGAAGGCCGTGTGTTCACCACCACGTCGATGGTCAGCCTGACGCTGTCGGTTCCTGAGGGCAGTCCTGAAGGCACCGAGATACGCTATACGCTGAACGGCAGCGAGCCGACGTCGACGAGCACGAAGTACACGGCGCCTCTGTCGTTCAACAGCAACAAGGTGATACGTGCCAAGCTGTTCTGCAAAGGCTACCTGTCGCCGCGCTCCACCTGCCACTCCTACCTTTTTTTCCCCGGCAACCGTGCGCTGACGCTGCCCGTGGTCAGCATCATGACTGACAACCGCTACCTGAACGATGCAAAGATAGGCATCTATGTTGACGGCAGCTACCAGAACGGTAAGAAGAACTTCGAGTTCGACTGGCGGCGCCCCATCAACATCGAACTGTTCGAGACGTCGGGCACGGAGAGCGTCATCAACCAGCTGGGCGAGACACGCATCATGGGTGGCCAGTCGCGCAACAGTCAGCTGAAGTCGATGGCCGTCTATGCCAACAAGCGCTTCGGCACCAAGCGTTTCAGCTACGAGTTCTTCCCCGACCAGAAGCCTGGCATAACAGAGTTCAAGAGCATCATGCTCCGCAATGCGGGCAACGACTTTGACTACCTTTACATGCGCGACCCCATCATCCAGCGCACCATGGCCGCCCACGTCGACCTCGACTGGCAGGCGTGGCGCCCGGCCATCGTCTACTTCAACGGCCAGTACAAGGGCATGCTTAACATCCGCGAGCGCTCCAACGAGGACAACATCTACAGCAACTACGACGGACTTGAGGACATCGACATGGTAGAGAACTGGAATGAGCTGAAGGAAGGCACCATCGACAGCTTCAACGACTTCAAAGCCTTCTACAGTGAGCAGGGTCACACGCTGGCCGAGTATGCCGAGCGTATAGACTGGCAGGAGTTCATCAACGTGATGGCCATGAACCTCTACTATATCAACCTCGACTTTCCTGGCAACAACATCATACTCTGGCGGACAAAGGCAGAAGGCAGCCGTTGGCGCGTCGTAGCGAAGGACACCGACTTCGGACTCGGGCTGTATGGCCGGCAGGCCAGCTACGAGGTGTTCAAGTGGCTGTACAACCCTAACTACGACCCTCAATCCAACTGGGGAGCCAACAGCGATGAAGGCACGTTGCTCTTCCGCCGCATGATGGAGGACGCCGACTTCAAGCGCGAATTCATTGACCGCTGCTGCATCTATGCCGGCGACTTCATGAACGAGAAGGGCACGCTCGAAGTCTGGGACCCAATGTACGAGCAAATCAAAACCGAGTATCCTTTCCACCGCGAGCTGGTTAACCGCTGGTGGCCCAACTACAACGACGAACTGACAGCAGCGCGCAAGTTCCTGAAACAGCGTACCAACATCTTCTATCGCCAGCTGGGTGCTCAGTACAAGTTAGGGTCACCCGTGGCACTGTCCGTCAACAAGGATGGCCAGGATGTGGCCATCACCTTCAACGGTGTCGAGCTGAGCGGTCAGTCCTTCAACGGCAAGTTCTTCGCCAACCGCACCATCACCCTGAGCGGCCAGGCCGCCGAGGGCATGGAGGTCAAGGGCTGGCGCGTGACGGGTAGCGTCAACCAGGAGCTGGCGGGCAGTGAAGTAACACTCACGATGCCGTCGGGCAACATCGACATCAGTCCCATCGTCGGCGAGTCGTCGGGCATTGACGAACTGTTCGTACAGGGTGGCGGCGAGGTCAAGGCCGTCTACAACCAGCAGGGCATCCGCCAGCAGGTCTTGCAACGTGGCATGAACATCATCGTCTACCGCAACGGCACCACACGCAAGGTGATGGTCAGGTAGTACGTGGTGTCCGGCATTCGTGCAGACTTACATCCGCATATGAGTTACTGGATAGTGGGGAGGTGAGTCCAAAAAATCGCCGCAAACAAGGGCATTCTCCCTGTTTGCGGCGAAAAGTGTTTCCTGACTTCGGCGTTGCGTCACCCTTCGCGCGCGTGCGCGTATATAGTAGGGAAAAGAAAAAAAGAACCCACACTTCCCACACTTCCCACACCTGAGTTTGCGTGGTGTAACATTTCGTGATGTAACATCAGACAAAGTCGGGTCCGGGATTGCAACGCCACACTCATACCTTTAGGTGTGAGATTGCAACGCCACACTCATACCTTTAGGTGTGAGAAGTGTGGGAAGTGTGGGAT
>CAMJWJ010000161.1 GCA_946409435.1 uncultured Prevotella sp. | reverse complement strand
ATCTTCGGTGTCCTCGTCCTTTCCATGGGTGCCTCATATCTGGTTACGAAAAAGGAGATGTGATTTAAGGTGTTTTTCATGAGAACTCTGAGGGACTGACACCAGTCTGCTTCTTGAAGATGGTTTGGAAATAGTTGCGCGAACTGAAGCCACAATGCTCCGCAATGGTGTCGTTCGACCATTCGGGATGCTTCTTCAGCTGGCGTTTGGCCTCCTCTATGCGCAGGTTGGTCAGCCAGGGGTTGAAGAGCTTCTGTTCCGTCGTCTTCAGCCATAGCTTCAGCTGGTAGCGCGGTATCCGCATGTCGTCGGCAGCCGTCTGAATGGTGATGCCACTGTGCAAGTGACCGCCCTTGGCTAACCAGCGTTCCACCGCTTTGCCCACGTGCTGCCTGTCGCGGTCCGACAGGTCGCTGCCGTTGTCCTGTCTGTCCAGACTCTCCGCCTGTTCGTCCTCCTGCATGCTGCGCTCCACTTCCTGCAACGCCTGCAGGTGGCGGCGGTCCAGTCCGTAGCCGTAGAAGCTGATGACCGTATAGCTGATGCAGAGCATGATGGTGAGCGCATAGACGATGAGCAGCGGTCCCGACCAGAAGATGACCATTGGGGCGAACACTGCCGACAGCGAGAGCAGCATGCAGCTGTTGCGCATCCAGCGTAAGACGCCGTGACGCTCGCGGTCGTAGTAGTTATCCAAGGCCAGTCGTAGGCGCCTGAACTCGCGCCACAGCTGATCGGTATAGTAGAACTGCATGACGGCATAAATGCAGGCACTGGCCAGTTCGGTATAGTAGAGGCGCGGCGTGACGTCCAGCACATCGTGCCCCCCAGTGGGGTTCGCACCCAGCAGCAGGATCACCACCGCCACGTAGCTGCCCAAGCCCACATACCAGTCCAGGCTCCCCAGCGCCTTCTGCCGTAGCAGGTTCAGGATGGCCAGACTGATGAGCCATGCCGAGGGGATAAAGAACAGCAGATTGACCAGTACCGCCGGTTCGACACCCATTCGCCGGAAGTGCAGCGTGTATTGCAACAGGAACTGCACCGGCAACAGCACCGTACCGGCCACCATCAGCCACCGCGAACGGTTGTATGCCTGCCCTATCTCTCCACGGATGGGCAGCACAAACACCAGCATCAAGGTCAGGGCACCCGTCAGCGTGATGGCGGCAAACTGGATGTGCTCAATAGGTATCATCGGCAGCTTTTGACTGCAAAATTACGAATTATCGCGCGTAAATACAAGGAAATAATCATCTTTTTTGTGATAAGATGGCTTTTTTACACTATTTCTTTCAAAAAATCGCCGATTCCATCGGGAACACACCCTTCCGTCGTGCGTGTGCAAATTGGTGAAAATTATACACCTAATTGTCGATTTTTGCACACCATTGTCGATTTTTGCACACCTTATATAATATATTTTGCGTACCTTTGCACTGTGAAAGAAAACGAGAGGTCAACCATAGACCTCGACCATTAATCAATGATAGAACAACTTTATAACATCGTTCTTTTGGTAGCAGCCGTCGCGAATATCGTGATGGGCTGCTCCTTGTTGGATGGCAACAAGGGCTACCCCGACTACGAGGTCTATCGCCGCTCGCGCATGCTGACAGCCCTCACTTTTCTGGTCTTTGCCGCAGGCTTCATTGCCCATAGCAGGCTGGAGTTGCGCCTGTTGTGGCCTGCCGGTGCCTCGGCATTGTCGGTCAGCTATTTTCATATTGGCGCCGTCCTATTCGGCTGGAGTCATATCTCGCTGCTGGACCCCGGCTATCTCTCGCGCCGCATCGTTATCCGCGACGTCGCCATCCTCGTTCTCGGCATCGTCACCTGCTGGACGACAGCCATTTATGCCTTGCCCATGCTGAACTATGCCTTTGCCATCTTTTTTGCTCACGCAATCTACATCTCGTATATATTCTACCGCACACTGCTCAGGGTGCGCCGACTGACGAATGCCCTGCCGCAGAGCGAAGTCAACGCCCGTTGGTGGACAGCCCAGAATCGCCTGATGGTCATCGGCTTCCAGCGCTCTATCCGCGTCAGCTGCCACCTCATCGTCATCTTCGGTCTGGGCAGCATCGTCATCACCGCCGCATTCCCCACCGAACAGTGGCCGTACATCGTCCTCATGACCCTTGGCATCGCCGTGTTCTGCTATATCTACTACGGCCTGACGAATTATGGGTCAGTCATCGAGGCAGGCACCAATGCCACCGAGGATATTATTCATAGACAATAATAAATATAAAAATATAAGGTATATGGAAAGAACAATGACCATTAAGAAATTCTTCGCGCCCTCCACTACGAGGCTGGGGCGGCAACAATGGTTTAGGGACGCACGCCAGCGCCTGACCATGGTGCTGATGTTAGTAATGCTCACGACCGCGACGGCGTGGGCGCAGGAAACCACCATGACGGTGACCGCTGAGAATGTGACCGTAACTTACGACGGCAAGTGGCACTCCATTACGGTGAACGTCATCGTTCCGGAGAGTGGAGCTACCATCACTTACTGCGAAACAGAAAACGGGACTTACACCGATACGAACCCTACCTATACCAACGCAGGCGTGAATACGGTCTACTACAAGGTGACGGCATCAGGATATGCTGACTATTCCGGATCAGCAACCGTGACCATCAACAAAGCCCCATTGACCATCACTGCTAATAGCAAGTCCATCAATTACGGCGACGCGCCAGCTAACGACGGCGTGACATACAGCGGCTTCGTGAATGGCGAAGATGAGAACAATCTCAGCGGAACGCTTGGATTTGAATACAACTACAGCCAAGGTGACCCTGTCGGCACATACCAGATTACGCCAAACGGCCTAACCAGCGATAACTATGCTATCACCTTCGTTCCCGGTACGCTGACCGTCGATAAGAAGTCCCTGACGGTCGCAGCGGACGACATTACCATCGACCACGGTGCGGCGGCTCCAGCCTACACCTACTCAGTGACAGGGCTGGTCAACGGCGAATCACTGACCACTGAACCGACGCTTTCCAGCACCTACACGCAGGGAGCCGGCATCGGGACCTACCCCATTTCCATTTCCGGCGCGGCCGTGTCGGCGAACTACACGATTTCTTACACGCCAGGCACCCTCACGGTGCAGTCCAAGAAATACACGGTGACCTTCCAAAACGAAGACGGTACCCAGTTGCAGTCTTCCGAAGTCGAATGGGGTGAGACACCGGCCTACACCGGGGAGACACCGACGAAGGATGCCACCGCTCAGTACACCTACACTTTTGCTGGCTGGACGCCGGAAATTGTAGCGGTTACTGAGGATGCCACCTATACCGCAACCTATAGCAGCACGCTCAGGACTAATGGCTACTGCGGAACGGATGATCCAAAAACCACAGACGTTGACGAGAGCGAGACAGTCACCTGGAACTACGACACCGACACGAAGACCATCACCATCGCTGGCTCCGGCCAGATGATGTACTACAATTCAGTGCAGAATGGTGAGAACTGGAACAATGACGCACCATGGAGGGCTTTTGCTGGCGAGATAGAGCATGTCATCATCGAGAACGGCATTACCTACGTGGGTAGCAACACCTTTGCCCACTGCCCCAACATCAGCAGCGTCACCCTGCCTACCGACCAGCATCTCTATGAAATTGGCCCAGGAGCCTTTGGCGACTGCACCAGCCTGACAAGCATCGACATTCCTATGAGTGTCAACAAAATCAATGATGAAGCCTTTGCCGGCTGTAGCAACCTTTCAACGGTTACGCTTGGCTATGGTAACGGTGCTACATTCACCATAGGCACAGATGTCTTCCCCGCTACCACCACCATCATCGTGCCTGCTACTGGCTTGCAGAGCTACCTCCAGGCAAGCAGCTGGAGCGCTTATGCTGACAAGGTCATCTCTACTGGCTACTGCGGCAAGGTAATCAAAGACCAAAATGAGCAGATAATCGCCGACAACAGCCACAACGTCATCTGGACGCTGGCGAAGAATACGGGCGACCAGATTGAGGGCAATGTACCGCTGACGCTCACCATCAGCAAGAATCCCGAGGTGACAGCCGAAGGGGCTGACTTCTCAATGGCCGACGGCTGGCCGTTCAACGACGGCGACGGTGGTATCGATGAAGTCACAACGGCATTGTCCATTACGCAGGCCGTCATCAGTGACGGCGTGACCGGCATCGGTGAAAATGCGTTCATGAACTGTGAGAACATGGCGACCGTCAGCATCCCCTCGTCGGTGACCAGCATTGGCACGGGTGCCTTTGTAGAGTGCAAGTCCCTGACAAGCAATATCACCATTCCTGATGGCGTGACAGTCATCAATAATAGTACGTTCAACGGCTGTGCGAAGCTTACGACAGTGGTGCTACCCAGCGGCCTGACCACCATCGGCGCGAGTGCATTCGCCGGCTGCGAAATATTGAACTCCATCGGCGTGGCGAACTCTACGACGAACGAAATGCCTACCTCGCTGACCGCTATCGGCACGAGTGCCTTTAGTGGCAGCGGCCTCCCCTCCATCACCCTGAACGAGGGACTCAAGACGATTGGTGGCGGTGCGTTCAGTAACACATATTTGACTACCATTAACATCCCCGCCAGCGTTGAGAACATCGGCGAGGGCGTATTCACCTGTTTCTTTCTGGAGAGCATCAGTGTGGCTGACGGCAACACGCACTTCACAACCGACGGCAAGGCGCTGATAGCACATATAGATGATAATAATACAACGTTGCTGACATACGCCCGCGCTAACACCGAAACAACATCATACGCTGTGCCCGACGGCGTGACGCGCATCGGTGCAGGTGCTTTCAGGCAAAGCAACAACCTCACCGAAGTCATCCTGCCCGAAGGCCTTGTGACCATTGGTGGTGGTGCATTCAGCTACTGCGACGCTATCACGGACATCGCCATCCCCGCCACGGTGGAGAGCATTGACACAGAAGGCTTCTATAAGTGCAGCAAGTTAGCAACGATTCGCGTCTTCCGTGGCATTGCCAACGGCATTACGGCGATTGGCAAAGATGCTTTCTACTTGGGCGATGTTACTTCTGTAGCCAGCTCCAGACGCATCTACGTCCCTGATAGTTCGCTCGGCACCTACCGCACTGCTGACAACTGGAAGAAATACACCTCCTGGATTGTTGCCGGTGACGAGACTGAGCTGTTCAGCTCGACGGCTACGAACGCATGGATGACGTGGTGTAGCGACAAGGCATACGGCAAGCCCGTGGGCTGCAAGGCCTATACCGTCAGTGCGGTCAACGATGGTGAGGTTACGCTCACACCCGTCGCAGGGCTGTTGCTGCCCGCCTATACGCCGCTGCTCATCAAGCGCGACGACACCAGCGCGGCCCTTACCGCCATCGGTGGTGCCGCTGTGACGGAACCTGAAAGTGGCTATGACACCTCGACGGGCTTGGTGACAAAGACCGAGACGGGCTTCTCGATGCTCGGCGCCGCCAAGGACGCCCCTGTTTCCGGTAG
>CAMJWJ010000160.1 GCA_946409435.1 uncultured Prevotella sp. | reverse complement strand
CCTTTAATTTGTTATGATTTTATGATGGTGGATTGTCTCCACTGTGAAGCCATTTTACTTGGCAATGTACTTCTTGCCGCCGCGGATGAGCACACCCTTGGCAGACTTACGGTCAACCTGCTGACCCATGAGGTTGTAGGTCTTCGTGTTCTTGATGTTGTCGATGCGCATCTGAGGATTGTCCTGAATGCCGGTGGGAACGGCCTTCGGCATGATGAACTCGAGGTCGCAGAAGAAACTGCCAATCCAGTAAGACTGGCCATCGGCGTCTTCATTCGTGAAGCCACCAAAGTACTGGCGGTTGGTGATCTTGCCCTCGCTATCTACACCAAAGAAGCGGATGTAGTAGTCGCACTCGGTGCCATCGCTGAGGGTGACATCCTTATAGACTTCGCCTTCCAGGTTAGAGTTGGGATCGTAGCTGACTTGCAGAATACCTTCCTCATCGGGAGGAGCGGTCCAGAGGCACATGTAGCCATAGGCAAAATCTTTAGTGTCATAGTTGCGGGCCAACAGCTGCTGACCAGCGGCCATGGTGCAGGTCTCGCCGTCCTCGTTGATGTCGAGCGATACGCAGTAACCCTTAGCGAAGCCATTGATGTTGAGCGATGTCTCCCAGTCCTCATAGTTGACGTCGCAAGAACCTTCAGCCCAACCTTCAGCCTCGGGATCGTCCTTGAAGCTGGCACCTGTGGCCCAGTAGCTCATCTTGGCGTTGACGGGAGCAATCGAGCAGTTGAAGCCAGTAGCCCAAGTACCACCTTCCTCACCGGTATTAGGATTGATGTATTCGGGCAGATAGCAGAAATAGCCCATGAAGTCGGAAGAAATCACGAAGCCCTCTTCGCTCTCCTCGAACACCAGCGGATTCTCGCTGACATTTCCCTCTGCATCGACAGCATACAGTTCAACGGGACCATACTCCGTGGAGGAACCAAGATCTGTAGTGTTTTCAGCAATCACCTGCGGGGGGAACGTCATCGTGCCAGCCTCGGGATCATAGATACCGAGAGCAGTGGTGCCCTCTGCGGTGAGGCCGTTCATCTGGACATTGTAGACAACGCCGTCCTGCTCCACATTCACTTCCTCGAAAGTGAGGTAGTTGGCATCGTAGCAAGTCTCATTGTAGTCGCTCTCAATGAGCACCTTCTTCGTGTAGAGCTGTTCAGCTTCCATCTTCTTGGGCTTGGCAGCCTTGGCCACAACGGTAGTACTCTGCATAGGAGTCACCTTCTTAGCCACGAGTTTCTGAACGTTCGTGGGACGAAGCGACTTCTGTGCAGGATTGAAAACCTGTGCGCTTGCACTGGCAGCAATCAAGATAGCTGCCGACAAAAGTAAACTTTTCTTCATAATTAAACGCGTTTTATTGTTAATAAAAAAAATAATCAAAACTCCGCTGGCCGGGGCTCCGTGGCAGGAGCCCCGAACCAGTGGAAAGTCTTATGTTTAGTTGTCTTGATAATACGACATGTCGTCCATGAAGTAGTAAGAACCAGCCCAGACGGTGATAACGTTCGTCGGATCGTTGACGTCGGTCATGGTGATGTAGGACGGGCGGCGCGGATAGTCGCAAGTGAGCTTGAAGGTATGGCCGTACATGCAGTCGAGGCATGCCTGCCATGCGTACTTCTTGTAGTAGTCCTCACCGGCACGGTTGTGACCGTTCTTACCCGTGTTCTTCACCAGAGTGATGCGGTCGCCCGAAGCACTGATGTCTTTCGTTGTGAAGCACCAGTAGGGAGCATCCGTAGACGTCGACAGGTGGCAGCCAAGCTTCTCCTGAGCCACACCCAGATAAGCATAGTAGATCTTAATCTCGGTCTTGTTCTTGCCGGCAGTCTTCAGCTTCTCCATCATGGCATCCCACTTCGGAGTAGCATAGGCACCGAGCGAGCTGTAGCGAATCGTCCACAGACCTGTCGTAAGGTGTTCGGCCAGCGTAGGCATGTAGCTGTCGAGCTGCAGGTTTTTGTTGTTGCGGAACACAAAGTAGTCGTCGGTGGTACCCTTCAGGAGTCCGTCGAGTTCCATACCGTCTACCTCCACGGGCTCGTAGAACTTGTAGCCGTCGCTCTGAACGATATAAGGAGCGGTGATGGTCTGCTTTTGCTCAGCCGAGTCAGTGTACTGGAAATAGAGGCAACGATACTGGCTCTGCACCTTGATCTCGATGGTATCCTTGTAGTCGGCACCCGTCAGGGTGTAGGAGCTTGACGACATGTAGGTCTCCGTCTCAGCAGCCTCGCGGATGATGCTTGCCCACGTCTTGTCGGCCGGTATCGGTGTCATGATGATGCGGTTGTTGTGCTTCTTGCCACGCAGGATGATAGAGTCCTGCGAAGCCTTCATCACGCGGAATTCGAAGTCGCCTAAGAGTCCTTCGTCGGTGCTGCCCAGTCCGTCGGGATTGTTGGGCATAGAGTAGTAGTGGAAGGTATCGTTCCACTCGTCGAACGAAAGGATGGTACCCATCGACTGCTCCAACTTGAAGTGGCTGGTCGAAGTGATGGCATTGCCTTCAGTATCAATGCCTGCCACATGGTTGGAACGGATTTTCTCGCTGCCGATGGTAACTTGGTCGCCATCAAACTTCATCATGACGTTGTAGCCGCCGAAAGAGCGGTTGCCATAGTACTCCATGAGCCATCCGTTAGGAGCCGTGTAGAGGATTTTCCGTACAGCTTCAATGTTCTCCTCGGAACGCTGCGAAGCAGTCTCATCGAAGTTGGCGTCCTCTTTGAGCGAGCAGGCATTCAGGGCCATCAGCGCGCAGCAAACTGCAAACAAATAATATATCTTCTTCATTGTTTCCTAATTGTTTATTTGAGTGTACGTAAATCGAGTTGAACAGACTCGGCAGAGCGGCGCAGCACGATGTCGCGGAGCTCGTCCATGTCGAGGTTCCAAGAATTCTTGAAGTATTCCTTCATCAGGTCGAGCTTCTGGTTGATGATGGCCGTACCTTCCTCGCCGGCCTCGTCGAGAATGAGCTGCCAGCCTTCGGGAGTATTCGTCACGTAGGTAGAGTAGATTTCGGCGAAGTCTTCATTGTACTCGCTACTGGCGTAAGCCGTCACGAAACCTTCCTTGGCCACTTTCTTGTCGTCCTGGTTGATCCAGTCGGTGGAGTGGAACTTATCGGCGCTGATTGTGCGGAACGATGTGTCGTACTCCTTCTTCTGGGTAAGGATGTGGCAGAACTCGTGGTGCATCGTGTGGAAGAACCAGTAGTTCATGTCGATAGGCTTCACCTGATGGCTCTCGTAGGGGTTCGTGGTGTTGATACGCGGATTGTCGATGTCAAGCTCGTTCACACCGTAGAACATAATCTTCAAACCTCCCTCTGCCGTACCGAGCACCTGCGATCCGTTCACATTCCACTTGTAGGAACCTGTCAGGTTGATGATGCGGGGCACGTAAGTCTTCATGAAGTCCGGGCTGACAGCCTCTGAATAGGCATCCAGCCAAACGTGCTTGACGAGGATGGCCAGCGCTTTTGCTTTGTCGAACTCTGCGGGAATAACGTTGTAAGCCAAGTCAGACTCCTTATCTATGAAGCGATATTGGAATTCGATGTTATAAGGCGCACGGTAGTTATTTTCCAGCCAGATGTCGAATTCGTTCTTTGCCTCTTGCGAAACATCCTCGAACACGCTTTCCGACTTCAGATCATCACTATCGCAACCGCTGAAGCCAATCATGCCGGCCAGCAGTAGCATCATACTTATATTTCTGAATTTCATAGAGATACGTCGTTATTATTGTTGTTTACAAACTTTCATTCAGACTCTTATTCTTCCTCTTCTTCTTCAGGTTCCTCGCCATATTCTTTCAGCGTAGAATTCACGAGGGCCTTGATTTCATCAGCGCTCTGTCGGGGGTTGCCAGGCAGTCCGGCTGCGATGACGGTGTTAGGAATCTGCACAGCTCCGCGGAGGTCGCCGCGAATAAAGTAGAGAGGACTTTCGCCGGAGATGGGATGGATGTACTCAATGCCGTAGCGCTTGATGTCGTCGAAGCGGATTCCGTGGAACACGGTCTCCAGACGCTTCATGTGAAGGATGAGCTGCAGGATGGACTCCTGGCTGCTGCCTTCAGCAGCGATGGAGAATCCCTGCGGATGGAGGTGCTTGCGCATTGAGCGGTCGCGCCATCCGTCGGGTTTACGCTTGGCATAGTCCATACGGCCGACGAAACGTGTGATGCTGTCGACGTCGAATACGGGACGTATGGTGGAACCTTCCTTCTCTTTGCAGTGGGTCTTCACCCAAGTGTTGATGTCGCGCACCGACTCGTCGAGGCGTCCCAGCAGGGCCAGCGCCTCAGCACGCTCCAGCAGTGTGAGGTCGCCCGTGAAGACGGGATCCACGGCATGGGGATAACCGATGCCAGCCACCTTGTCGGTGTACTCGAACTGCTCCATGAGTGTCGGGAAGCGCACGCACTGGTTGCTGCCGTAAAGCTTGTTGGCATAGATGATAGTATTACCATCCGAGCCACCGCCCCACGGCATATCTACCCAGAAGGTCTCGTAAGCCGTGATGGTGTAGTTGTGGGCATAGCGATACGAGCTGTTCAGATAGCGCGGGCCGATAGAATAGGTGGCCAGCAGCATCAGGTTGGCATCTTCCTCAGAGCGGATCCAGCGGTTGGCGAAGTCGACGAAGCCGAGGTCGCGATAAGGCTCGTAGTCGCGCATGACGGTGGTGGGATCAGCACCCAGCACCTGGTTGGCATACTGTACTGCCTTCTCCCAATTCTGGTAGTAGAGGTTGAATCGGCATGCAAAGGCATAGGCGGCCTTCACGTTGAAATGGTATTTGGGCACGGCGTAATTGGCTGCTGCCTCAGCGATGTAGGGCAGAGCCTCCTCGATGTCCTTGTCGATGGCGGCATAGAGTTCGCGCAGGGTACCACGCTCGTAGGTGGAATTGATGTCCTGCTCGGGCACCAGCGGATAAGGCAGTCCCAGATACTCGTCGGCCTTCTCGGGATTCCATGCCATGCAGAACGTCGTGGCCATCATGAACATGCTGTAGGCACGGATGAGCTTGGCCTCGGCCAAATCACCGCGCAGCGACTCAGGAGACCCCATGGCCTCGATGGCTTCGATGGCCTGGTTGCAGGTTGCCACTGATCCGTAGTAGCCGTTCCAGATGTAATACGGCGTGTCGTTGCCTTCTTCCGAAGTATCTTCGAACTTATACAGGTCTTCGCAGATGACGGGCGAGCTATAGCCACGGCCGTTGTCGTCCATGTTGTCCGTAATCATCTCTGCAATGAGCAGGTTGTTGCACGACGGATAGGCCGACACCAGCAACTGCGTAATCTTCTCGTTGGTATTCAGCTCGGCGCGATCATCGGGCAGCTTGTCCAGGAAGTCATCGCAAGAAGTCATACCGACCACTGCCAGTACGGCAAATGCGACTGATTTGATATACTTGAATGTTTTCATTTTTCTACCTTTTTTATTATTTAGAGAAATTACTTCATAGACTTCATTAGATGCCCACGCGGAGTGTGAACGTGAACTGGCGAGCCATAGGCACTGCCACACCACCAGAGTTGAAGAACTCAGGATCCTGACCGTTCAGCTTCTTGTCGGCATAGATCAGGA
>CAMJWJ010000159.1 GCA_946409435.1 uncultured Prevotella sp. | reverse complement strand
CACGGAGCTGAGAAGGCCACTCACGGAACTGAGAAGGCCACTCACGGAGCTGAGTGGCCAACTCACTCATAGGGATACACGGTTCCGAAATCTGACAAGAAGTTGTGGAGCACCCATCAGTTTAGGGCATCAGCCCTTCTTGACGCCATCCGCTACCCAGCAGCCGACAACAGCACCTCGCTGAGTGTGGGGTGGATATGCACCATGTCGCGCAGCTGGCTGACCGTCGTATCAAGACACATCAGCACAGCGACCTCCTGGACGATATCGGCAGCATGAGCACCAAAGGCATGACAGCCGATGATACGGTCGTCGACATCAGAGAACAGCTTCAGCAGTCCCTCACTCTCGTTCATGGCCAGTGCCTTGCCGTTAGCCCGCCAGAATGCCTTGCGACACCAGTAGTCCGTACCAGCAGCCTTCAGCTGGTCTTCCGACGGACCAACGCAGGCCGCCTCTGGCTCAGTGAAGATAGCAGCAGGCATGACATCGAACCGGATGCTGTCAGCACGGCCAAGAATATGGTTGACGGCACGCATGGCCTGCATCTCGGCCGCGTGGGCCAACATCTGCCGGCCGTTGACATCGCCAATGGCATAGTATTTACAATCCGACGATGGAGCATTCACTACCTGATAGTTGTCATCAACGTCGATGTTACCGCGTTCGTCGGGGACGATACCGGCAGCATCGAGTCCAAGCCCTTCGGTGTTGGCCTTGCGTCCTGTGGCGATAAGTATTGCATCGGCATCGATGTCGGCCAGCGACTGCACGGTGGTCTTCATACGGAAGGTTATGCCCCGCTTCTCCAGCAGTTTGCGTAAGCGTTTCGCCACGTCGCTGTCAACCATGGGCAGACACTCCTTCAGAAATTCGATGACCGTCACCTCGGAGCCAAACCGTTGGAACACGCTTGCAAACTCCATACCGATGACACCAGCCCCGATAATGCAGAGGCGCTTAGGCAGCGTTGACAAACGGAGCAGTTCGGTACTGGTCATCACACGAGGGTCGTCGCTGATGCCGGCAATGGGTGGCAACTTGGCGCTGCTGCCCGTGGCAATGATGACGCTGTTGGCGGCGACAATGTCGCCGCATACCGAACAAAGAGCAGGAGCGACAAAGGCAGCATGTCCGCGGAGCAGGGTGATGTTGGGGTGCGCGAGGATAGTCTCTACCCCACAGCGCAGCTGGTCCACCACCTGCTGCTGACGTTCGAAAGCCTCAACAAAGGAGGTACTATGCACATAGGTTTTTGTCGGTATACAGCCTCGGTTCAGGCAGGTCCCACCCACCTTGTCCTCTTCTGCGATGACCACCTTCAGCCCCTTCTTGGCAGCATATTCAGCAGCACGGTAGCCACCAGGCCCCGCGCCGATTATGAGTAGGTCACAATGTATCATAGCCATAATTATGCATTACTCTGCATAGCCCGAAACGTAGTGACAGGATGCTTGGCAGCCAACACGTCGTCTACGCGTCCGATAGGTGTCAGGTGTGGAGCCGACTTCACCAGTTCGGGGTTGGTCTTAGCCTCCTCAGCGATGCGTCGCATGACATCGATGAAACTATCGAGCGTCTCCTTCGACTCGTTCTCGGTAGGTTCTATCATGAGACTCTCATGAAACAGCAGAGGAAAATAAATCGTAGGTGCATGGTAACCGTAATCTAACAGGCGCTTGGCCACATCCATCGTGGTGACTCCTGTCGACTTGTCCTTCAGACCATCGAACACAAACTCATGCTTGCAAAGGCCGCTGATAGGCAGTTCGTAGACATCCTTCAGGACCTCCTTGATGTAGTTGGCATTAAGCGTGGCCAACGGCCCTACCATCTTGATGTTTTCCCTGCCCAACGACAGAATATAGACATATGCCTTTATCATGACGCCGAAATTGCCAAAGAATGCACCTATGCTGCCTAAAGTCTTGTTGCCGTCGGTCACTATGTCGTACATGTCATCGTCGCGCAGCACGACGCGAGGCACTGGCAAGAACTGTTCCAACCCCTGACGCACGCCGACAGGTCCGCTACCGGGGCCTCCACCGCCGTGGGGTGTCGAGAAGGTCTTGTGCAGATTGATGTGCATCACGTCGAATCCCATATCGCCCGGGCGACATACGCCCAACATGGGGTTGAGGTTTGCTCCGTCGTAATACATCAGTCCACCACAGTCGTGGACAATCTTAGTAATCTCAGGTATGGCATACTCGAAAATGCCCAACGTGTTGGGATTGGTCATCATCATGGCCGCAATATTCTCACCGCCTATGCTGTCGATGACGCGTTGCAAGTCGGCCACATCCACCGTACCGTCAGGCAGACTCTTCACCTCAACAACCTCCAGTCCACAGACTGCTGCCGATGCAGGATTCGTGCCGTGGGCAGAGTCAGGTATAAGCACCTTCAGCCGCTGGTGGTCGCCACGGCTCTCGTGATAGGCACGGATAACCATCAGTCCAGTCAGTTCGCCATGGGCACCGGCACATGGATTGAGTGTGAACTCGCTCAGTCCGGTCAGCTCGGCCAATAGTTGCTGTAAATGATAGTAAAGGGCAAGTGCATGCTGACACGTCTCGGCAGGCTGCAAGGGATGCAGTCCGGCAAAGGTGCTCATAGCAGCCAATTCCTCATTGATGATGGGATTATACTTCATCGTACACGACCCCAAAGGATAGAAACCATCGTTGACGCCAAAGTTGTTGTGGCTGAGGTTGGTGTAGTGGCGTACTACGGTCAACTCGTCACACTCTGGCAATGCTGTCTCATGCTGGCGACGCAAGACAGCGGGCATCTCGTCCGTCGAATGAGCAAAACTGTTAGCGGGCAGTGAATAGCCCTTACGCCCAGCCTGCGACAGTTCAAAAATCAGATTACCATATAATCTGTTATTCATGTACCTGTTCCTCCCTGATTTGTTTGATTAGGTCTACCAGTTCGTCTATCTCGTCTTTTGTGCGCTGTTCGGTGACAGCCAGCATCAGCGTGTGGTCGTCCAACTTGACACCTGCCATGAAGCCGCTGTCGGCACACTCGGCGAGCAAGACATCAATGTCGCCGTCGTAAGTAACGCAGAACTCGTTGAAGAACGGCTGGTTGAATTTCAGCTTGAAATAGCCCGTAGCCAATAATTCGTCACACAGATAGTGGGCACCTCCATAGGACAGTTCGGCAGCCTCGAGAAGGCCCTGCCGGCCCATGACCGACAGATAGATAGTAACATAGAGTGCCATCAGCGACTGGTTGCTGCAGATGTTCGACGTGGCCTTCTGCCTACGGATATGCTGCTCGCGAGCCTGCAATGTCAGCACGAAGGCCCGCTGGCCACGGTTGTCACGTGTCAGTCCGACGATACGTCCCGGCATCTTACGTATCAGCTTCTCCGTACAGCACATATATCCTATGCCAGGACCGCCGAAGGACATGGGAATGCCTAACGACTGGCCATCGCCCACGGCAATGTCGGCCCCCCACTCTGCCGGAGTCTTCAACACGGCCAGGTCGGCAGCAATGCTGTTGATGATGAAAAGTGCCTTCTGCTCGTGTATAACATCGGCAAATCCACTGAAGTCTTCAACAATGCCGTAATAGTTCGGAGCCTGTACCACAACGCCGGCGACACCACCTTGAGCCAATCGTGCCATCATGTCTTCCTTGGAGGTGACGCCGTCTTGCTCGGCAATCAGCTCAACACGAATACCGTGATACTTGGCATAGGTCTCGACGACACGACGCACTTTCGGGTCAACTGTGCTGCTAAGCAGTACCGTGTCGGCTTTCTTCGCATTGCCAAAGGCCATCATAACGGCTTCAGCTGTAGCCGTCGCACCATCGTACATCGACGCGTTGGAGATGTCCATGCCTGTCAGCTCGGCCATCATCGACTGATACTCAAAGATGTAGTGCAGCGTACCCTGAGAGATTTCTGCCTGATAGGGAGTATAGCTGGTCAGGAACTCCGATCGCTGGATGATATTCTGCACCACCGACGGAGCATAGTGGTCATAGATACCGGCTCCGGCAAAGACAGTAAGCGGCTGGTTAAAGGTGGCAATCTGATTAAAAAGCTTGCGCAGTTCGACCTCGCTCATCGATTCAGGCAGGTTATACTCCTGACGAAAGCGGATAGCCTCAGGGATGTCGGCATAGAGGGCATCAATAGAAGCTACGCCCACCTGGTCCAGCATGGCCTGCAGGTCGCTGTCAGTATGGGGAAAAAACTTAAACATAACTGAGTGCTAAGAAGTAAGGATTGATAATTAACAATAGACTTACTCGCAGAAAGCAGCGTATGCCTTTGCATCCATCAGTTGGTCAAGCTCACTCTTGTCAGCAATGGAAACCTTAATAATCCAGTTCTCGTAGGCATCGGCGTTGATACGCTCCGGCTCGTCTTCCAGTGCGTCATTCACCTCGACAACAACGCCCGTTACTGGTGACATCAGGTCGCTGGCAGCTTTGACGCTCTCGACGGCACCGAACTCTTCACCGGCCGTTACTTCGTCGTCGACTTCAGGCATGTCGACATACACGACGTTACCCAGCGCATGCTGTGCATAGTCGGTAATACCAATGTAACCGAAGTCACCTTCTACTCTCACATACTCGTGCGACTCACTGTAATAGAGTCCTTCCAATACTTTTGCCATAATCTTAATATTATTGATTTAACTTATTCACTTAGATTCTTTACTTTTTATAGTGTTTCTCGTAGAAACGCTTCTTGCATACCGTGCCGGCAAATGTCTTCTTACGTATCTGTATCTCCACAGGCGTGCCAAGAGCAGCATAACGGGCATCAACAAGCGCCATGCATACGCTCTTGTCGGTAGAAATGGTGTGATAGCCAGTGGTCACCTCGCCAATGGGTTCGCCGTCTTTCAATACGGTGTAGCCATGACGGGGTATTGCTTTGTCGGCTAGTTCAATACCAACCAGCTTTTTAGCCGGCCCTTCAGCCTTCTGTTTTGCCAAAGCATCACGGCCGATAAACTCTTCCTTATCCAGCTTGACAAACATACTCAGTCCAGCCATGACGGGCGTAATTTCAGCAGACAACTCGTCACCGTAAAGCGGTAGCCCTACCTCGAAACGTAGCGTATCGCGACACCCAAGCCCGCAGGGTTTACAACGCCCACTGGCCATCAGCTTGTCCCAACACACATTAATAAAATAAGGTGAAGCATAAATCTCAAAACCGTCTTCGCCCGTATAGCCTGTACGGCTGACTATCACGTCGCCGAGCACCTTGAAGGTGTAGAACGTCAGTTCCTCGCAGGCTATGCCCAACACCTCCTGCATGACCTTCTCACTGTCAGGCCCCTGTACAGCCAGTTCTCCATACAGGTCACTCTGATGTTCCAGCGTGACATTGTAACCATCAGCACACTGCTGGATCCATGCCCAGTCCTTGTCGATGTTGGCGGCATTGATGACCAGGAAGAAACGGTCGTCGCTCATCTTGTAGACCAGCAAGTCGTCGACCACGCCACCGTTCTCGTAGCACATCATTCCATAGAGTATCTTTCCTGCGGGAATGCCCCTTACTTCGTTGGTAAAGATGTGATTCACGTAACGTTCGGCATCAGGGCCACTAATGAGCACCTCGCCCATGTGGCTTACGTCGAACACACCACAAGCCTGGCGTACAGCCTGATGTTCATCAACAATCGTAGAATACTGTATCGGCATATCGAAACCGCCGAAGGGTGACATCA
>CAMJWJ010000158.1 GCA_946409435.1 uncultured Prevotella sp. | reverse complement strand
TTACGACCGTAAGTGGCCTACTAATTGAAATAACCAGCAGAGTAAATGCAAAGACTTGCGATGTTACACTCACTTCTTCCATCATCCATCATCTATCATCCATCACACATCATCCATCATCCATCTTACATCATCCATCACACATCTAACCCTTCACTGTATCTTGTTGTGCCACTGTGTATAAGCCTTCTAGTGAAGGGTTTTGTTGCACAACGATCTCTTCTTTATTATAATAAGAAAAGACCGCCCAGCCACTTCCCAACATCGAAGGAGAACGGCTGCGCAAAAAATGGGTCGACAGTTATATCATTGCTAAAATAATTGTCTCAATGTTGTGGGGTGACGCAACTCCGAAGTCAGGAAAAAGAGACCTATAGGTCGAAAGTTCTGTCCAGCAGGCTACACAATGCCGAAGTGGCGGAGCGCATTGAGGATGCCGTCGTCGTCGACCGTTGTGGTGACGTAATCAGCCTGTTGCTTTAGCGCGTCGATGGCGTTGCCCATGGCAATGCCGATGCCTGCCTGACGGATCATCGACGAGTCGTTGCCACCGTCGCCAAAGGCTATTGTGTGGGCGGGGTCAAGGCCGTCGTGACGGGCAATGGCCAGGATGCCCTTCCCCTTGTCGGCACCGTTTGCCGTGATGTCGGTAAACTCCGGGTGCCAGCGGCCTGAGATGCAGTGGTCCAGGCGTGCCATCAGTTGCTGCTCGTAGTCGGCAGGGAAGAATGGCGTCAGCTGTAGGATGTCCTGCTCCAGCACCTGTTCCAAGGGCGACGCCTTGTCCAGGTTCTTCACGGCCAGCATCTGCTGGAAGATGCGGCGCACGTCACCCGTAGGGTCGAGCACCGCTACATCGCGCAGCCCGACCACAATGAGGCTATAGCCCCGTGCTTTTGAGTCGTTGACCACCGTCATCACGTCGCTTTTGGGTATCGGCTGGCAGGTCACCATCTCCTTGCCCACAAAACATAGGGCACCATTGGTCGTGATGTAGCCGTCGATCAAGTGCTCGATGGCTCCCAGGTTCGTAATGATGATTGGCGGCCGTCCCGTAGCGATATAGACGTGGTGGCCGTTGGCCTTGGCTTGAGTCAGTGCAAGGATGGTGGATGGTGGTATCTCGTGGGTCTTGAAGCTGACCAGTGTGCCGTCGATGTCGAAGAACAGTGCGTATCTTGTGTCCATGCTGCGTCTTTTTTTTACGATGCTTCTCGTCTGTCGTTAATGATAATAGATGCTATATTGTCGTGCAAAAGTAAGCAAAATCTGTGAAAACTCAAACCAAATCATGAAAAATCGGATAATCATTCGTTTGTTTCGATGAAAAGATATACTTTTGTAGCATCATAAATCGTTAGTTGAGCAGATAATTTGATGCACGATGGAGCAGATAGAAAGAATTCGCACGATGGAACAGCGCCTCTCGCGGGCGGCTAAAGCCGTCATGTCGCTCTCTGCTGCGCTGGATGACTATCAGGCAGCGCAAGAGGACTTGGCAGCGCTCGAAGAGTATTATGGCAGCGACCAGTGGAAGCAAGACTTTGCCGACGACGAGGCAGGACTGTTGCCTGCTGGCCTGCAGCGGGGCGTGCTGTCGGAAGATGGCATCTGGAACCTGCTGTCAGATGCCCGTGAACTGAACCAGCGAGTAATATTATAAAGACAAAAGTTATGGCACTGAAAGTATTATGCGACCGCATCCTCCAGGAGGGGCGGTGTATGAAAGGCGGCATCCTGAAGGTCGACCGCTTCGTGAACCACCAGATGGACCCTTATCTGATGAAGCAGATAGCCATTGAGTTTATCCGTCGCTTTGCCGACGTGAAGGTCAACAAGATTCTGACCATCGAGGCATCGGGCATTGCGCCAGCCGTCATGCTGGGCTACCTGATGGAGCTGCCCGTGGTGTATGTGAAGAAGAAGGTTCCCACAACGATGGAGTATTTCTACCAGGCCGACGTGCGCTCGTTTACCAAGCAGCGCTCCTACAACGTAGTCATCAACAAGGAATACCTGACGGCTGACGACCATGTGCTGTTCATCGACGACTTCCTGGCCTTCGGCAATGCCGGCAAGGGCATCATCGACCTCTGCCGTCAGGCTGGTGCCACCATCGAAGGCATGGGATTCATCATCGAGAAGGGTTTCCAGAAAGGGCGTGAAGTGCTGGAGCAGGAAGGCATACGGCGCATCGAGTCGCTGGCCATCATCGAGTCGCTCGACAACTGCCAGATCAAAATCAAGGAAGACTAAAGCCTCCTATTTGAACAAGTGTTATTTAAACAGGCGCTGTGAGAACTGCGTGAGGTAGATGCGCCAGTTGCGCCAGATGTGGCCGCCGTCGGTCTCGACATACTCGTAGGGGTAGCCCTTCCGGTCGAGGTACTCACGGTACATCTTGTTGTTGTCGTACAGGAAGTCGTCCTTGCCGATGGCTATCCAGTAGAGGGCAGGCTTCTTCTGGAACTGTGTCTGCAGCATTCGCTCCGACTCGGGCGTAAAGCAGCAGCCCTTGGCCTGCAGCTCAGCACGGTCTTTCACATCCAAATGGACATAGGCAGAGAACAGTCCCACGTAGTTGAACCAGTCAGGATAGAGACTCGAGACGGCAAAGCTGTGGCCACCGCCCATCGAGAGGCCGCAGACGGCACGCTGCTTCTTGCTGGCCAGCGTGCGGTAGTGCTTGTCCACGTAGCTGACAATGTCTTTGAAGGCCTCCTCGGTTGTCGCCACTGGCTTCGATTCAGCGTGTCCACGGAAGGAGGGCTTGTACATACCCTTGTCCCACTCCCCTGGGGCCGCATCGCTGTTGGCATTGCCGTTGGGCATGACCACGATCATGGGCTTCGCCTTGCCCTGCGCTATCAGGTTGTCCAGTATTTGCGCTGCCCTGCCCAGTGTGACCCATGCCTCCTCGTCGCCACCGGCACCGTGTAGCAGGTAGAGCACCGGATAGCGCCCTCCTTCATCGTAGCCGGCCGGGGTGTAGACGGTCATGCGGCGTGTGGTCTTCAGCGTAGGTGAGGGGTACCATACCTTGCTGACGTTGCCGTGCGGCACCTTGTTGACACCATAGAGCCAGCCTTTGTCGCCTTCCGTCTTGGTCACGATGAAGATGTTGGCAAAGGAAGCAATGTCACGGCAACGGTAGACGTTCGACGGGTCCAGTAAGTCGGAGCCGTCAACCCTGAAGTGGTAGGAATACATCTCGGGTTCCAGCGACGGTGTCGTGCATGTCCAGATGCCGCCCTTGCCTTCCTTCATGTCTATACTGCCGAAGTCGCCCACCACGCTCACGGTGACAGCTTTCGGAGCATGTAGCCGGAACGTCACGGTGCCGTCGGCATTCACCTCAGGCGAGGTTAGGTTGTTAACGTCAAAGAGAGCCTGTTGGGCCCATGTGCCTGCTGTCAGCAGAACGAGTGCGAAGGTAGAAATCAGTTTTCTCATATCGGATAAGTTTTATTCTGCAAAAAAGCATTACTTTTTAATCACCCACACGAAGCCGCCGCGTGGCAGACAGCTGACGGTCGTGGGCAGCGACGTGGTCGTGCGGATGTCCCATGGTGCATCCTGCCGTCCGCTATCACCGAAGAGCGTTGCCGTGAGTTTCCCCCTGACGAAAACAAGGGGAACGTTCAACGTCTGGCAGTCGTCGGAACCGTTGATGCCGGCTACGTACCAGGTGTCGCCGCTGCGGCGCGCCACCACGGCACTCTCGCCAGGGTAGCCGCTGACGTAGCGCGTCTCATCCCAGGCAGCAGGCAGCTGCGAGAGGAAGTCCTGCACGTCACGTGGCTGAGCGAGGAAGCTCTCGGGACAATCGGCCAGATGTTGCAAGCCGCTCTCATACAAGACCGTCAGTGCCAGCTCGTGGGCATGGCTCGTGATGTGGGGGTGCTGCGAGTCGCTAAAGGCGCAGGGCGTGTAGTCCATCGGTCCGACAACGTTACGCGTGTAGGGCAGGGTAGCGTTGTGGCGCGCTGCACGGTTGGTGAATGTCGGCACGTTGTTGTACCATTCAGCTCCATAGACGCCCTCTGTCGAGAGCAGGTTAGGATAGGTGCGCTGCCATCCGCGGGGAATGGTGGCACCGTGGAAGTTGATGAGCAGGTGGTGGCGAGCCGCGCTTTCCATCAGGTCGATGCAATAGTCCATGTTCATCTGGTTGTCGCCGCTGAAGAAGTCCACCTTCACGCCTGCCACGCCGATCTTCTCGCACCAAGCGAACTCTTTCTCGCGGTCTTCGGGCTTGTTCAATCGATACTTGGGACCAGGTGCACCATTGACCCACCCCACCGAGGAGTTGTACCAGATCATGGGCTTCACACCTTGCCGGAGGGCGTAGGCCACTGCATCCTCGATGGTCTTTCCTTCGTTGGATGCGAGTCTGTCCATCTCGTCCCACTCGGCATCGATCAGCACGTAGGGCAGGTGCAGTGCCGCGGCCATATCAACGTATTTCTTGATGATATGGTAATCATTCGAACCATGGTTGTTAGCCCAATAGACCCACGACACAACGCCGGGCTTCACCCAGCTGGCGTCTCCGTCCTTCGACGGCTCGCTGAGGTCCGTCACCAACGTCGATTCCACAATATCACCTAATGTGCCGATGATGACGACGCGCCAGGGCGTATGCCAGTCACCGGTCAATAGCAGGTCGTTCTGGTCGGGGACAACGCTGAACACCTCGCCTTGGTTATGCAGGCTCGAAGCACTCTGTCTGCGTTCGATATTAGCCTCGGTGATGAGGGCAAACACACCGTCGGCAGCTTCCATGAGCAACGGATAGGCCCAGTGGGTATTATTGTCCTTCTGAACCCTTGAACCGCCAAAGCCTCCCAGCGTCTTCACCTCGGCAGTGGTCGTCATGGGGAAGAAACCCTCGTAGCTGTCGCTCCATTGCATCATCCAGCGCTTCTTGCCTTCGGGAATGACGTAGGCCGACTGTTCGGCAGGCACCTTGCTGTCATGCAAGCCGGTATATTCATAGCGGTAGGCTATGCCGTCGTTGTAGAGACGAATCACTAATTGTCCCAAGCGGTACTCGTTGGCCGCATTGGTGCAGTGCAGGCGTTTGCCTGCAAGCATTGTGTAGTCGGCTTTCACGCGCCGGGCCTTCACGCCCTTGAGCGATGCTGCCGTCACGGGTAGCCGGAGTTCCATGGCCAGTTGCTGCTGGAAACTGACGAAGCAGCGTCCGTCGGCCACCTCCATCGTAATCTTTCCGTTCGGCGATGCCACCCTCTTAGCCACCGACGTCATCGTCATGCCCACCACGGCGAGCCACACAATAAATCGTTTCATTTGGTTATCGTTTTCGTTTTTTCTGCGTGCAAAGATACGATTTAGCGAGAAGAAAAAAAAGAATTTCCATTCTTTTTTTTCCTCGTGTGTGAATATTTTCGCTGAGTATTACTCAGCAAAGATGCATCTTTATTTCCGTTTCTCTTGCAAAGGGACAACGGACAGCAGCCGTAGCTCTGTGGCCGGCTTTGGAGTAGTCCATGAGGAAAGGCGTGGTGCGTAAGTGCCCTCCTTGGGGAACGAGCCTCCAGAGGTGGAATAGGTACGGTCGCGTCGCTACTTTCTTTTGGATTGTTTTCCTGACTGCGGTGTTGCGTCACCTTATGCGCGCGCACGCGCGTATAGTAGCTTAAAGGGAAAAAGAACCCACACTTCCCACACTTCTCACACCTAAAGGTATGAGTGTGGCGTT
>CAMJWJ010000157.1 GCA_946409435.1 uncultured Prevotella sp. | reverse complement strand
GGCTGCGCGACAACTATGCCGACCTGGAGCACAAGGAAGTGTGGATCAGCCTGACCCTACTCATCGGTCTCATGCTACTGCTCACAAGCTTTGAATACACCGACAACTACGTCATGGGCACCATCGCCCACCTCATCGGATTCCCGCTGGCGGGACTCCTGCTGTGGCGCGTGGAGACCTTGAAAGACCTGAGCACCGACAGCCTCCCATCCCATTCGGCCCTTAGCGACGACTGCCCGAGCAAGCACTCGGCGACGCCGCACGAAGCAAAGAGCCCCTCCTCCAAGGGCGATCCATCCCATATCGGCCAACTGCTGGTGAAGCACTGCGAGGACACACAACTCTACCTGCAGACCGACCTGACCCTGTTGCAACTCTCGGCAGCCGTCGGCGTGAACCGCTACTATCTCAGCCAATATTTCGCCAGTCAGAACACCAGCTACTATGAATACATCCACGACCTTCGCATCGGTCACTTCATAGCCCGCTACCGCGAGCTTGCCGCTGCACACAAGTCCATCGTCGCCCAGCAGCTTGCGCGGGAGAGCGGCTACAACAGCTATAGCACCTTCAGCGCCGCCTTCAAGCAGCGCATGCACAAGAGCGTCACCGCCTGGATGCACGAAGAGGCAGTGTAACTCAGTCACCTGTCCCTTCTGGCATATGGTAACTCATTTCATCGGCGATTGCCGAGGTTGAAAATCCGTGAATTTAGGTTAAAATTCCGTTAACAAGATGATCTGTAGGGGACGGAAAAACTCTCAGCTAATGCAAAAAACTCTCAGCTAATGCAAAATCTTCGATTGCGGTGATTTCCGCCTTGTATGCTTCGTTTTTTTTGAGTACCTTTGCGACGAAAAAAAGGACGGGTGACATTTATGTCTGTGCAGTCACAATGGCCCCCTTACGACACTCAAGCGACCTCAGTGGTGTGCTCGGAGCCATCGACCACATGGATATTCGAGGATGTCAAGTGGAAGTAAATCCTTCTGGAATTAGTATTATCTCCATATTGTCTTATTTTATATTATGCAGCCACACCCATCTCGTAAAGATGTTCGGGAGCAATGTCGGCACCGTTCTTCCAGAAGATGGTCTGGTCGAGACCGAACTGGATGAACTCGTTCTTGTCTCGCAGTTCCTCGAAAGCGGGATATGAGAGCAGCGGCGTGAGGTCAACCTTGCGGCGCTCGCCAGTGCTGAACGTGCAGAGCAACGTGTAGTCGCCCAAATACTCTACATCTGTAATCGTCAGTAACATAATCAGTCCTCCTTATCTTATTTTGGTTATTTTCTCTCCGCGCTGGGCTCTGCCCCATAGTTGAACTTCGTTCTTCCTCTGTCACGACTCGGCAAAATTGAAACAAGTTTCATTTTGCACTCGCTGCTCCATCGGTTCCATCAGTTCTGCCTCGTGCTCGTCGATGAAGTCATTGATTATCTTTACGGTCTTGGAGCGGGCCTTGCCCTCAATCACGCGGTCTTGGATGGTGATGGAGAAATTGTCCGTACCGCTCCGCACATGGATGTGCGGCGGATTATGATCGAAGGCGTAGATGTAAATCAGTATGCCCTGTATGATGAATATAGAACCCATATCGCTTCGTCTTTTTATTGCTTATCGGCCAGGTACAAAATCTTTTTGATAAATATGTCACTTTGCCTTTTTTTTATTTTACAGGTGAATTTTGGGTCGTAGGAGCCATGTTCATGCTTGGTGTTCTTGCCTTGCAAGCGACTAGAGGTCGAGCGGTCTAATCGTGCTATCTAAAGTTACGCCTTAAATATATATACTACCTCCTGTCCTTTCCGAACAGGTTTGAAGGAGTGCCAGTATTCGTCATCAGCAACACCAACTCACGGTCATTCTGCTCCCCGACTAAAAGCCAGTCAGGATAAGGTCTTCCTCGCTACTGGCTTCATAGACCCGGCCGTTTTTGATGTCGTCAATAGCTGGGCCGAGTTCTCAAAAATGATACAAAAAAAAACTCTTAAAAGATGTATCTGTTTAGCTGGAATTTCGTATATTTGCACGCAAATCAATGATTACAATATTAAATTAAACAGGTATGAAAAAGATTCTTTTACTGGCCATAGCCGCCACAATGACAACTGTAAGCACTCAGGCTCAGACGGATATTACGCTCGACCAAGAGGCGATGTACTTTGATATTGACGAACTGCCCAATGCCGTCAATTGGCTACCGGCTCCTCCAGAGCCAAATTCCACACAGTTCGCCTACGACTTGACTCAATACATGTGGGGCAAAGGGGAACGGCTGAACGAGGAACGTGCACAGCAGGCTATTGATAACGGGGTGACAGATGTTGCGGAGATGGCCGAACAGTTCAGTAAGCCTTTCGGCATGGAGATCTCGAAAGAGAAGACGCCCTGCATTTTCCATGTTCTAACCCGAGGTGTACTCACCGTACGCCTCTGTGCTACGAAGCCCAAGACTACATTCGTACGCCTACGGCCTTTTGTCCGATACAATGAGCCCACACTGATACCTGCCGACGAGGAGACCTTGCGTCAGAACGGGTCATACCCCTCTGGACATTCCATACGAGGATGGGCGATGACTCTGTTGCTCTGCGAAATCAACCCTGACGCCCAGGATGACCTTCTGGCACTCGGCTACCAGTGGGGGCAGAGCCGCGTCATCGCAGGCTACCATTGGCAGAGCGACGTCGATGCAGGGCGGATTCTGGCTTCAGCAGGATATGCCCGACTCCACACCAACGAAGAGTTTCTGGCCGACATTGCTGCTGCCCGTGCCGAATATGTCAGGCTGGCAGGGGGAAACACACAGGTAAATGCTCCAAAAGCTGTCATGACCACCCGTTCTGCTGCCATCTACAACATGGCCGGTGAGCAGCTCAACAATGAGCCGAGCACGGGAGCGTACATACAGAACGGCAAGAAATACATCAAGAAAGCCGAATAAATCGCTGGCCGTCAACTTGCACCATTTCTCCCGTCGTAGACAGGCGGCTTGTTAACCTGTTTGTGGGCTAAGACAACCTTATGCACATCATCGTGAGGTCATCGTTGGGTTCGGCCCCATTGCGATAGGCTTCTACCTCGGCACGGATGGCGTCGACAGCTTGTTGGGCAGAGGCAAACGGCTTATTGCGTAGGATGTCGAGCAGACGGTCGTCGCCAAACTGTTCCTGCTGTACGTTCTCGGCTTCATTGAGTCCGTCGGTGTAGATGAACAGTTGGCGGCCCCTGATGTCGTCTATCTGATTGCCCTCATAGTCGAGGCCGGGGAAGAGGCCGATGGGCGCATTAGGCTCCATGCTGAGGAACTCGCAGCCGTGCTCGCAGTCTCCTATAACAGGCGGGTTGTGTCCGGCGTTGCAGTAGTCGAGATGCCCCGTCTGGAGGTCGACTAATCCCAGCCAGAAGGTAACGAACATACCGTTCTCATTGTCCTCTCCGCTAAGGGCATCGTTCATGCGTGTGCAGATTTCAGCAGGCATGATGCCCTGTTTGGCCATGGTCAGGAACAATCGCGTGGCCTGGGCCATGAACAGAGAGGCCGGCACACCCTTGCCGCTGACGTCGCCCAGTGCGAAATAGAGTTTGTCGTCCACTAACAGATAGCCATAAAGGTCGCCGCCGACCTCCTTGGCAGGTGCCATTGCAGCATACATGTCCAGTCCGTCGCGCTGGGGGAACGTGCTGGGCACCATCGACATCTGGATGTCGCGTGCTACGCGCAGTTCTGACTCAATGCGCTCCTGCATGGCCCGCATGGTCGTGATACGTCGACGGTATACCGTGTAGATGACGAACGACAATATCACCAAGGCGAGCACCACCATCGTGGCTATCCACCAGAGACGTGTCAGCGAGGCTTCCTTCTGGGCTATCTGTGCCTCCTTGCCTTGTGTGTCGTAGATGGTAGCCAGCTCCATGGCATCGTTGTTACGCCATCGGACGATGGCACTGTCGATGGCTCCGCTGATGCTGTCGGCCATCGTCAGGGCTTTCGGACTGTTGCCTAAGCTGCGCCAAGCATTATACTGCGGGACGAGTATCTGATTGATGTCATCAAGCGTCAGGTGAGAATGGTCGTAGGCCACAGAGTCGAGTCCTTGATACATGTCGATGGCCTCTTGCCAGTGGTGGCTTTCGAGCAGGAACTGGCCGCACTCCCTTATGTTCTCTGACCTCTGCATTGAGATGTCGTCAAGACACTTTTGGAAGGTATTGAGGGCTTTCTCCGTCTCACCCCGATGCTGCTCCAAGTGTGCTTCGGCAAGTGACATGTCGAAAATATAATGGTGGTACTTGGGGCTACTCATGTCGACATTCTCCTGAAGCCAACGGTAGTTCTCCTGGGCAATGGAGAACCATTCCAAGGCTTGGTCGTATTGCTGCTGGCTGATGTAGGCATTGGCGGCTTGTACTGCGGCATTCGTTTTCACGTCGAAGAATGTCGTGTCGCCGTCGAGCCCTTCTCCGTCAAGCAGTATTGACAACTGATTTTCCCTATACGAGTCTATCGCCAAATGGTAGTGCTTGCTGCCCTCTTCGTAACGTCCCAAAGCCACCAGGCAGTCGCCCATGGTGGTATAAAGACTGGAGGTGACGCTTGGCAGCAGCAGTAGGATACTCGATTGGTGTTCCTTAATAGTTTCCATGGCGGGCATCAGCACCTTCAGGGCCTCGGCGTAGTCGTACTTCTCCAACAGCAGCTTAGACAGCAATCTGACGCTGACGGCATAGCTGGTCAGTTCTGCCTTCTTGCCTGTAAACGATGCTATGGCTTTCCTGAGTTGATACTCTGCCATCTTGTTTTGCTTCTGGTTGATGTAGGCTACGGCATGATAAAAGTGAAGATCCACCTCGAATACCTTGGTACGGCCTTGAAGGCTGTCGCACACCACATGTACCGAATCGTACTTCTCGCTCTTGAGCAGACTGTTTATCCGGTTGAAGTCATCCTCTTGTTCATCGAAGATGTCTACCTGCAGGATTTTTGCAAAGGCACGGGATGTGACGTCATCAACCTTTTCCGGTGCTATGGTATATGCTGCCTCCAAGAGAAAATATATACTGAAAATGAGTGCTATGGGGAATACTATACACCATAGCAGTAGTCGCTTAATCCATTTTCTTAGTTTGCTCATCTTTACTACATGATTGATATTTTGTCATTCAAATCGAGATAGAAATCATTCTCAATGTTCAGAATTTGTCGGCAAAGTTACAAAAAAACGAAAGCAGAACAAAATAAATTTATTTATTTTTTATGCTGAGTGCTGAGTAAGTTCGTCACGTAGTGACAAAGTTACGAAAAGTCGAGTGAAATGCAAAAGGAAAACGAGTTTTTCTTTAGCATTTCCGAGACGTAGTAACTTCTCCGAAGGAAAAGTTGTACGAAAAAAACGAGAGAAGAACACGATTTTGATTGTTAATCAAATCAAAATCTTCAAAAAGTCGCTTGTTTTTCTTCGTATCAAAGAAAATATGATTACCTTTGCAGAATCAATTAATGATGCAATAGTCATGAGGAAGGAATTTACATGCCTGCTGACTGGCTATCTCAAACTCATAAAAGAATGATGCCCCAGGGGACTAGGTTGACCGCCTTGCTCACCTTTAACATAAATATAAAAATAGATAAAATAGCCTTATGAAAAAGACATTACTAACTGTGATGACGGCCATGGCGCTGACGGGCGCACAGGCACAGGTGGCCATCAATGCCACAAACTTCCCTGACAATAATTTCCGCGCACAGGTGA
>CAMJWJ010000156.1 GCA_946409435.1 uncultured Prevotella sp. | reverse complement strand
TGTAAGGTCGTTTTTTGTCTTTATTACCAAATCCTTATGCGATCCTCGGGCGCACGATAGAGCTTGTCGCCGGCTTTCACGTCGAAGAGGTCGTACCAGACGTCAATATTTGTGACCGTGCCGTTGATGCGCTCTCTTGACAAAGAATGAGTGTCTTTGTAATTAGCCGTTTCTATGCCTTCACCGGTGGTGCGCAAGAGGGCGTACTTGGCTGTATACTTGGACTGCCAGAGTTTTGCGATTGCCAAGAAGAACCGTTTACGCTGTAACTCGAACTGCTCGCCTTTGAATCCGCTCTCAGTAAGATGACGCTCATAGGTGTCGTAGGCCAGCAAGACACCGCCCAGGTCGGCAATATTCTCGGCAATGGTATAAGCACCGTCATTCTTAACATTTGGTAACGCCCAAGGCATTATCTCAAAGTTGCTGTAGCAGTCGATAAGCTGCTGAGCACGATTCTGGAACTCCTGACGGTCGGCATCGCTGGCCCAAATGTCTTCGCGGTCGCCTAACTTGTTGAATTTTGCACCTTGGGTGTCGAATCCGTGGGTGATTTCGTGTCCGAAGACCATCATGGTAGCATAGTTATGGGCGTCGTTCTGCTGCGAGTCAAGGAGAGGAGGCAACATCCAGGCTGGATAGATGTTCATGGCATTAAAGTTCGGGGAATAGAATGCGTTCATGACGGTAAGGTCATATGTGGTCATGAGTGAATGGAAACTTGCTCTTGGGGTCTCCATGCCTGCAATTTTCCTACATAAGGCCAGATTGGTGCGGCGTAGTGCCATAATGTCGTCGAGGAGTGTCTTCTCGTTGCTAATGTCAGCAAATCCTTCAGAGAACCACTCGTCAGGACTGCCGATGTTGAATGTCATGGCGTTGAGTTTCTCTTTTGCCAATTGCTTAGAGGCGTCGCTCATCCATTCGTTGGCAGCAATGCGCTGATTGAAGGTCTGGCGCAACTGAATGCAATAGTCCATCGTGTGTTGCTTCATTTCGGGCGTGATGTATGCATTGGTGAAAATGTACGACTTCTCGTACTTCAGCAAGCTATTCGCACAGTTCTTAACCATCTCCATACGCGTCTTGGAACGAACCAATGCTGTGTCTCTGGCAACTCCCATAGCCATGGTTTGTTTCAACTGGTCAAGATCAGATTGCAAAGCAAGCATCTCTGCTAGGGCGTCTTCTATATATTTTGGATCAATATTGGGATTCATGTCAATACTGCAGGCATCATCGAGATTGAAGCTGAGCTCAGTAAAGATGGTTGTCAGCATCGGCCATTTATCGTGGTCGTATGCGCGTCTGGAGCCACCATCTTTTAGAGGATGTACGTTGGCCAGCAAGTCAGGATTGCTAATCAATTGCCATTCCAAGCTTTTCTTGTCAATCGTGTTTTTGATGGGAGCATAGTCAGTAGTTTTCGGCCAAAACGTTACGTCGATATGTCCGTTTCTTGACACCAAATTAACACCGTATGAAGTTGCATAGCCTTCATTGATCAGTTCTCCCCAAAGTTTCCACGCCTCTTCACAAGTGGTTACAGCGTTAATTCTCACCAGAGCGGCGTTAATCTTGTCCATGATTTCGGCGGAATCAGCTTGGGCAGCGTCTGCCAACAGCTTTTCATAGTTCGGGAAGGGGAGTGCTGACAGACGCTCTCCTATCATGGTCGGAATCTCTTGTGCCATGATAGACTTGAAATCGAACGATGACTCGTCAATCACTGTGCTGTTCCAGTAGCCACCGTTACAGTACATATAGAAATCATCACCAGGACGCACACTGGTGTCCATGTCAGTTTCGGGTACGTTCCACTGTCCATAGTCTGTAGTCGGTGCGGGGTTGTCTTCGATAGTGCACGATGTCAACATCGGCATTGTCATCATCAGCATTAAAGCTGCTGTTGTCTGCAGAATCTTTTTCATACTTGTACGTTATATAAAAGAGTTAATGTTTGCGAAGGATAAAGCGGTCTGGCTCGATAGAAACGGTAGGCAGGTTGGCAGCCGAACGTCTGCGGGCATTGGTCGTCGCATTCTCGTAGTCAACGTAACGGGCCAGGAAATCCATGATTTGCAGCTTGTCGTCTTGGCTGAAGTGCTCAGGATTGTTGAGGTCCTGATTGTGGACACCGAGCCCGCCAATGAGCATCATCGTATTGCTTTCATTGATCTTGTCGGGACGTGCACCCGTCCAGGGGTCGCCCTGTGCATAGTAGAACATGATGGGTCTGTCGGTCGTAGGTAGGAAGTTCTCGCGGATGTCCTTGATTTTCGAATTGTCGTAGATGTCATAGAGCCATAAGTCTTGTTCGAAGAGGTTGGAAGGATTTGGGCCGAAATCCACTTTGCCTATCAGACTTTCGTAGCGCGAGAAGTCATGACAGTATTGTCCCAACTGCTTAGCGGTTTGAATGGAGTAGGGGTAGTAAGAGTCGGCCATCCAGTAGTAGTCCTCTTCCTCAGCAGCCGGGGCTAATGGTGAGTCATACTTCCAAAGACCGTTTTGTGTCAGAATATCACGGAAATAGATGTAGTCAAGAATCACTTCCGCTTCAGCATCAGCCGATGGGATGTTCAGAGCACGCTCCTTGGCCGTATTATAGGAGAACTGGCCAAAGAAGAACTCAGGCAGAAGTCCTATATAGTGGTCCAAACTGCTGTTAAACCAGGGGTCTGTATGCTCTGGGTGGAGTGCCTGTAGCTGGGCATTGTATTCCTTGCACTTCTGGACGTAAGTGTCGTAGAACGTGTTCTCGTTGGCCAACACACCGTCCAGCAATTTGAAGTAAATGGCGTGCATGTTCTCGCGCTCGGCATCGCTGCCTGACTCCTCTTGCATGTAGGTGCCTACTGGCATATAGTAGAGCGAAGTCATAAAGGGTGAGCAAAACACGGTGGTCACTGTCATGTCGTTGGGGTAGAAGTAGCGGTAGAAGAGCGACGTCATGCCGTCCTTGCTGGTGCCGGTGCTGATCCACTCCTTGGGCAGAATCTTCTTCAGTGGTTCGAAGATAGCATGGTGGTCGGCAGCAGCCTGCTCAATGGTGAGATAGTCCCAGCGCGTGTCGCTCAGATTCTTCGAGTCGCCAAAGTAGCGGTGCTCGACGATGATAAGGTTGGCATCCATATTGGCCGCAATGTCGAGATGGGTATAGTTTTTCCAATTGTCAGGAAGGTCGTATCCACAGGTGTACATCACGGTAGGACGGTCGAAGCCCTTAAAGAAGAGAAATGCCTTCTGCCTCATCGTGCCTGCCGAGGGATTCTCATGATCGACTGGCTGATTGAAGAAGACCTGATAGCACTCGGTAAAGCCGACATCATTAGTCTTAGGTGTGAAAGCTTCGACACTGGTCACATTTCCCACCTGACGGAGCAAGTCGCCAAAGGGGGTGGTAGATACTACCGGCGTTGGTGCGGGATTGTCTTCAATGCTGCATGACGTCAGCATTGGCATAATCATTGTCATGCAGTAGAAGGCCACAGCCGCCATAAACTCTTTTTTCATTTTTCGTTTTTAAATTGTTATTATTTATAAGATAGATATTCCAGACATGTTGTTTTTTACTATTTGATTTCGACGACAAAATTACATCTATCCCGAAAAACAACAGTCCCACGGTGGGAAAAAAGAGTCCCAAAACGTGAAAAAGTAAGCCTGACAGAAATTGCCAGGTTTACTTTTTTCGTTGAAATGGGCGATTTTTGTTATCTCTCACTTACTCGCGACTTTGACCTACGGTCGAAGTCGCTCACGTTCGGAAGAGTTCGAATAAACTCAACTTTTCTCTCACTTACTCGCGACTTTGCGATAGTCTGATGGCGACATGCCATAGGCATCGCTGAAGATGCGGAAGAACGAGCTGCGCGAGAAGCCGGATAGTTCGGCAATCAGTGCTACGGGCTCCTTCGTGGTGCCCAGCAGACGGGCAGCGTAGCGCAGACGGTACTCGTTGAGGAATCCACTCAGGTTTTTACCATTGGTACAGGTGGTAATGGCATCGGTCACATAGTGCTCATTGGTGCCGAGGAGTTGGGCCAGTCGGTTGCGGTCCAGGTCGGTGTCGGTATAGATATGGTCCGGGCCGTCCATGAGGTCGCAGATGTGGCGGAAGAGCTGTTGCTCGGCAGTGAGGCTCGCCTCCGGCTCTGCCTTCAACTGCTCAATGGCCTGCTGTTCCTCGCGTTCGCGCTGCTCTATCTCAGCCACCAGTCGGCGATTTTTCTCAAGGAGTGTCTTGTTATATTGATGTGTGCGCCAGAAGAGGTAGCCAATAAGTAGAATGAGGAGGAGGGCAGCGACAAGCAGTACTCGATGGATGCGGGTTTCGCTTTTGGCATCGTTCAGTTCCAGTTCCTTCTCATGGGTCTGGTATATGACCGCCAGTTCGGCTGCTTCATTCTTTTTTTGCCAGATGAGGGCAGAGTCAATGGCAGCGCTGACACTGTCGGCAAAGACCAGTGCGTCGGCGTTGCGCCCAGCCTTGCGGTAGGCCATGTAGCGGGGAGAGAGACGGGTGGCGATGTTGTCGAAGGTCATCTTAGCGCTGTCGGTAGCCAAATAAGTGCTGTCAATCTGTTCATACCAATAGGCCGCCTCGTCGTAGCGACCAGCTGCCATCAGGTATTTCGCCGCCGTGGTGTAGCCATTAGGTTCCATCAGGCGGCTGCGGGGAATGGCAGCATAAGTGGCGGCGGCCTCGGCAGCATGGCCCGATTCTTGTAGGAACAATGCCCGCTGGAGTGCAATATGGCCTTTCCATTCCTCAATCACCAGCGAGTCATGATGCTCTTGCTCGGCGAGGGCAATTCCTTGTGCGCAACGGTCAAGCCACGTCATGGCTCCTTCAATGTCTCCTGTCTCATGGTAAATATCGGATATGCTCATACATACCCAGGCCATATCCCAACCTTTACGGTTCTGATGATTGGTGTTTTGTAGTTCTGCCTCGTAGACTTTCTGTCCCGTGAGCTTTGCTTCGTCGTATTCGTGCAGCTGTAATTGGACATCAGCCATGAGCATCAGCAAGGCAGACTCGACTGTTTTGGGGAATGCCTCGTTTCCCTTTGCCAAGTGCAGCAAGCCTGTGACGACGTTCATTGCGCCCTCAGTGTCGCCTCGACGATAGCGCAGGAATGCCCAACGGTACCCGGCATCGGTATAGGTGAACCAGTCCTGGGAAGGAGTAGGGGCATAGCCTTCGTAGGACTTCTTGTAGAAATGCTCCGCTATCTTCATCTGCCACCCTTGGTCGTAGACGCGTCCGCGCAGGTAGTCGGCCCTTGGCGTGCTGATGATGTTCGCCGTCTCCATGCTGTCGATGATGGCCAGGGCGCGATTCATGTCTTTTGCATGATAGGCCTCGTCATACCGTTGCTGTGCAGCATCTGCCTTCTCATCGTGCTTCGTATCGCTACAATGAGTGCAAGCAGCCGTCATGGTCAGCACGGCGCATAGTAGAAAAATGTATAACCTCTGCTTCATTCACACATGCTTTTGGATGCAAAGGTACTCAATTAATCTGTAACTCAACACATTCTATACGTTAAAAGAGTAAAAACGACACGAAAAAACTCACATCGGACTCGTGTGAGTTTAGTATCGAAATGGGAAAAATAAGCCTGGCAGAAATTGCCAGGCTTGGAAATTCCGATGAAATCGTTATAATTATAACGCAAACTTATAACCAAGAGTAAACTGGATGACGCTATTCACTACCATATCTTTACGCGGTCTTCAGGGGCAAGATAGAGCTTGTCGGTGGGCTT
>CAMJWJ010000155.1 GCA_946409435.1 uncultured Prevotella sp. | reverse complement strand
GGCCACTCACGGAGCTGAGAAGGCCACTCACGGAATTGAGAAGGCCACTCACGAAATTGAGAAGGCCACTCACGGAATTGAGAAGCCCACTCACGGAATTGAGAAGCCCACTCACGGAGCTGAGAAGGCCACTCACGGAGCTGAGTGGGCCACTCACGGAAATGGTATGGATACTTTCTGCGTCACCCCAATCACCTCCCTCAAAATCCAAAACTCTTAGTTTATCGAGGCTTTGGAAGATGAGTGTCTCACAAAATGTTAAAACCGCCGAAGTCAGGATCTTGCAATATTTCTGTAAAACTTTTTCCTGTCACCCTCCTGTCACCCTTGTCACCCTCCAAAAAGGTTGCAAACCCTTTGTACATCGGCGTTCTGTCAACCTGTCACCCTCAAAACAAAAAATCCCTGTATAGATGTACATCGCCAGTCACTCTGACCGCCATCATCCACGGCATCCTATAACCGTCCCGTAGCCAAAAACGGCCCGACAACAGCACGATATTCATTAATAATATGTAAAGGAGGTGATTTTTTTCAACAGATTGACGATACATTAATAAATAATCACTATCTTTGCAAAAGATATACAAGTATGCGCAATATCAAATGAAGACAGAAAAACAAATGGCAGCTGCAGCGGCTGACTTTGCAGCACGCTGGGAAGGTAAAGGCTACGAACGCGGCCAGAGCCAGCTATTTTGGGCTGACCTGCTGACCAGCGTGTTTGGCGTGGAGAATCTGCCAGAGTTCCTGAGATTTGAAGAGCAGGTCGCCTCGATGGTAGACTCCACAAACTTCATCGACGTTCACATCCCATCAACAAAAGTACTAATCGAACAGAAATCTATCAATATCGACCTCCGTAAGCCGGTGAAGAAAGGCGATGGATACATAACCCCGTTTCTGCAGGCGAAGCTATACATCGTGAATTTGCCGCAGAGCGAACATCCCAAATGGGTGGTGACCTGCAACTTCAAGTCTTTCCTCGTTTACGATATGAACCAACCTAATAGCGAACCGGAAGAGATTCTGCTGAAAGACTTGGAAACGGAGTACTATCGCCTGAAGTTTCTCATTGATGAAAAGAGCGAGCATATCAGCAAGGAGATGGAGGTTTCGATGCAGGCAGGCGAAATAGTTGGCCGGATATACGAGGCATTGCTGAAGCAGTATGATGACAATTCCCCTGAAGCTCTAAGCTGGCTGAATATTCTTTGCGTTCGTATTGTGTTCTGCCTATATGCTGAAGATGCTGGTGTTTTTGCCAGAGACCAGTTCCACGACTATCTTGTAAGCTACGAAACAAGGGATATGAGGAATGCGCTCATACGTCTCTTCGACGTACTCAATACTCCTATTGAGAAACGTAGCCGATACTTAATGGACGACTTGAAAGCTTTTCCATATACCAACGGTGGACTATTTGAAGAGAAGATTGAGATACCACAGTTCACTGATGAACTACGCGACGTGCTCCTGCTTAATGCCAGTCTTGACTTTGACTGGAGCAAGATTTCTCCCACCATTTTTGGTGCTGTATTTGAATCGACGCTGAATCCTGAGACGCGACGCAGCGGAGGTATGCATTACACTTCGACAGAGAACATCCACAAGGTGATTGACCCTCTGTTTCTGAACGACCTGCGTCAGGAGTTCGACACCATTTTGGAAGAGAAAGTCGAAAGGCTGCGTGTAAAGCAACTTAACGCTTTTCAGGAGAAGCTGGCCTCGCTGACATTCCTTGACCCTGCCTGCGGTAGTGGTAACTTCCTCACGGAGACCTATCTGAACCTACGCCGTTTGGAGAACGACATCATACGCGCCAAGTATCATGGTCAGACCATGATGGGGGCTTTTGTAAACCCCATCAAGGTCAGCATACAGCAGTTCTATGGCATAGAAATCAATGACTTTGCCGTCACCGTGGCCACTACAGCTCTTTGGATTAGTGAAGCACAGATGCTGGCAGAGACTGAACGCATCGTACATCAGGACATTGATTTCCTGCCACTGAGACCATATCATAACATACGCGAGGGCAACGCGCTGAGAATGGACTGGGACGTGATAGAGCTCCACTCCGAAATTCCTACGATTCACGCCAAGAATACTTATGTCATATTTGAAGACAAACCATCAATGGCAAGTGAACCTTCTTATGATGAAGTGAACTTGGTCACTGGCGGAATAGAGCGTGGTCCGAAACCGTCCACAAGGATTGGAGTTCGTTTTGACTACATCATAGGAAACCCGCCGTTCATAGGGGCAAGAATGATGGCACAAGGCAGCTCGCAGAAGAAAGACGTGGAGAACTTGTTTGGGAAGATTAAAGACGTTCAAGACCTTGACTATGTATGTTGCTGGTATAAAAAAGCCGCTCAACTTATGCAGAACTCTCATACGAGGACAGGCTTTGTTTCAACCAACAGCATCTGTCAAGGTTCGCAAGTTCCCATACTATGGAACGTTCTTCTTAACGACTTTCATGTGCATATCAATTTTGCCTATCAGACGTTCAAGTGGAACAGTGAGGCCAACGAGAAGGCTGCCGTTCACTGTGTCATCATTGGCTTTAGCACTGATGAGGTGAAGAATAAATACTTGTTCACATCAAGTGGGAAGATGCAACAGGTGAGCAGTATCAGCCCCTACTTGTTTGAAGGTGACAACACGTTTGCTGTCAGTCAGAAGGTACCTCTATGCAATGTCCCGCAGATGAATTTCGGCAATCAGCCACGCGATGGAGGCCATTTCGTGTTGTCAGAGGAAGAAAAGAACGAGCTGATACGGCAAGAGCCTTCTATTGCAAGATGGATACGTCCTTATATTGGCGCTGAGGAATTTATCAAGCAGAAGTCACGTTATTGTCTGTGGCTCCGTCATGCCCAGCCTGCCGACATCAAGCAAAGCAAGATACTTTACGAACGGGTGTTGGCTGTCCGCCAATTCAGATTGAGTTCTTCTGCAAAGACTACTCAGGGCTATGCGAAAGTTCCGCATTTGTTTGCCCAGATAACTCAGACAGAGGGAGTTGATTGCCTGCTTGTTCCTCGTGTGTCATCCGAACGTCGTCGCTATGCACCCATAGGTTTCATTAATGCTGGAATTGTGGCTTCTGATGCTGTCCAGATAATACCGCATGCGACGTTGTATCACTTTGGCGTTCTCACCTCTAACGTCCACATGGCTTGGATGCGAGTGGTTTGTGGCAGGTTGGAAATGCGTTATCGCTACAGCAAGGAACAGGTATATAATACATTCCCCTGGCCTAATCCAACAGAAACGCAGAAAACAAAGATAGAACAGACTGCTCAAGCCATTCTCAACGTCCGTACAAAATACGTAGGCACGTCTTTGGCAGACCTATATGATGAAGTAACAATGCCTGTTGATCTGCGCCGCGCCCATCAGGACAACGACCGTGCCGTGATGCAGGCTTATGGCTTCCCTGTCAAGTCAGCATTCACGGAAAGCCAGTGTGTAGCCGAACTATTCAAGTTGTATAATGAAATGACGAGATGAGCCACAACGATAAGTTCATCAAAGAAATGTAGAACCACTATGCCAACACTGTTTTTGACCGTCTTATTGGCTATATATACACTGTCACTTTCCGCCCAGTCGGAAGGTGACGTGGTGGAGAGTTTCACCACCAATGCTCCCGACACGGTGGAACAGGGAGTACCGTTTACGGTTGTCTATCAGCTTACGGCCAAGCACTGGCAGGCCGGGGGCAAGCCCATGGAGGGAAACGGGTTTGCACGCACTGGCGTAAAATATGCTACGACAAAGGCTGACCCACCCTACTCCATGCTACAAGCCACCACGACATACCTCACATCGGACTGCGGACTGAAACGGTTGCCCGGCATGCGGCAGCCTATCGACGGCAAGTTCGTCCTATCTGACCCGAAGGATGTCTACGTGAAGCCTAATAGCCGATACGGCAAGGAGATGACGCTCGCACACGAATGGCTGGTGAAGAACGGCAAGCAGCAGGACTCCCTATGTCTGCGGATGGCCGTGGAGGACCAGACGTTCTGGGTGTTTCAGGACGACCACAACCCCTGCTTCTGCGTAGTGGCCAAGAAGGATGTCTGGGTACTGACAGGCAATCCTATACTGGCCTATAGCACGGAGAGCCGCATGAACCTGGGTGACGACATGACCAACTACAACAACATCGTCACCCCGTTCCGCCAGCAGATAGACGCCATGAAACGACGGGCAGGAGGAGCCGGCCAGCATGGTGCCGTGGCGCTGAGGCCCCAAAATGTCTCTGTAGCACCGCTGTTAGGCAAACTCCGCTGGGGACAGGGGAAACCGTACAACACCTGCTCGCCAAAGACGGCTAACGGTCAGAAATCTATCATCGGCTGTGTGCCACTGGCCGTCACTATGATCATGAACTACCACAAGTGGCCTGCTACGACACAGTCGCACGCCTACTACACAGCCGACGACAAGGTCTACAAGGTGGACTTTGCCAACCGCCAGCCACTATGGGACAGCTACCGCGACGAATACAAGGAGGGGGAGGCCCACGAGGCCTATGACCTGTCGCAATTGCTGGTGCTCACCGGTGCTGCGCTGAACGCCCGCTACGGCAGCGAGACAACGTCGACCACCTCAACACACATCAAGCACGTGCTGTGCAACAACATGTGTTACAGCGGCAGGATTACGTTCCACGACCAGATAACCGACGACCAGCTGACGGCCCTGCTATACGGCGAGTTGGATGCGAGGCGCCCCTGCCTGGTGTCAAGCGACAACCACGCTTTTGTCTGTGACGGTTACCAAGGCGACTTCTTCCACCTGAACTTAGGATGGCACGGACAGTTCAACGGCTACTACAGGCTGAAGCTGGGCGACTACGACGACAGAAGTCTGCTGCTCGTCAAGCACGTGTTTACGGGCATTGAGCCGCTGCGCCAGCAGGTCAGCCGTGAAGTCACGCTGGAAAAGGCCGGCACACTGGCCAGCCTGCTGACCGACGCGGAGAAAGCAAGCGTCACACAGCTCACCGTCAGCGGTCCGCTGAACAGCAGCGACATCAGCCTGCTGCGCAAAATGGCTGGTGCCAGGGACCAGCAGGACTTCGACAGCCGGCAGGGCGGAGCGCTACGCACACTCAACATGGAGAAGGCCGTCATCACCGACGACCCTGCCCCCTACTACAACAGGGACGCCAGTGGATGGACTTGGACAAGGCACCAGACTAACAATGGGGCGACGACAACGGAACGTTTCACCTTTTCAAACATGCCGCTGGAGCAGTGGAACAAGATCAAGACGGAGGCCGAGACCGACAAGAACGGCTCCTACTTCTCGCGTACCGACGACACCCACTACACCGTGCACTTCACCTGCAGACAGGGCGTGATAGGCAAATACATGTTCTACGACTGTACCTCGCTGCACACCATCGTCCTGCCCGAAAGCACAACGAAGGTCGACGACTACTCCTTCCGTGACTGCTCGTCCATCCAGACCATCCGACTGCCGCTAAGCGTCGAAGAGTCGGGCAAGAAGCCCTTCTCAAACTGTACGTCATTAGAGACGGTAGAAGCACCGGCAAGCCTGCACTTTACCCGCGACTGCTACGAAGACTGCTCACCGGCTTTCACAGTAAAAAGATACTGAAGAATCCCGACAACAAACGGAAAAAACGCAACTTAGGGAGGGTTAATAAGACAACAATTCGTAACAATACGACATGTTTGCAACAAGTTTCGGAGAGTTTTTCAAAAAAAGTGTGGAATAATTTGGTGGAGTGCAAAAAAAGTCGTACCTTTGCACCCGCTTTTATGCACATACAACAAATAACAACAATAATTTAAAAGAAACAATGAAAAAAGGTATTCATCCAGAAAACTATCGCCCCGTCGTGTTCAAGGACATG
>CAMJWJ010000154.1 GCA_946409435.1 uncultured Prevotella sp. | reverse complement strand
TAAAGGATGCAGGAAAAGGCAAGAAGGCTGTTGCAATAGCCGAGCCTGCCGTGCTGACGTCTCACCTGCTGAACCTGCTGCGGCTGATAGGAAGACAGTCGAAGCAAAGCAACGACCCGCTGTTTCAGGAGTCCGTTTTCCGGGCTTTCACGCTCGTCAATCGCATAGACGGACTCATAGCCAACGGCGACCTGTATGTAACGCCGCAGACCCTGCAACGGCTCATCATGCAAGTCATCAGCCAGACGACCATTCCTTTCCACGGCGAGCCTGCAGAGGGCATTCAAGTCATGGGTGTTCTCGAGACGCGTAACCTTGACTTTGACCACGTGTTGCTGCTGTCGTGTAACGAAGGCAATATGCCGCGAGGTGTCAACGACAGCTCTTTCATCCCCCACTCCATCCGACAAGCCTACGAACTGACCACCATCGACAACAAGGTAGCCATCTACGCCTACTACTTCCATCGGCTGCTCCAGCGTGCCACTGACGTTACTGTCGTCTACAACAATGCCACCGATGAGGGCCGCAAGGGCGAAGTCAGCCGCTTCATCCAACAACTGCTGGCTGAGAGTGGCCATCATGTCAACTTACGACAGCTTCAGGCTGGCAGCAGCGTCGCTACTTGGGGCGTTCACCCCATTGAGAAGACACCTCACGTCATGCAGCTGCTCCACTCGCTGGTTTCCCCGCATGCTACCCCTCTGTCGCCGACAGCCGTCAACAGCTATCTGCGATGCCAACTCATCTATTATTACCGTTACATAGCCAACCTGCAACAGCCCGACGACCCTGATGACGAGACGGCGTTTGAAACTCGCCTTTTCGGCAACGTGTTCCACGAGGCTGCTGACCTGTTGTACCGTCAGATGGGTAGCAATATCGACCGCCGCATGCTCGACCATCTGCTGTCCACACCAGCCGTCATTGAGAGAGCTGTCGACCAGGCTTTCCACGACGTGATGCCACAGGTATCCACAGGCGGCTTGCACCTCATCAGCCGTGAAGTCATCATCCGCTATCTGCGTCAGCTGCTCACCATCGACCGCCGATTGGCTCCCTTTACCATTCTCGGACTGGAGTGCGACGTCTACCGCCAGTTGTCTGTCAGCAGTCTGCCTGCTCCACTTCGCATCGGAGGGCGCATTGACCGTCTTGACCTTACCTCTGAAGGGCAGATACGTGTCGTGGACTACAAGACTGGCAGCAGTCGTCTGAAGCCATTACCCGATGTCGACAGCATCTTCGACCCGGCACGCATTCACGACCATAGCGACTACTATTTGCAGACGTTCCTTTATGCCGACTGCGTTAGTCGCGTCAGCCACGGCGACCATTCTGCCTTCAGCACCGTACCCGTTCCTGAAGCGATGAGGGTGGCTCCTGCCCTGTTGTTTATCCAGCGTGCAGCAGCAGACGGTTACAATCCTGTGCTTACCTTCGGACGCGAGCTTATCAACGACGTGGCCGACCATGCTGAACGATATGACGAGCTGCTGCGTCAGACTGTCGCTGAACTGTTTGATGCTGCTATTCCGTTCACGCCTACTGCCGATATGTCCGTCTGCCGTAAATGTCCCTACCTCCTGCTGTGCAGAGGTACATAGTCCGTCTTTCGTTTTACCGCCTACTGTTAATGTTATCAAATATTGAACGGGAGCATTTTACATTTCCCTCCTCAGTACGTCAAAGCAATACCGACAAAAACTATTAACGAACAGGTATAAATGAAGAGATTATCAACTATCATTACTGTATTGCTGGCAACGATGATCAGCAAGGCTCAGGATTTGCAGCTTAACGAACTGGAGTATTTCGAACGGCAGGGAGTCAACGTGCTGGTATTCAGCAACAGTTTTAATGGCGGGTTCAACGACGAGAAGAACTCAGGCATCGAGATTATCCATCATGGTGTCAGAACTGTGCAGGGAGGTGCCGTACGGTTGAACAACACTCCAGAGCAGTGGGACCTCGTGCCCACCATGACGAGCCGAAAGGTGGACCGCGAGAAGGGCAGCATCGAGGTTGCCATGCGCTACGACTACTATGACTTCGACAGTCGGGTGGTCGTTACGGCGAAAGGCAAAGCGGTGGAAATCGCTGTCTGGCTTGACAAGCCTGTACCTGAAAAACTGGCTGACGAAGCTGGTTTTAACCTGGAGTTGCTGCCGTCGCAATACTGGTTGAAGACCTTTGTGATGGATGGTCGGCTGAATCGTTTCCCACGTTATGCCACCAGCCAGACCGTTACCCGTCCGAACAGCGAGAAGCCCCGCCAGTTCAAGGGCTTCAAGACTTACGATGATCGTGGCACAGGACGTTTTGTAGACCCGCTACCCCTCGAAACGGGACATAGCATCACCGTGGCTACAGATGCTCCGGAACGCATGATTCGTATCAGCAGCGATGATGCAGAACTGAAGCTTTACGACGGGCGTATGCTGGCACAGAATGGTTGGTTCGTCCTGCGTAGCGTGCTGCCCAAAGGCAAGACGGGACGAGTGGTGACGTGGACGGTAGAACCGCATGCCATCGAAGGCTGGATTCGTGAGCCTAACATCGGATTTTCGCAGATAGGCTATATGCCCGAACAGCCTAAGGTGGCCGTCATCGAACTCGATAAGAACGATACTCCTCTGACCGATGCTACCCTCATGCGCATCAATCCCGACGGTACGACAACAGAGGCCTACCGCGGGACAATCACGAACTGGGGACCTTACTTCAAGTACAACTATGTGAAGTTCGACTTCTCCAGCGTCCGTGAGCCTGGTGTCTACTTTATTCAGTATGGCCGTACAAAGACAAACGATTTCCTGATTGACAATCACGTCTACGACAAGATAACCGATGCCACTACCGATGTCTGGGTGCCTATCCACATGAACCACATGTATGTCACCGAGGGCTACCGAACGTGGCACGGCGAACCTTTCAAGGAGGGATACTTGCAGGCTCCTGAGAGCGACCACTTTGACCTGCACCGTCAGGGACCTGATACCGACACGAAATACAAGCCCTTTGAGCTGATTCCCGGACTGAACGTCGGCGGGTTCTTCGATGCCGGCGATTTCGATATTGAGACGGGGTCAAACATCAGCGTCGTACAGAACTTCATCCGTACATGGGAACTGTTTAAACCACAGCGCGACGAGACCTTCGTCAGCCAGCAGCAGCGATATGTCGACTTGCACCGCCCCGATGGTGTACCCGACGTTCTGCAGTTCATCGAACACGGCACGCTGAACCTTGTAGCACAAGCTGAACAGATAGGGCACATGGCCTCGACGCTCAGCAATTCCGTGCTCGACAACTACCACCACCTGGGCGATGCTGCCAGTATCACCGACGGCTTGCACTACGATCCGAGTCTCAAGCCCTATGAGGTATCGGCTGACGGCAAACGTAGCGGCACACCCGACGACATGTGGGCATTCACCACGCGTAACCCGTCGCTGGACATCCAGGCTGCCACGATGTTTGCTGCTGCCAGCCGTGCACTCAGCGGATATAACGATGACCTTGCCAGCCGTGCCCTCACCCAGTCGAAACGCCTTTTGCAGGAGGCCACCGAACTGATGAGCCAGCGACCTGACGGTCAGCGGTCCCGCAATCGCCGCAGCGACATGGGAACCAATCTTCAGCTCTATGCGGCTACGGGCGAGAAACAGTATCTCGACAACTTCAGCGCACAGATCTGGGCTGCCCTCGACCGCAATGTGGCCTTTGCCATGCAGACCGCTCTCGATGCCGTTCCCTATATGGATAAGGACTATCGCAAGAAGCTGCGCACACACGTTGAGCGTTACGCCGAATACATCAAGGACTTTGACAAGCAGAATCCCTACGGAGTGCCTATCGGACTGGGCAACTGGGCTGGCGTGAATGCTGTACTGAACTTTGGCATCACGGTCAATTACGCCCATATCTATTTCCCCGACATCGTTGATAAAGCTGAGGTCTACCGTGTGGCCAACTGGCTCTACGGATGTCACCCCTACCACAACTACTCGTTTGTGGCCGTTGTGGGTGCCACGCGTCCTAAGCAGGTCTTCTATGGCAACAACCGTGCCGACTTCTCAGCCATCCCTGGCAATGTGGCTCCCGGTCTCCTGTTCCGCAAGCCTGACCATTTTGAGAACTACGACGACTGGCCTTTCCTCTGGGGGCAGAACGAGGGAACCATTGCAGGCAATACGCAGTACATCATTTTCGGTTCTTCACTGAAAGACATTGTCCAGCCTGGAAAATAGAGACGCGATGACAACACTGACAATAACACAAAACAACAACAAACGTATGAAGATATTAATCATAGGTGGAACGGGCACCATCAGCAGTGCCATCACCAGACAGCTGGCTGAATCGTGTAGTAACAATCCGGCAGGCTGCCATGAATTGTGGCTGCTGAACCGCGGAACGCGAAAAAGCGAAGTGCCTGATAACGTCAGGCAAATCATTGCCGATATCAACGACGAAGCAGAAGTGCTACGACAGCTTGGTGACAACCAGTTCGATGCTGTCTGCGAGTTTATCGGATTCCTGCCCTCTCAGGTTGAGCGTGACGTGCGGCTCTTCAAGGGGCGCACCCGCCAGTATGTCTATATCTCGTCGGCCTCTGCCTACAACAAGCCTGCTGCCAGCCACGTCATCACCGAAGGCACCATGCTGGCCAATCCCTATTGGGAATACTCGCGCAACAAGATAGCCTGCGAGGAACTGCTGATGAAGGAATACCGCGAGAACGGATTCCCCATCACCATCGTACGTCCCTCCCACACCTACTGCGAGCGCTCCGTACCCACCAGCGTTCACGGTCCGAACGGCTCCTGGTCCGTGCTAAAACGTATGATGGAAGGCAAGCCGGTCATCGTTCATGGTGACGGTTCTTCATTGTGGACGCTGACGTGGAACGAGGACTTTGCCCGTGGCTTCATCGGTCTGCTTGGCAATCCGAAGGCTATCGGTGAGGCCTTCCAGATTATGAGCGACGAACAGCTGACGTGGAACCAGATTTACGAGGCTATAGCCCGTGCCCTTGACGTCACCCCACATCTTTACCACGTAGCCTCCGACTTCCTTGCCGCCGTAGCCCCGAAAGCATGGGACTTCACAGGCAACCTGCTCGGCGACAAGGCTGTCACGGTGCTCTTCGATTGCACGAAACTGAAGCGGGCAGTCCCTGCTTTCCAGGCTACCACCCGCTTCGATGAGGGTGTCCGCCGCTGCGTAGCCTATCTGCTTGCCCACCCTGAGCTGCAAGTCGAAGACCCTGCCTTTGACAGCTGGTGCGACAGCGTCATCGAGGCACAGGAGCAGGCAAAGTCTGCGCTGTTTACAGATTATATATGAGAAGGATTAGAGACTCTGAGTTAAACGGTCTGTAAATAAATTGTCTAACACAACACTCTGATTGACAATGCTGGCGTGTTCCCCTCGGACAACGCCTATCGTCGTAATCATCACCAACTGAATGCTGTGCGTCTTGTTGTGCATCTTACTTGCGGCAAAGGCCTCTATCTTATTCAGAAAATCTTCTTCATCGTTTTTCGTTATGGCGTATTTGCCACCAGTGAACTTCATCTCGCAGAGATAGTCTGTCCTGTCAGCCTTACTTTCCAGTAGCAAGTCAATCTGAGCACCCTTTCCGTCTGGGCTTTTCCCATTCCAACAATAATTCCGGTTGATGGAGGCTATACGCAGGGTTTCTTGGATTTGGGGCAAGTGTTCTACACAAAGCAATTCAAATGTGTCTCCTGCCCATGTGTAGAAAGTGGGAGTGCCGTGAATGGAATTCCATATTCCTTTCTTAGCCTGTTTGCCTTGTATGAAGCGCAAATAGAACAGTGAAAAGAAGTCAATTAGCTGATAGACCGTCTCCACACGTTCCTTGCCATAGCGTGGATATGCCCTGATGA
>CAMJWJ010000153.1 GCA_946409435.1 uncultured Prevotella sp. | reverse complement strand
GCCAAGGAGAGTGTCTACGAGAGTCTGGAACGGCTGCACATCGACTACATCGACATCATCAACGTCCACGACATCGAGTTTCAGGGACGTATGGAGGGCGGTCTGCAACGCGTGGTGGACGAGACGCTGCCCGCCCTGCACGAGCTGAAACGCGAAGGGGTGGTACGCCATGTTGGCATCACCGACCTGCAGCTGGAGAACCTGCAGTGGGTCATCGAGCATGCCGAACCCGGCATGGTGGAGAGCGTGATGAACTTCTGCCACTACTGTCTTTGCGACGACAAACTGGTAGACTTCCTCGACTTCTTTGACGAGCGCGGCATCGGTGTGCTCAGCGCATCGCCATTCTCCATGGGACTACTCACAGAGCGTGGCGTGCCCGATTGGCACCCGGCACCGAAGCCACTGGTGGAGGCCTGCCGACGCGCCGCCGACCACTGTAAGGCGAAGGGCTACCCGATAGAGAAGCTGGCCATGCAGTACGCCTGTTCCAATCCGCGCATCGCCTCGACGGTATTCAGCACCACGCGCCCCGACGCCATCCGCCAGAACATCGCCTACATCGAGGAACCGATAGACGAACAGCTGGTGAAGGAGGTGCGCGACATCATCGGTGAACAGCAGCGGGTCTCGTGGGCTAATACTTAATAATGTGATAACGAAATAACGAAAAACGAAATAACGAGATGATGAAAATCATCGATGCTCACGCCCACTTGTGGCTCAACGTAGATACAGAGGTGAATGGCTGCCCCATCCACCCCTTGGAGCCAAACCGCAGCCGGTCGGTGTTCTTCGGTGAGGTGCGGCAGATGCTGCCACCCTGGATGACCGACGGTCAGAACACAGCCGAGCGGTTCCTGTCGAACATGGACTACGCACAGGTCAGTGCTGCCGTCGTGACGCAGGAGTTTATCGACGGGCTGCAGAACAGCTATCTGGAACAGGTCCAGCAGCGATACCCCGACAGATTCTTCTGCCTCGGCATGCCGGAACTGCCAAAGCCAGGATTCCTGGAGGAGGCCAAGAGCCTCATCGACAGAGGTTTCAGGGGCATAAAGATTCCTGCCGCCCGACTGCCCAAGCAGTTTCTCAACGACGAGATGATGCAGATGCTGCACATGATGGAGCAGCGTGGCGTCATCCTCGGCATAGAGCTGATGGACGGTGACGCACAGACCGGGCAGATGGAGGAGATTGTCCAGGAGTGCCCGCAGCTGAAGGTAGCCATCGGCCACTTCGGCATGGTGACGCGCCCCCGCTGGATGTCACAAATCCAGCTGGCACGTCACGAGCACGTCTACGTAGAGAGTGGTGGCATCACGTGGCTGTTTAACGACGAGTTCTATCCCTTCCCCTCGGCCGTCCGTGCCATCCGTGAGGCTGCCGACGAGGTAGGCTGGAAGAAACTGATGTGGGGTTCCGACTATCCACGCACCATCACGGCTATCACCTACCGTATGTCGTACGACTTCATCACCAAGAGCACGGAGTTGTCAGAAGACGAGAAACGTCTCTTTCTTGGCGACAATGCCAGACGGTTCTTCGGCTTCAAAGATTTAGTAGAATTACCGTATATAAAGAATATGAGCGAATGAAAGCAATTCAGATTACAGAACCACGCGTCATGAAAGTGGTTGAGATGGACCGTCCGACATGCGGTGCCAACGAGGTATTGTTAAAAATAGAATATGTAGGATTCTGCGGCAGCGACCTTAACACCTACCGCGGGCTGAACACGATGGCTAAGCCACACGTCATTCCCGGCCATGAGATAGGTGCCGAAATCGTGGGCATGGGACCTGACGTACCCACCAACCTGCGAAAGGGCATGAAAGTGACCGTCAACCCCTACACCAACTGCGGTGTGTGTCCAGCATGCCGTAGCCGCCGATACAACGCCTGCGAACATAACGAGACGTTAGGCGTACAGCGCGACGGCGCCATGCGCGAATTCATCGCGCTGCCCTGGCAGAAAATCATTCCCGTGGGTGACATCTCCACCGAACATGCAGCACTCATCGAGCCGATGTCGGTGGGATTCCATGCCGTCAGCCGTGCCCAGGCCGTAGACACCGACGTGGTGATGATCATCGGTTGCGGCATGGTGGGTGTCGGTGCCGTCATACGCTCGCTGCTGCGTGGTGCCAAGGTCATTGCCTGCGACGTGGACGACGACAAACTGGAGATTGTACGCCGGCTGGGTGCTGACTTCACCATCAACACCGCCAAGGAGAATGTCCACGAACGGCTGATGGAAATCACCGACTCCATGGGGCCGAACATCGTCATCGAGGCCGTCGGGTCGCCAGCCACCTACCAGATGGCTGTCAACGAGGTGGCCTTCTGCGGACGGGTCATCTGCATCGGCTACTCAAAGAAGGATGTGGAGTTCACCACGAAGTATTTCGTGCAGAAAGAGCTGGACATTCGCGGCTCACGCAATGCGCTGCCCGAGGACTTCGACGGCGTCATCCGCTATCTGAAGAAGTACAACCCGCCCTACGACGTGCTCACGTCAGGCATCGTAGACCCGGAACATGCCGAGGAGGCTATGATACAATGGGACGCCAACCCCGGCAAGGTATTCCGAATCCTCGTCAAGTTTATTTGATACGACTCATCCGCTCCACCTGTTCACGGACAACGGCAAGCGTCGTGCTGTCGGTGACAAATACCGAGTTAAGACCCTGCGCCTCCTGCGCGGGGTCGTTTGTATAGTCGTCGCCGACCTGCCACTGTTCGTGGCGAGGCAGTGCGTAGCCGCCCCATCCCCAGAAGTTACAGCCGGCAAAGCGGCCTCCCTGTTCAGCATTGTCGGCCACTAACGAGAAAACATAACGGTAGTAGCCGTCGCGCCCGCTGGTCGGAGTGTCCAGAGTAAAGCGGAAGCCGTCGCGCGGATAGCCAAACTCCTCCATGACGAGCGGCTTGTCAAGCTTGTCGCAGATGGCCAGATGCCTGTCAATATAATCCTTAGTATTCTCACAGGCACGAGGCAGATGCTCCACCAGCGAGTCGGGCTTGGCCCATCCCCAGTTGTAGGGCCACAGGTGAATGTTACAGTAGTCGATGTTCTTGTCGGCACAGATGCGCTCGTAACAGTCGTAGTCGTTCTCACATCCCCACGACCCCTCGCTGCCGATGCTGATGAGGTGATTCGGATCCAGCTGTCGAATCAGTGCAGAGGCTTCGGCAAGCCACTTCTCAAAGGCAGGCAGTGCATCCTTCGAGAAAGCCCGTGGCTCGTTGCCTATCTGCCACGACATGATGGCGGGGTCGTCCTTATAGGCTACACCGGTATAGCGGTTTGTACGTCCGATGATGAAACGTACGTAGTCGTAGAACAGCTCGTGGGCACGCTCATTGGTAGCATACTTAGACATTGCAGCCATGAAAGCCGGATAGCCGAACTCGTCGGGACGTGGCTGACGACCTGCTCCGGCATGCTCCAAGTAGAAGCCATATCCCCCACTCCACTCCCAGGAGTTGTTCAGGTACAGCACGGCAACCATGTCGCGACGGCCCATCTCCTGCAGCAGGTAGTCGAGGCCAGCCAGGATGGTATCATTATACACGCCGGGAGCCTCCTGAAGAGTTGGCTCTACTTTGGTCTTCACGCCACGCTGACCGTCGCTGCCCACCAGGATGCGCAGATTGTCGATACCGATGCGCTTCATCTCATCCAACTCATGACAGAGGCGCTCACGGTCGCCACCCTGGCCTTCCGAACCAAGTATAGCACCATACCAGAAATTGGTACCGACATAGTAGTATGGCTTGCCGTTACGCATAAAATGTCCGTTCTCGACACGCACGAAATCGTCTGTTCGCTCTTGCTGTTGGCAGGCTGTCAGCATAAGGACTGCTGCCACGACCATTAGTAGTTTCTTCATATTATGATATGTTTTGGGTTCCAAAATGTGTAAAGTGATGACAAAGATACGAAGAAATGGGCAAAACACCAAATAATTTCTAAAATAATTCGTACCTTTGACTTTCATCGAATGTACTCTCGTTCGACAATAAAAACAAAAATAAATTTTTGGAAGATTTTGATTGGATTAACAATCAAAATCGTGTATTGTGCTCGCTTATTCGTACCTTTTGTTTCACAGAATGTACTTTCGCTCGACAATAAAAACAAAAATAAATTTTTGTTTTGTATTGTGCTCGCTTATTCGTACCTTTGCAGCAGACTTTTTGAAACTATGAAGAAATATATCCTTGACCTGACGGTCAGCAGCGTGGAACAGCTCAGTCCGAAACACGTGCTGCTGAAGCTGACAGACAGTCAGCCATTGCCCGACATGCTGCCGGGACAATTCGTGGAGGTGCGCGTGGACGGTTCACCGAACACGTTTCTGCGCCGCCCAATATCCATCAATTTCGTGGACCGCGTACGGAACGAGCTATGGCTGCTGGTAGCCATGATAGGCGAAGGCACCCGCAGACTGGGAGAGCTGAAAGCCGGTGACAAGATGAACTGTGTGCTGCCGTTAGGCAACACCTTCACCATGCCTGCCTCACAAAACGAACACGTGCTGCTGGTGGGTGGTGGCGTAGGCATGGCTCCTATGCTATATTTAGGGGCCGAGATGCAACGTATGGGGTATGAACCGACGTTCCTGTTAGGCGGACGGACGGCACACGACTTGTTGGAGTTGGAACAGTTCCGGCAGTACGGACGGGTGTTTGTCACCACGGAAGATGGTTCCTTGGGCGAGCGCGGCTTCGTGACCAATCACTCGGTATTGCAGGAAAATTTCGACCGTATATGTACCTGCGGCCCGAAGCCCATGATGATGGCCGTGGCACGCTATGCCCGCCAGGCAGGCATTGAGTGTGAGGCTTCGCTGGAGAACATGATGGCCTGTGGACTGGGGGCTTGTCTCTGCTGTGTGGAAAAGACGACAGAAGGTAACCTGTGCATCTGCAAAGAAGGCCCTGTTTTTAACGTAAAACGATTGTTATGGCAGATTTAAGAACCAACATCGGGAAGCTGGCACTCAAAAACCCCGTGATGACAGCCAGCGGCACTTTCGGCTACGGCCTGGAGTTTCAAGACTTCATACCCTTAGACGAATTGGGAGGTATTATCGTCAAAGGCACTACATTAAAGCCTCGTGAGGGCAACGACTATCCACGAATGGCGGAGACTGCATGCGGTATGCTCAACTGTGTGGGGTTGCAAAACAAGGGTGTTGACTATTTCTGTGAACACATCTACCCCCAGATAAAGGACATCGGCACGCACGTCATTGTCAACGTCAGCGGCTCGTCGCCAGAAGACTATGCCGAGTGTGCTGCCCGCATCAACGAGCTGGACGGCATACCAGCCATTGAACTGAACATCTCGTGTCCTAACGTAAAGGACGGCGGCATGGCTTTCGGCGTAACTTGCCAGGGAGCGTCAAGCGTCGTCAAGGCGGTTCGCGCTCGCTACCAGAAGACACTCATTGTCAAACTGTCTCCTAACGTGACGGATATCACAGAAATTGCTCGTGCCGTGGAGGCTGAAGGTGCCGACAGCGTGTCGCTCATCAACACGCTGATGGGGATGGCTATCGACATCGAGAGACGACGCCCCCTGCTTAGCATCGGCACCGGCGGACTATCAGGACCTGCCGTCAAACCCGTAGCACTACGCATGGTATGGCAGGTAGCACGTGCCGTGAAGATTCCTGTCATAGGACTGGGAGGCATCACCACAGCCACGGATGCCATTGAATTCCTGATGGCCGGTGCGGCGGCTATTGAAATAGGCACCGCCAACTTTCTCGACCCTGCCATCACTATCAAGGTGCGCAACGGCATTGATGAATGGCTCGACCGGCATGGCTGTCAGTCGGTACGTGACATTGTCGGTTGTATATAGCATTGTATATTGGATTAGCGGATATAGAAAAGCATAGCGTCTATTCACAACACAATTTGAGGGCAGCCAATCGGCTGCCCTCAACCAACACAAAAACTAAACTAGACTTAACTAAAGCATATTAGGATTTT
>CAMJWJ010000152.1 GCA_946409435.1 uncultured Prevotella sp. | reverse complement strand
TCATACCTTTAGGTGTGAGAAGTGTGGGAAGTGTGGGATAAAAAGTACTATTAGCGATATATGCGCATACGCGCGCGCGAATAATAGCGTTTCTTGCAGCATTCATCGGACTGGTGGGACTGATAGGGTGTCGGTTCTGGTGAGGGTAGAACCCTCACCTACACAAAACATGCGCGACAATTGTTAAACAGTCGTGAGAAGGCCACTCACGGAGCTGAGAAGGCCACTCACGGAGCTGAGAAGGCCACTCACGGAGCTGAGTGGGCCACTCACAGAATTGAGAAGGCCACTCACAGAACTGAGAAGGCCACTCACGGAGCTGAGTGGGCCACTCACAGAAAGGCTATCGACACTAACGGACAATGAGCGTATGGCCCTGGCGGTCGTCGCTCATTATCTGTTTGTACAGCTGCCGGCGGTCGGTGCTGACGGGCTGTGACGTGAAATCGGGTGTGTTGAACGAGCACACCACCTCGGCATCGTACTCCTTAGGATTGCGCTGGGGTAGCCGGAAAGCCTTGTCGGCATGGCCGTCGGCATTGACGTGGGCAATATATAAAGAGGTGTACAGTCCGTCGTCGCGGCGCGTGGTAAAGACGATCCAGCGCGAGTTCAGACTCCAATTGTGGAAGCTGTCGGCATCGCTACTGTTGGCTGCCGCCAGCGGGAACTGCTCGCCACTCTGCAGGTCCATCATCCAAAGGTCGGACTCGGGGTGCCACACGGGGAAACAGCCGTAGTCGCACAGCGTGTAGAGCAGGTAGCGACCGTCGTACGATACGCGAGGCATGTTGGCACTCTTTCCCATCTGCCGGGCATGGACCAGCGTGTCGGGCTGACCTGCGAAACTCGCCGTCGCCGGGTCGAAAGCGATGCGGCAGATGTCGTAGCGTATCTCCTGGTAGTTCTTCCAGACGCTGTCAACGCGCTGGGCGACACAGTAAAAGAGCGTACGGCCGTCGGGCGAGAAGGCAGGATAGTTCTCCAGCATCTCGCGTTTGGCCAAGGTGCTGTCGAGCATTATCTCATGGCGCTCAGTGTTGTAGAGAATGATGTCGGCGTGGTCGTCGTACACCTCGACGCGACGGTCACGGCGCTGATGGAAATTCTGGTGGGTCTGGTTGGTGGAATAAGCGATGTAACGGCCCGACGGATGCCAGTAGGGATATACCATGCCACCGCCAAGGGCATCGTTGCGTGGCTTTAGCACCTCGACATTGCCGTCCTTGCTGATGACAGTAGCTCCCTGTGGCCCACGGACATGAAAGGTGTACTGCTGCGGACTGGTACGGTTGGGGGTATGGCAGTTGACGCACTGCCCGCCTATCCCGTTGTTGTCCACGACGGGTGTCTGCTCGAAGGTAGCCAGATGGCGCTGATAGATGCCCATATGTCCCCAAGCCTCATAGCCGGGAGGTATCAGCCGGTAGGTGACACCCCACTCGCCCAGGCTGTCGTTGCTGACATAGATGGCAAACGGGCGGTACTTGGTCCACTGGCCGTCGCGCCGTGCACAGACGGTCACGATCAGGCTGTCGCCACGGTTCTGGCGGGTCAGCGCATGCCACTCGTCGATGTCGAAGTCGGCATAGTCGCCGTTGACATGCAGGCTGCCGCCCCGGGCACCCTCGACGGTGACATCCATCAAGTCAACGCTGTCGTCGGCCATATAGAAGTTCAGCGGTGCGATGCCGTCGGGGATGACCACACCCACATAGTCGGGGACAATGGTTGGCAGGCTGTCACTCTCGACTGGATGGTCGGGGCGTGACGTGCAGCTCGCTACGGCGATGACGACGGACAGGAGTAGAGTCAGGTGCTTCATGGGTACACGTTATTTTGTTGCTGCAGGGTTACGACATGGTAGTGCCAGTATGACTGCGAGAAGGGCGGCTCGCTGAGCGACGGATCGTCGACGTTCTGGGTCTTTGAAACGTTCTGGATGAAGTCACGGGTGGTCTGATAGACCTCCTCGCTGACGGGGATGGGCAGCTCCTTGGCGTCGGGATGGTAGAGCACCCAGTTGCCCATGATGCACTCTTGTACGGCACGCGGAGCCATGGTGCTATAGTAGCCCAGCTGCTGCACCTGGCGCAGATGGTCGAGCAGTCGCTCGTACTTCAGACTCAGCAGGTCGTAGGCCAGCAGATAGTCCACGGCCGTGCGATTGGTGCTGTTCTGCCGCACCAGTTCAGTGAGCATCACGCTCTTGTCAGGAGCCACCAGATGGTTCACGTCGGCGGTGCGCCGCTGACGTTGTGCGCCATACTGCTGTTCGACAAATGCCTCGTCGCCCAGGTGTGACAGCCAACGGCGTGCCCACGAACCGTAATAAAGCGTCGAAGCGAGGAAGTTCAGGTACTTGCGGGCTATGCGGTAGTCGCCGTTGATGATGTTTGTCTCAGCCAGCCGACGGAGCAGCCGTCCGCTCTTGTGGTGGTCAGGCAGCTGCTGCATGCCATTGAAGGCCAGCCGTTCGGCCTCGTTGACAAAGCCCAGGCGCAGATGGATGTCGCTCAGCGTGTACAACGTCTGCGGCTCCTGCTGCTGGTCGTCGAACAGCAGTCCCTTCGGCCCCGTCTGCCGATACCGGAACATGTCGTCGGGCAAGCGGCCCTGCATGGCCAGCGCATGGTTGGTAGCCAGCACGCCAAACTCACTCTGCGGGGCGGTGGTGGCAGCGCGCTCCGTGATCGTCTCCCACTGATGGGTACGCATCAGGTAGTCGTAGCTGATTAGTTCGCGGAACTCGGCGCTCTGTCTGTAGCGCGGCGGCAGCAGACAGACGTACACCAGCACGGCCGACGGCACAAGGCTCAACGGGTAGAGCCACCAGCGGCGCAGCCGTACAAAACACATGAGGCGCCACACCAGCCACTGCATACCAACGGCCAACACGGCGACCAGCAAGGCGCCCAACCAACCGACATAGAAGAACTGGGTAAGAAACGAGACGGCCAGTTCCTGCCAGCCATTCCACGACGCCGTCTGCTCGCGCAGGTAATAGCCCGACCAGCGGAACAAGTGGCGCTGTTCGTGGTAGTTCAGCAGGGCACGCAACGGTAACAGGCACGCCAGAAACGTCACCATGCCATAAACGACGGACCAGCCCGTCTTCCACCATTGTTGTCTCTTGTTGTTCATCTGCTACGTTCCGAAAATCCTTGCAAAGGTACGAATAAGTGAGAACAATACAAAACAAAAAAAACTTTTTTTGTTATTATTGTCGAGCGGAAGTATCTTTGAATACACCATAGACATTAACACACGCCATCCAAACCGCCAGAACGGCAGAAAGACTTGCCATTTTGTCAGACTACTGTTTTTCGGCACACCATTTGTCCGATAGTTAACAGAAACAAAAAAATAGGAGGACAAGACTATGACATTAGACAAGTTTACCATCAAGGCGCAGGAGTCGGTACAAGAGGCCGTCAACACTGCGCAACGCAACGGTCAGCAGACCATCGAACCCGTTCATCTGCTGGCTGGTATCATGAATAAGGCCAAGGATGTCACCAACTACCTGTTCCAGAAGTTAGGTGTCAACAGCCAACAGATTGACATGCTCGTACAGAGCGAGCTGCAGCACCTGCCCCGCGTGCAGGGCGGCGAACCATACCTCAGCTCAGCCACCAATGGCGTACTGCTGAAGGCTCAGGACTATGCCCAGAAGACAGGCGACGAGTTCGTCAGCGTAGAGCCGTTGCTGTTGGCCCTGCTGACCGACGGTCAGACGGCAGGCCGCATCTTGAAAGATGCTGGCATCACCGAGAAGGACTTGCGCGCTGCTATCCAGGAGTTGCGACAGGGTCAGAAGGTGCAGAGCCAGAGTGCCGACGACAACTACCAGTCGCTGGAGAAGTATGCCAAGAACCTGGTACAGCTGGCCCGGCAGGGCAAGCTCGACCCCGTCATCGGCCGCGACGACGAGATACGCCGCGTGCTGCAGATTCTGAGCCGACGCACGAAGAACAACCCCATCCTGATCGGTGAGCCGGGCACTGGCAAGACGGCCATCGTCGAGGGACTGGCCGGCCGCATAGTCCGTGGCGACGTGCCGGAGAACCTGAAGGACAAGCAGCTCTACTCGCTCGACATGGGTGCGCTGGTGGCTGGCGCCAAGTACAAGGGCGAGTTTGAGGAACGCCTGAAGTCGGTCATCAACGAGGTGACGAAGGCCGACGGCCGCATCATCCTGTTCATCGACGAGATCCACACACTGGTGGGTGCCGGCGGCGGCGAGGGAGCTATGGATGCCGCCAACATCTTGAAGCCTGCTCTGGCTCGCGGCGAGCTGCGCGCCATCGGTGCTACGACACTGAACGAGTACCAGAAATACTTCGAGAAGGACAAGGCCCTTGAGCGCCGATTCCAGACGGTCATGGTCGACGAGCCAGACGAACTGTCGGCCATCTCAATCCTGCGCGGTCTGAAGGAGCGCTACGAGAACCACCACAAGGTGCGTATACAGGATGACGCCTGCATAGCCGCCGTACAGCTGTCGGAGCGGTACATCAGCGAGCGTTTCCTGCCCGACAAGGCCATCGACCTGATGGACGAGGCTGCTGCCAAGCTGCGCATGGAGCGCGACTCAGTGCCGGAGGAGTTGGACGAGATAACCCGCAGGCTGGCACAGCTGGAGATTGAGCGCGAGGCCATCAAGCGTGAGGGTGACGAGCCGAAGATTGCCCAGCTGGACAAAGACATTGCCGAACTGAAAGAGCAAGAGATGCAGTTCCGCGCAAAATGGGAGGCCGAGCGACAACTGGTGAACAAGATCCAGCAGGACAAGCAGGACATGGAGAACCTCAGATACGAGGCTGAGCGCGCCGAGCGCGAGGGCGACTACGGCAAGGTGGCCGAAATCCGCTACTCGCGGCTGAAGGCTTTGGAAGACGACATCAAGAGCATCCAAGCACAACTTGACAGTTCGGTGGCAGGCGGAACTTCTGCTGGCAGACTGGTCCGCGAGGAGGTCACCGCCGACGACATCGCCGAGGTGGTAAGCCGCTGGACAGGCATTCCCGTGACACGCATGATGCAGAGCGAACGCGAAAAGCTGCTGCACCTGGAGGAGGAACTGCACCGCCGTGTCATCGGACAGGATGAGGCCATCTCGGCCGTCAGCGATGCCGTGCGACGCTCGCGTGCCGGACTGCAAGACCCGAAGCGGCCTATCGCCTCGTTCATCTTCCTCGGCACAACAGGTGTCGGTAAGACGGAACTGGCCAAGGCGCTGGCTGAGTACCTGTTCAACGACGAGACGATGATGACACGTATCGACATGTCGGAGTATCAGGAGAAACACACCGTCTCACGACTCATCGGTGCACCTCCGGGCTACGTGGGCTACGACGAGGGCGGACAGCTGACGGAGGCCGTGCGGCGCAAGCCATACAGCGTCGTGCTGTTCGACGAGATTGAGAAAGCTCACCCCGACGTCTTCAACATCCTGCTGCAGGTGCTCGACGACGGACGGCTGACGGACAACAAGGGACGTACGGCAAACTTCAAGAACACTATCATCATCATGACCAGCAATGCCACCCGCGAACAGTTGCGGATGACCATGCGGCCAGAGTTCCTGAACCGTATCGACGAGATCATCACCTTCCAACAGCTGACACAGGAACAGATTGCCGACGTGGTGCGCCTGCAGATGAAGAAGGTGACGGACATGCTGGAGCCGCAGGGCATACAACTGCGGATAACGGATGCCGCCGTAAACTATCTTGCACAGGAGGGCTACGACCCCGACTTCGGTGCCCGTCCCGTCAAGCGGGCCATCCAGCACCTGGTGCTCAACGACTTGTCGCGCAAGATACTGGCCGATCAGGTGGACCGCACAAGACCCATCATCATCGACGAGTTCGGCGAAGGCCTCGTGTTCCGCAACTAAACGTACTGACAGGGTTATGAGGGATGCAACATTGCATCCCTCATTTCTTTTATTCTCCGCCCCGCTTTCAGTAACTTTTCAGCAAATGCCGCGCAGTCACTGGCACTTCCATATAACAAATTTGTTTAGGATGCTTCTGCAAGTCTCTGGTCAAG
>CAMJWJ010000151.1 GCA_946409435.1 uncultured Prevotella sp. | reverse complement strand
ACCCGAGACCCACAGCTTAGAAGGCTGTTGCTCTATCCAGCTGAGCTACCAGACCGACCTCGAGTTGCAAAAATAGGGCTTGACGCCACGGTTTTGCGGTGCAAAGGTACAAATAATTTGTGAAATAGCAACGATGATTTGCAAATTATTTTGTATTTTTGCATGCAGATTATGAATATTATAGAGATTTCTTCCCTCGAGGAGCCTGGAATAGAGGTATTCAGCACCCTGACGGAAGCCCAGCTGCGCATGGAGCTGGAGCCGGAGAAGGGGCTGTTTATTGCCGAGAGTCCGAAAGTGATACGGGTGGCACTGAGCAAAGGATGGGAGCCGACGGCATTGCTCTGCGAGCGCCGCCACATCGACGGTGATGCCCGCGACATCGTGGAGCAGATGGGCGACAAGCCTGTCTATACAGGCAGCCGCGAGCTGCTGGCCAGGCTGACAGGCTATACGCTGACCCGTGGTGTGCTGTGTGCCATGCGCCGAAGACCAATGCCCACCGTCAGACAGGTGGTGGAAGGCGCTCGACGGGTGGTTGTGATTGAGGCTGTGACGGACACGACGAACATCGGTGCCATCTTCCGTTCGGCAGCGGCATTAGGCATTGATGCCGTGCTGCTGACTCGTGACACATGTGACCCGCTGAACCGGCGCGCCGTCAGGGTGTCGATGGGCAGCGTGTTCCTCGTTCCATGGACTTGGATTGACGGTCCCATCAGCCAGTTGCACGACTATGGTTTCAAGACGGCTGCCATGGCACTCTCGGAACAGTCGGTATCATTAGACGACCCGCAACTGAACAGCGAGCCACGGCTGGCCATCATCATGGGCACCGAGGGCGACGGGCTGCCACAGACAACCATCGACGATGCCGACTATACGGTGCGCATACCGATGGCTCACAACGTTGACTCACTGAACGTGGCTGCTGCTACGGCTGTGGCCTGCTGGCAGCTAAGAGTGAGGAATGAAGAATGAGGAGCTTACGGCAGCACGAACAGGAGGGAGCTGATGAGCTGAACCACCAGTACATAGAACAGTAGCAGAGGTGCTCCCCAGCGTAATCCGTACAACAAAGCATCGTAAATGGCTGTCACGTCAACAAAATGCCCTGACACCAGGCCATAGATGACTGCCGTTATCAGCACGCCGAACATGATGACAGGTACAAGACTGGCTGAGAAGGGCGATGGCCACAGATGGCCCGTAGCCGACAACAAGACAGCATGGGGCGTCACCGTCAGCAACAGCATGGCACCAGCATAGAACACCAGCCACAGAACGGCAAACAGCAAGGCGCGGCTCTCGCGGTAGCTGGTTGTGCGCGAGTCTGTTGTCTTCAAGTGTGACAACAGTCCGCAGTCGTACAGGCATCCTCCTGCCATGAGTGTCAGTAGGAGCCACACCAGTTGGGGTGTCGCCAACAGGTCGGCATAGTAGCCTAACAACCAGCGCACCCCTTCGCCAGAGAGCAACGAATGGATGCCGCTCAGCGGGAAAGCCGCCAACAGCAGCCACGACATCACCATCAGCAAAGCCTGCATGCCAAAAAGCGCCAATGCCAAAGAAGGTAGCAGTCGCTTCATATTCTTTTCAATCGGTGGCAGTTTTTTCACTTTTCAGTATTCAAATTATCAATCTTCATTTTTCATTCTTTTCTTCAACGAGGTCAGAATGATTAGTCGGCGTCAGGCTCCAGGTTATCAATATCGAGGATGCGCAGCTGGAGGGCACGGACGACAAGCCGTGTGGCATTGACGCTCTCAGCCGTAGGGAACAGTTTGCGCACCAGTTCGTTCTGACGTTTCTCCAGACTCTTCACCCCGAAGGGCATGCCCCGCAGGCCTGTTATCTGCTCCTTGGTATAGCCCAAGGCCAGGTGGCGGAGAAAGCGCTCATCGTACTCGTCAATCTCATAGTTAATGAGTGCCTCCTGACGGGCCAGTTGCGACGTCACCATCCGTTTGAACCGTTCGACAATCTTTTTCAGTATCGGCTCGTTGAACACCAGCTGCTTGCCCTCCATCACGGCCTGAACGTCACGCCGTGTCAGCAGCTCGCCGCTCTTGAGGATGATGCCGTCGGCACCGGCATCCAGCACGTCGACCCAAAGTTTCTCGTTCAGTATCTCGCCAGTGAAGATAAGTATCTTGATGGCTTTGTTAAGTTCCTTCGTCTGGCGGCATATCTCGACACCGACGGTGGTGGAGCCACCCAGTCCGAGGTCGAGCAGTACCAAGTCGGGCTGTTGCTGCTTGAGGAGCCGCCAGTAGCTGGCTTCGTCAGCTGCAGTACCGATGATTTCTGCCTCGGGTATCTCGTGGCGGACGATGCCTTCAGTGCCTTTCAGTTCGAGGGGCACATCCTCGACGATAATAAGTTTAAAGTTATCCATTGTATTTTGGTAGTATGATGGTTATTTGTTCCTTGTCGCTGACGATGCCACAGGCTCGTCGGTTGGTGACCTCGCCATGGTCTCTGACAATCTGCCGGCATAGCAGCGAGGTGATAGGTTCCGGCTGGCTGCTGACCGTCAGATGGTACGAAACATACTGTTCGTCACGCACCTCTGCAGTGACGCTGGCTGGACGGTACAGTTCAAACAGGTAGTGCAGCAGATTCTCGTCGCCGAGTACCGTCTGTCCGTAGAGTGTCACTTGCCGCACATGAAGATGGATGCGCTCCACCTGGCCGACAGCCTGCCGGATGAGCATGCCATACAACTCGCGATAGTAGGCTGTCACCTCGGCCAACTGCCCCACCTCGCCACTGTCTACCAACTGGCGTATGCGTGACGGATAGTACATCGTCTCGTGCTTCAGTGTTGACAGACAGTTGTCGAGCACGCTGTTGGCTACATGCAGGTTGGCATTCTCCAGTTCTGCACGGTGAAGCTCGTCGTCGGCCATCTCGATCTGGTTCTGCTGGATGCGCTCGCGGCGGAAGCGCTCGTACAGCCTATGACGATAGTAGAGCACGTAGTAGGCTGGCACTATCATGCCAAGCAGGACGAGCAACAGGACAACGGCAATGCGCTTGTTCTGCTGCGACTGTTGCATCATGCGACAGTATTCGGCCAGCGAGGTGTCGGCACTCAGTTCCTTAAACAGCTGTGTGTACACCTTATTATTATATGCATAGAGCTGCCATTGGTGGAGGGCCAGCGCCGCCACGGCACATTCGTTGCGCATGTCGAGCACTATCTGGTAGTTCGTCTCCACATTCTCGTGCAGCCATTGTATCTCTGGCGGCGTGGCATTGTCGTCACCGTCGATGGTCATCAGCAGGCGACTATTGGGATGACTCTTCCGGTATTGGGCATTCAGACACTGCAGACAGGAGTCGACATAGAGCAGCGTGCGCTGGTAAGTGCCGTTGACATTGCAGAAATAGGCTGAGTCGGCATAGATGTGTGCAAGGTCGAGGGGATGTGGGTTGACAGGCGACGGACGGGGACCATCAGCATAGACGCCCATGGCACTCAGCCAACAACTAACGGCTATCACACAACATCTAAGCACACCCTTCGGCAGACGGAAGAAGAACCGTGAACCCCTACCCTTCTCACTCTCGGCGGACAACTGGCAGACACCGAACAGCTGGCTCAGCTTACGGTACTTTTCGATGATGCCCTTGCAGTTCATCAGCCCGAAACCATGGCCAGCCACGATCTTCCGCTCAAAGATGTGGGCCAGCTCATCTTCACCCATACCCTTTCCAGTATCAGCCACAGACAATTCCACGTAGTCGGGCTTTTCGTCGGCAGAGATAGTAACGGTGCCTCCGCTACCGGTAACCTTGCGGGCATTGTCGGCCAGTGTGTTCAGCATGAACAGGGTGAGCACACGGTCGGCCTTGACCGTTGCCGTGGTGGGTATCACGTCGAGAGTAATTCCCTTCATCGCAAAACTGGTCTTGCTGCGCCCCACCATATCGAACAGTGGCTGTAGCTGGAAGCTCTCGATGCGCAGATTCAGCTCGCCCTGCCTTAACTGAATCCACTGAGTAAGCAGGTCATTCTGTAAGTTGATATTGTCTGTCAACTCACGGATGTATTCAAGATGCTCCTCAGCAGCATGACTGTCCTCAGTGCCCACACCATTCCCAACAGTGGCTGAGGGTTTCACCTCGTTGTCCAAGTATTTCACTTCATGAAGTATACGGTCTATCAGCGGCATGATGCTCATGGCCAGCGACACCTTGGCACGCTGCTCAAGGTGACGGCGCTCGTTCTTCTGAACACTAAGCCGGGCAAGAGCAGCCTCCTCGTTCTTCTGTTCCAGCACGTCATCCTGCTGATGTCCCTCGCGCTTCCGGTTGTTCTGATAGTTGAACAGCCAGAGCAGCACACAAAGCAATACGATGGCCACCACCACAGCCAATATCATCCAGTTGAGCATACTTACAGACTGGTCTAACAGTCCTGCCCGTGCTTCCAACTCACGGTCCTGACGGGTCTGCTCCTGCAGGTCGATATAAATGTTGCGGTTGTAGTCGCTCTGAGGTTTATCGTTGACGGCAGAATAGGCTACCGACAGCTGTTCACGAATGCTAGCCACCAGATCGGGGGCTTGCATGACACGCTGGTCGGCGAGTGCTTTGCCAAGATGCTCCAAAGCATGCTGGTAGTCGCCCAACGCATGATAGCATGAGGCCAACGTACGATAGGCTCCAGCTATCTGGTAGACATCGCCATACTGCTGGAATAATGCCAAAGCGTCTTCAGCCAGCACGAGGTCTCCACTATGCTCGGCGAGTGCCTCCAAGGCCTGTGCCTCGAAATAGGGGTAGTGGTTGCGGCGTGCTATCATCAGGCAGCGGTTCAGGTAGTCGGTCTCCTCGGCATGTATCTGCTCGGGGGTACCCTCAGTCAGGATTCCGCCAGCTCCAACGTTATAGAGATAGTTCAGATACTGGGCCATGTCGCTGCGCAACTCGTCGTAGTTCAGCTGCAGCAAAGCCTCGGCAGACTGCTGCTCAAGTCCTACATAATAATAATAGGTGGAGGTGACGATAGCCATCTCCGACTCAGCATAAAGCAGCCGGCTACGCTGCCGCTCCGACAGTTTTTCGTACTCCTCACGAATGCGCTTCTGCGCGTCAATGGCCTTCTCACGGTGCTCGTAGAAGGTGCGGTTCTGCGACCGGCGCTGACAGAGGCGCATCTGCTGGACTTCTGCGACAAACAGTTCCACCTGATTGTCGGTCAGCGAGACTGCTTCGACCAACTGCCTGTCAGCCTGTTCATAGTCCATGCGCGCCATGGAGACGAAGGCCAGATTGTTCAGTGCCTCGGCGTGGCCGTCTTCATAGTCGTCAGCCAATGCCAATGCCTGCTTGGCATAAATCTCTGTTGAGTCGATGTTACGGTAGTGAAAAGCATAGGAAAGAGAATTCAGCTTGTCCACCGCTGCTTTATCGGACGGTGAACAAGCTGAGATAAGAATGACAAGCGTAAGGTTAAGCGCGAGCCTTAGCCACATAACCGAGTGCCTCCTTGCACTTGTCGGTTACATACTGCCAGTCGCCAGCCTTCACCTTGTCGCTGGGGAAGAGCTTTGAACCCATGCCGACGCAGAACACGCCAGCCTTGAACCACGACTTCAGGTTCTCCTCTTCAGGAGCCACACCGCCAGTCACCATAATCTTCGACCAAGGCATGGGAGCCTTCAGACCCTTCACCATGTTCGGGCCTACAACGTCGCCAGGGAACACCTTCGTCAGGTCGCAGCCCAGCTCTTGAGCCTTGCCGATTTCACTGACGGTCATGCAGCCCGGGCAGTAGGGAACGAGACGACGGTTGCAGACGGGAGCAATGTCGGGGTTGAACAGCGGACCTACCACGAAGCAGGCACCCAGCTGCAGGTACATTGCTGCCGTAGGAGCATCAACCACTGAGCCGATACCCAGAGCCAGTTCGGGGCACTCCTTGTCGGCCCACTTCACCAGCTCGCCGAACACTTCCTGTGCAAAGTCGCCACGGTTGGTGAACTCGAAAGCACGGACGCCACCCTCGTAGCATGCCTTGACAACATTCTTGCAAGTCTCTAAATCCTTGTGATAGAACACAGGTACCATACCCGTGTCGCCGATTTTCT
>CAMJWJ010000150.1 GCA_946409435.1 uncultured Prevotella sp. | reverse complement strand
GAGGCTGACAAGTTTGAGGTACACGTCAACGAGGGCGAAATCAAGTGGGACACCTTCCGCTCAAGCGGTGCCGGCGGCCAGAACGTCAACAAGGTGGAGTCGGGCGTCAGGCTGCGCTACATGTGGAAGAACCCCAACACCGGCGAGACCGAGGAGATACTCATTGAGTGTACCGAGACCCGCGACCAGCCTAAGAACAAGGAGCGGGCGCTGAGCCGTCTGTACACCTTCATCTACGATAAGGAGCATCAGAAGTACATGGACGACATCGCGTCGCGCCGCAAGAGCCTCGTGTCTACCGGCGACCGCTCAGCCAAGATCCGTACCTATAACTTCCCACAGGGCCGCGTCACCGACCATCGCATCGGCTACACCACCCACGACCTGCAGGGATTCCTCGGCGGCGACATACAGGCTATGATTGACGCACTGACCGTAGCCGAGAATGCCGAGCGCATGAAGGAGACAGAGCTATGAACAAGTACTTAGGATTGACCTGGATAGAATGGGTATGCATCGTCGTGGCCGTCATCGTCGCCGACATTACACAGGACGCCTTTCGGCCTGAGACTATCTTAATGCGTATAGTAACCTACGCCATAGGGTGGTCCGTAGGTTTCACGATTTGTTATTTACTTATCAGCCAAATACTAAAATGGACAGGAAAGAACTGATACAGCAGATTCGAGAGAAGCAGTCGTTCCTCTGCGTAGGACTCGATACCGACCTGAAGAAGATGCCGCCGCACCTGCTACAGGAGGAAGACCCCATATTCGCTTTCAACAAGGCCATCATCGACGCTACGGCACCCTATTGCGTGTCGTACAAGCCCAACCTGGCCTTCTACGAGGCGTTCGGAGTGAAGGGGCTGATGGCGTTTGAGAAGACCATCAAGTACCTCAAGCAGAACTACCCCCACCACTTCATCATAGCCGACGCAAAACGCGGCGACATCGGCAACACGTCAGCCATGTATGCCCGAACGTTCTTCGAGCAGTACGACGTCGACTCGCTGACCGTAGCCCCCTATATGGGTGAGGACTCCGTCACGCCGTTCCTCGGCTACGAGGGCAAGTGGGTCATCCTGCTGGCGCTGACCTCCAACAAGGGCAGCCACGACTTCCAACTGACGGAAGACCGGCAGGGCGAACGGCTGTTCGAGAAAGTGCTCAGAACGTCTCAGACATGGGGCACGAAAGACAATATGATGTATGTCGTAGGAGCCACACAGGGCAGTATGTTCCAGGATATACGCAAGGTGGCCCCCGAGCACTTCCTGCTCGTGCCAGGCGTAGGCGCTCAGGGAGGCAGTCTGGAGGAGGTGTGCCGCTACGGCATGATCCCCGGCGACGTAGGACTGCTGGTCAATTCCAGCCGAGGCATCATCTACGCCTCTACAGGCAACGACTTTGCCGAAGCCGCCGCCGAGAAAGCCAGCGAGCTGCAGCAGCAGATGGCACAAATCATAAAGGGTTAAGAATAAAACTAAACAAGATATGAAAGTAATGAAATTCGGCGGAACGTCCGTTGGTTCCGTAAAGAGCATTTTAAGCTTGAAGAAAATCGTAGAGGCAGAGGCCCGGACGCAACCTGTCGTAGTAGTAGTAAGCGCACTTGACGGCATCACCGACAAGCTGATAGCCACGTCGAAGCTGGCCAAGCAGGGCGACGACAGCTACCGCCAGGAGTTCGACGCCATGATGGCACGCCACCACCAGATGATAGACGACATCATAGCCGACGACAAGAAACGGGCTACCTTATTAAATAATATTGACCAGTTATTCGACCAGCTGAAGAGCATCTACTACGGCGTCTACCTCATCCATGACCTGTCGAAGAAGACTCAGGACACCATCGTCAGTTACGGCGAGCGACTCTCGTCTCACATCGTGGCTGCTATGTTTGACAACGGCATACGCATGAACAGCCGCGACTTCATCCGTACGGAAAAGAAGATGGGCAAGCACGTCATCGACGCAGACCTGACAACCGAACTCGTGAAGAAAAGCTTCAGCGGCATCGACGGCAAGCACGTCTATGTCGTGCCAGGATTCATAGCCCGTGACCGCGACAGCCACGAGACAACCAACCTGGGACGTGGCGGCTCGGACTATACGGCATCCATCATCGCTGCCGTGCTGAACGCCGACGTGCTGGAAATATGGACCGACGTCGACGGATTCATGACTGCCGACCCGAAGGTCATCCAGAGCGCCTACACCATCAACGAGCTGTCGTACGTCGAGGCCATGGAGCTATGCAACTTCGGCGCTAAGGTTATCTACCCGCCGACCATCTATCCCGTGTGTGTCAAGAACATACCCATCAAGGTCAAGAACACCTTCAACCCCGAACACCCCGGAACGCTCATCAAGGCAAAAATCGATAACGACCAAAAACCCATCAAGGGCATATCGAGCATCAAGGGAACGTCGCTCATTACCGTTACAGGACTCTCGATGGTAGGCGTCATCGGTGTCAACCGACGCATCTTTACCACGCTGGCCAACCAAGGCATCTCGGTATTCATGGTGTCGCAGGCATCGTCGGAAAACTCAACGTCCATCGGCGTCCGCGACGAGGATGCAGCAGTTGCCGTCGAGGTGCTCAACGCTGAGTTTGCCAAGGAAATCGAAACTGGAGCTATGTTCCCCATGCAGGTCGAGAGCGGACTGGCCACCATAGCCATCGTCGGCGAAAACATGAAGCAGACGCCAGGTATTGCAGGAAAACTGTTTGGTACACTCGGACGTTCGGGCATCAGCGTGATAGCATGTGCACAGGGCGCATCGGAGACGAACATTTCGTTTGTCGTCGACGGACGATTCCTCCGCAAGTCGCTCAACGTTCTGCACGACTCGTTCTTCCTGTCGGAATACAAAGTGCTCAACATCTTCATCTGCGGTATTGGAACGGTGGGAGGCATGCTACTCGAACAGATACGTACCCAGCAGCTATACCTCATGCAGACAAAACGACTGAAGCTGAACGTCGTCGGCATTTCAGACGTCGACAACTTCGTACTTGACAGAGATGGCATAGACCTCGACAACTACGAGAAAATACTCCGCGCAGGATTTGCTGCCAATACCGACCACATGCGCGACGAGATAGTCAAGATGAACATCTTCAACTCCGTATTCGTCGACTGTACCGCCAGCCGTCAGATAGCCGCCCTCTACCAGACATTCCTGGAGCATAACATCTCCGTCGTGGCAGCCAACAAGATCGCCGCCTCGAGCGACTACGACAGCTACATCAAGCTCCGCCAGACGGCTCGAGACAAGGGTGTGTGGTTCCGCTACGAGACTAACGTCGGAGCCGGACTGCCCATCATCGGCACCATCAACGACCTGTGCAACTCGGGTGACAAAATCCTGAAAATCGAGGCCATCCTCTCAGGTACGCTGAACTTCATCTTCAACGAGATAGCTGCTGACGTGCCATTCTCCGAGACCGTACGCCGTGCCAAGGAACAGCGATACAGCGAGCCTGACCCACGCATAGACCTCAGCGGTACCGACGTGATACGCAAACTGGTCATACTGACCCGTGAAGCTGGCTACAAGGTGGAACAGGAAGACGTCGAGAAACACCTCTTCGTGCCCGACAGCTACTTCGATGGTTCGATAGAAGACTTCTGGAAGAAACTGCCCGAACTCGATGCCGACTTCGAGGCACGACGTAAGGTGCTCGAGGCCGAGAACAAGCGATGGCGATTCGTGGCCACGATGGAGGCCGACGAGCAAAACCCGGCAGCGTTCAAGACAAGCGTCGCCCTGAAGGAAGTGCCATACGGCCATCCCTTCTACGGACTGGAAGGGTCGAACAACATCGTGCTGCTCACCACAGAGCGATACAAGGAGTACCCCATGCTCATCCAAGGCTACGGAGCAGGTGCAGCCGTCACGGCAGCAGGCGTCTTTGCGAACATCATGAGTATTGCCAACATATAATAGCGTGTGCAGGACGGGCTAACCCGTTCTGCCCTGACTTTCACTATGAAACATATCATCATCCTCGGCGACGGCATGGCCGACCACAAGGTGGCACGGCTCGGCAACAAGACGCTATTGCAGTATGCCAAGCCTGAATACATGAACCTACTGGCACGTACAGGGCGTTGCGGACGACTCGTCACCGTTCCCGAAGGATTTCCACCGGGTAGCGAAGTGGCCAACACGGCCATCCTCGGCTACGACCTGAACAAAGTGTATGAAGGCCGCGGGCCATTGGAGGCCGCCAGCATCGGCTACGAAATGGACGACGACGACTTCGCCATCCGCTGTAACATCATCACCATAGAGGACGGCAGAATCGTCACCCACAACGGAGGCAACCTGGAAACCGAAAATGCCGCAAAGCTCATCGAATATCTCAACGAGAGGCTGGCCAAGCCCATCAACGACCGTGAGGGCTGCGAGCGTGTAAAGTTCATCACCGGCATCCAGTACCGTCATCTGCTGGTCATCAAGGGTGGCTCAAAGCACATCGACTGTGCCCCACCCCACGACCATCCCGGCGAGCCGTGGCACCCCATCCTCGTACGCCCCATCGCCCCTGCCGCCCCTGCGTCTGCCGCATGTCCCGTATGTTGCGATATTATCGCAACACCCCAAAATCGCCTTACTTCCCAACAGACCGCCGACCTCCTGAACGAACTCATCACAAAGTCCCAGGAGCTGCTGCCCCTTCATCCTTACAATCAGGAGAAGGCCCGCAGAGGCGAGCGACAGGCCAACAGCATCTGGCCCTGGAGCGGTGGCTACCGCCCCTCCATGACCACCCTGATGCAGCAATATCCGCAGATCAAGAGCGGCGCCGTCATTTCTGCTGTCGACCTCATACGGGGCATCGGTCACTATGCAGGGCTGCGAATCGTCGAGGTTGAAGGTGCCACTGGACTGGCTAACACCAACTACGAAGGCAAGGCAAAGGCCGCCATCGACGCCTTGAAAACCGACGATTTCGTCTTTGTACACGTGGAAGCTACTGACGAGGCTGGCCACGACGGTGACGTAGACCTCAAGCTGAAAGCCATCGACTACCTGGACAAGCGTTTAATCAAGCCCGTCTATGAGACTGTAAAGCAGATGGATACACCAGTAGCTATTGCCGTACTGCCGGATCATCCTACACCCGTCGAAATGCGCATCCATGTCAACGAGCCGGTACCGTTCATCTTCTGGCATCCAGGCATCACGCCCGACGACGTGCAGCAGTACGACGAGGAGTCGTGCGTCAGCGGAAGCTATGGCATGTTGCGGCTGAACGAATTCATGCAAGCATTCATCAACTTAGAATAATCAGCAAGACTCAAGCATTTATCTTCTTAGAATAATCATCACTAAAACAACAAAAGAAAAAATGAAAAGCGACCCTAAAGAGTGCCTCTACTGCACCAACAATCAGACCCTCCACGATCTGATGATTGAAATCTGTAAACTGCAAGTCTCCCGTGCCTTCCTCTTCAAGGAGCAGACCTATCGCGGACGTTGCCTCGTTGCATACAAGGACCACGTCAACGACCTCAACGAACTATCAGACGACGACCGTAATGCCTTCATGGCCGACGTGGCACGCGTCACCCTTGCTATGCAGAAGGCCTTCAACCCCGAGAAGATCAACTATGGTGCCTATAGCGACAAGTTGTCACACCTTCACTTCCACCTGGCTCCCAAGTATGTCGACGGCCCCGACTACGGCGGCACATTCCAGATGAACCCAGGCAAAGTGTATCTGTCGGATGCCGAGTATGCAGAACTGATAGAAAAGATTAAGGAAAATCTATAAATCTATAATCCAGCTGTGGCACCACTACAAACAGCAGATGGATGCCCATGGCTATTAACAACAGAATCATGGCTATCGTAAAACCATTCAAAGGAATACGCCCACCCAAAGAGCTGGTGGAACAGGTTGAAAGCCGCCCTTACGACGTGCTGGACTCAGAAGAGGCACGGGCTGAAGCAGGCGACAACGAGAAAAGTCTGTACCACATCATCAAGCCAGAGATTGACTTTCCAGTTGGCACCAGCGAGTACGACCCACGGGTCTACGAGAAGGCTGCCGAGAACTTCCAGAAGTTCCAGGACAAGGGCTGGCTGG
>CAMJWJ010000149.1 GCA_946409435.1 uncultured Prevotella sp. | reverse complement strand
TTCTCAAATTCCCTATAATTCTACTAAACTGCTAAGGAGAAATTCTCTAATTCTTTAATTCTTGATTATTATAAAAGGTGGGAAACTTGAGTATAGTTATAGCTATCATTATCCCTGGATGTACTATCCTGAACCGATAGGGAAAAAACAGGCACTGCCCGTCGAGTAATGTCCGTTACTCCGTGGGGCAGCGCCAGTGAATATATTGTGTGTGGCTAAGGTGTTCAGAAGGTGTAGCCGAGCGTCAGCAGCAGTTGGTTGCGCTTGTTGCTGACCTTCACGCCTGTGGCGATGTTGTCGGCATCGGCGGTGTTGGCGTCGGTATAGCTCATGAAGGGATAGAACTTACCGTTGGTATGGCTGTACTGGTAGGCCAGCGAGACATTGAACTTCTGGTAGGTGTAGCCGGCACCGAGGGTGAAGCGGTGGGTGTCCTCCCAGTTGGTGAAGTCGGTGGTGGAGGCCACGTATGTACCGAAACTGTTGATGGAACCGTCGCGGAAACCATCCTTGTCGTACATCGACGACACGTAGTTGTAGCCTATGCGCAGCGCTACACTGGGTATGGGCTTGTACTCGCCACCCACCTTCAGCGTGTGGACACCCTTCAGTGTACGCTCGGTGTGCATGTTCATCTGCTTGTCGCTCTCCGACTGGTCATAGTAGCTGTCGTTCCAGTCGTCGTAGTACTCGTCGGTGATGTAGCGGTTGTCCGTAGTGCTGTAGTCGGCATACTCGTAGGTCAGTCCGAGGGCTATCTGCTGCCCGATGGTATGGCCGAGCGATGCACCGAACTTCCACGGGGTGCGCATCTTGAACTTGTAGCTGCTGCGGGGACCAGCCTCCGTGATGGTGTTGGAGCCTACGGCAAAGGAACCGTCGTCGAGCACGGTGTAGTTGCTCGTACGCAGCGTGTAGAACGTCGGGGTGTGGACGTAGACACCTACGCGGAAGGGCGACGACTCGATGGGACGTACGATGATACCGGCCTTGACATCGTAGCCCGTACCGGTGATCTCGCGGTTGTCGGCCACGGTGAGCCGGTAGTCGCGGGTCATGTCGGCAGTGTGCATGAAGTCGGTATGCTCGCTATAGTGCTTGTAGTGTACGTCGTGCACTCCTACGGTCAGTCCGAGGTAGACCTGGTTGCCCACGTTGCCGCTGAGGTTGAAGTCATACTCGCCGATGTAGCCCTTGTGTGCACGGTCGAACTGGTAGCTGTTGGCATTGTCGGCCGTCCACTGCCCTTCCATGTAGTTGTAGTTCGTGGCCAGCATGTCGTCGAGCTGGGTGCACGAGAAGGCGGGATAGCTGTTGTAGTTGGGCTGATGGTTGTAACCTGCGAAGTTGCCCTGTGCGTCGGTGAGCACCAGCGGCTGTCCGTCCTGCTGCGGATAGAGCAGCAGGTTGTTACCCTTGGCATAGGTCAGCTTGTTGAACGACGCATTGTCCAGCCTGTCGGCAGCCGACAGTATCTGGTTGAAGTTGCGGCTCTTGTGATAGTTGACGCTCAAGTTGAGGAACGACGTGCGGTTCATGCGGTTGGACCACACAAAGCCTATCTGGTCGAACGACACGTTGGTCTTGTCGCCGCCCACGCCACTGGTGGCACCGTCCTGCGTGACGACGCTCATCGATGCCGAGATGCTGGACTTGCGTATCAGTCCGACACCTGCGGGGTTGGTACTGATGGTCGAGATGTCGGCACCGAGGGCCTCCATGGCTCCGCCCATGCCTACATAGCGGGCCGTTCCATTCAGGTCCTCCGTGGCTATCTTGGCATTCTCGTATGTCTCCTGTGCTGCCACCGGCACAACGGCCAGCATGAGGGCAGCTGCTGCTATGATCTTTTTCATGATTCTTAAATATAATATCAAAATTCAAATACAAAACTTCACATATCAAATAGTACATGCACTAACGTCCCCTGCTGAAACCGCCGGAGCGCGAGCCGCCACCACTTGAGCGCGAGCCGCCGAAACTGCCGCCACTGCTGCCTGAACTGCGCGAGCTGCCGAAGCTGCCGCTGCTGGTGCCCACCGAGCGGGTGCTGCTACTGCTGCCAAACGTGCCGTTGCTCATGCGTGAGCCGTTGCCAAACGAGCCGTTGCTGTAAACCGAACGGTTGCGGCTGCCAGAGCCATAGGTACGCACACCTGTCGTGGTAGACGGCCGGCTGTGGAAGCTGCCAGCACCCGTGTTGCGGTACACACGGCCACTACCACCCCAATAGCCGCGGCCATAATAGCCACCGTAGTAGCCACCGTAGTAACCGTAACGGTGCCAAGGACCGTACCAGCTGCTATAGTACCAGGACGGACCGTACCAGCTGCCATAGTACCAGGGGTCGTACCAAGGGTCGTACCAGGCGTCGTACCAGGGATAGTAGTAGCTGGAGTAGTACCATGGCGACATCCAGCGTCCGTCACGATAGCCCTCCCAATAGGCCGACGATGCCGACTGGTAGTCGTCGAAGCGGCTCATGCGGCGTGTGTAGCGGTAGTCATTGTCTTCAACGGTGCTGTATGCCGAGTCGGGATAGACGCCGCGCTCTGCCGAGAAGTCGATGATGTCGTTGCCTGCCGTATCGATAGGCTCGACGGTGGTGCGTACACGCCTGTTGTATTCGTCTACGCTGCGATCCGACCCACTGTAGTAGGTCTCCTTGGGCATGCCGTAGCTCTTGGTTGCCTTGGCCACATTCTCTTTCGTCGGAACGAAATACAAGTCGTCGTCCTGGGCCATCGTCATGAGTGGCAGGACAGACAGTGCGGTGAATAGGACAAACTTTTTCATCATTGCTTTGTTATTTTAGAGTTTCACGTTGCAAAATTACATAGAATTTCTATGCAAAATTAGGGAAAAACCCTAAGATAGCGTAGGTTTTTCCCTATTTTTTGTAATTTTGCACCAAATTTTAACACTGTTATGAAGTATTACGAGGTGACATTCACCCTGACGCCCTGCTCGCAGGACGCACAGGATATTCTCGCTGCCATGGCAGCAGAGGCTGGTTTCGAGACGTTTGAAGAGACCGCCGACGGACTGGTGGGCTACGTTCAGCAGCAGCTGTTCGACGCCGACGTGCTCGAGGGCGTACTCAATGGTTTCCCCTTGGAGGGAACTCATATTATATATAAGGTGAGCGAGGCTGAAGACCGCGACTGGAATGCGGAGTGGGAGCAGGAAGGCTTCGAGCCAATCATCGTCGAGGCTGCGAACGACGGCAACTGCCGTGAAAGCGACAAGACCGGCGACTGCCCGACAGGGGCGTGCCGCAGCATCGTCATCCACGACGGGCGCCATCTGCCCGACGCAACGCTGCTCGCCAAGTCTGCCGTCATCCCCATCGAAATTGACGCCCACCTGGCCTTCGGCACGGGAACCCACGAGACAACGCGCATGATGTGCGGCGGACTGCTGTCGCTGGACCTTCACGACCGACAGGTGCTCGACTGTGGCTGTGGCACGGGCATCCTCGGCATCAGCGCCTTGAAACTAGGTGCTGCTGGCTGTACGGCCTACGACATCGATGAGTGGAGTGCCGACAACACGCGCCACAATGCCGTCATCAACCACGTCGACGACCATATCACGGTGCTGCACGGCGACGCTACCCTACTCGACTCAATGGCTACAGGCTTCGACGTCGTCATGGCTAACATCAACCGTAACATCCTGCTTGCCGACATGGAGCGCTTCGTCAGTGTGATGGCTCCCGAGGCGGTGCTACTGCTCAGCGGCTTCTACGAAAACGACTGCGCCATGCTTGAAAGCAAGGCGCAGTCGTTAGGACTGGTATTGACCGGCAGACGCGCAGACGGCGAGTGGGCCTGTCTGACGTTCCGCCGCATGTAGTTACTTCTTGGCAGCTACGGCAGCGTGCTCGATGGGCAGACACTGCTTGTAGTTCTCGATGTAGCGCTCGAAGCCGGCGACATCCTCGGCAGTGGGAGCCACAGAGACTCCCGTATTGCCTGCAAAGACAACATCCTCAAGATAGTCGGCCAGACTCTTGCCGTTCTTGTTGATCAGATAGCCTGCCAGCAGGGCGATACCCCATGCGCCACCCTCGCCGGCCGTCTCCATCACGCTGATGGGACTGTTCAGGGCAGCAGCCAGCATGCGCTGACCCACACCGGGTGTCTTGAAGTAGCCGCCGTGACCCGTGATACGGTCTACGCGAATCTTCTCGTCCTTGAACAGGATGTCGTTACCTATCTTCAGCACACCGATGGCACCGTAAAGGTTAGCCCGCATGAAATTAGCCAGCGTGAACTTGTCGTTGGCGGAGCGCACAAAGAGGGGACGTCCGTCAGCCAGTCCGGTGACAGGCTCGCCGCTGACATAGTTGTAGGCCATCAGACCGCCACAGTCAGCATCACCCTCAAGGGCCTTGTTGAACAGCTTACCGTACAGCTCGTTCATATCAACGGGCACACCCAGCAGCTGCTGGTACTCCTTGAAGAGTCCCACCCAGGCATTGATGTCGGAGGTGCAGTTGTTGCAGTGCACCATGGCCACGAGGCTGCCGTCGGGCGTGGTCACCATGTCGATCATCTCGTAGGGCTTCGACAATGGCTTCTCCAGCACAATCATCGAGAACGACGAGGTACCTGCCGAGACGTTACCAGTGCGCTGCTTGACGGCATTGGTGGCTACCATGCCCGTACCAGCGTCGCCCTCAGGAGGACAGACGGGGATGCCTGCCTTCAGGTGGCCGCTGACATCGAGCTTCTTGGCACCCTCGGGGGTCAGGAAGCCAGCACTATCGCCAGCATTCAGCGACTTGGGCAGGATGTCGAGCAGCTTCCATGAGAAACCCTTCGGAGCTACCAGCTCGTCGAACTTCCGGACCATCGTGGCATCGTAAGTCTTCGTGGCAGGGTCGACAGGAATCATGCCCGAGGCGTCGCCAACACCCAGAACGAACTGTCCGGTCACCTGCCAGTGTACGTAGCCTGCCAGCGTAGTCAGGTACTTGATGTCGCTGACGTGCTCCTCGTTATCAAGGATGGCCTCGTAGAGGTGGGAGATGCTCCAGCGCAGGGGGATGTTGTAGTTGAACAGCTTCGACAGCTCGGCGGCAGCCTTGCCCGTGTTGGTGTTACGCCAAGTACGGAAAGGCACCAGGATTTCCTGCTGCTCGTTGAATGCCATGTAGCCGTGCATCATGGCACTGAAACCGATGGCGGCAAGACTCTCTATCTCGCAGTCGTACTGCTTCTGCACGTCACGGCGCAGGTCGGCATAGCAGTCTTGCAGGCCGTACCAGATGGCCTCGATGCTATAGGTCCACAGACCGTCGACCAACTGGTTCTCCCACTCGTGTGAGCCTTGGGCTATGGGTTTGTTCTGCTCGTCGATGAGCACTGCCTTGATACGGGTGGAACCGAACTCGATTCCAAGAATGGCCTTACCGGCCTCAATGGTTTGTTTTGCTGTCATTTTTCTTATTGTTTTAAGGTATTTGCTGCAAAATTACCTCTTTTCTGTCACATAGCCAAACAATTAACTTTATTTGACAGCCGTAAATACAGAGCTATTCGCTTTCTGGGTTAGCCAAGAGAATTCGTCACCACATAAAGCAATTCTGGATTTTTTCCATGTAATCGTGACAAGTTTGCAGGAAAATGCGTAACTTTGCACCCAATATCAAACATTATTCGCAACAATGAAACAACAATATGCAGTCGTGGTGCTCTTTGCACTGATAATCGCTTCGAGCATGGTGAGCCTGACCAGCTATAAGGCTACGGAGGAGCTGGTGACTGAGGATATGAACCAGGCATTGGCCAAGGCTTTGGACGAACAGCAGTCAGACGTGATAAGTGCTGACACCATACAGGTGTTCAACAAGCATCTGCAGATGGAGGCATTGAGAGGGCGGGCTGTGTTGACGGTTGATACCAAAAGGGAGTTCCGCCCACGTCCGCAGGTGTCAACGGCAACCATCCTGTCGCTGTCAGACCAACGGCCAGCGATGGTGCTGTGGTCGATGGCATTGCTATGGGGGCTGTTCTGTCTGTATCAGCATAGGCGTTCTATGGCTTTAGGACTGTATGGCGGGTTGGCGCTGCAGCAGGGACGCTTCATTGACGCCAAAGGCTGCGAAGTAAAACTAACCCCCATGCAGCAGCAACTGATGGAGATGC
>CAMJWJ010000148.1 GCA_946409435.1 uncultured Prevotella sp. | reverse complement strand
GTGCCAAGCACGTGCTGGGCTGGAAGTCGCCGCACTACGTCTACAACTGCAACATGGCTCCGAACTTGAAGCTGTTGCTCCGTGACGTGGAACTCAGCGACGACATCTCGCTGCGCTTCAATAACCCCGACTGGGAAGGCTATCCCCTGTTTGCCGACAACTATATCGACCGCATCGCCCGCTTCCCCGAAGAGGAGCAGATCATCAATATCTTCATGGAACTCTCAGCCCTTGGCATCGCCCAGCCGCTGTCGAGCAACATCCTCGAATTCCTGAAGGCCCTGCCCGCCTGTGCCAAGGAGAAAGGCATCACGTTCTCGACACCTACCGAGATTTGCATGAAGGTGAAGAGCGTGGGCCAGATCGACGTTCCCGACACCCTCAGCTGGGTCGACGAGGAGCGCGACTGCTCTTGCTGGCTGGGTAACGCCATGCAGCGCGAGGCTTTCAACAAGCTCTATTCGGTGGCCGACCGTCTGCGCATTGCCGACGACCCACGCATCAATCAGGACTGGGACTACCTGCAGGCTTCCAACAACTTCCGCTTCATGACTACCAAGCCCTCGAACGTCGGCCTGGACCGTGGCATCTACAGCGGACCGTTTGATGCCTTCACCAACTACATGAACATCCTCGGCGACTTCATCAACAGGGTCAACGCCCTCTATCCGCTTGAGATTGAGAACGACGAGCTGAACGCTCTGCTCACCACCATCCGCAATCAGGGTGACGAGATAGAGATGAAGGACAAGGAGATTACGCGTCTGAAGGCTCGTCTGGAGAAGTTAGAGCCTGTGAAGGACGAGAAGAAGCCTGCTCCCAAGAAGGCTGCCGCTCCTAAGAAGGCCGCTGCCCCCAAGAAGGCTGCCGCTGAGAAGGCTGCTGCCCCCAAGAAGGCTGCCGCTGAGAAGGCTGCTAAAAAGTAAGTGAGATGTGAATACAATTTTCATTGTACTTCCCATACTCACCCTGCTGATGTTCGACCTTGGGCTGGCTCTGCGCCCTGCCGACTTCCGGCTGATAGCAGAGCGGCCCAAGGCCGTTGCAGCAGGGTTGTTAGGTCAGATAGTGCTGTTGCCCCTGATAGCATGGCTCGTTGGCACCACGTTCCACGTCGAGCCGCTGTTCTTTCTTGGCATCATGCTCATTGCATGCAGCCCTGGCGGCAGTTCCAGTAACGTGTTCTCCATGCTTGCCGGTGGCGACGTAGCCCTGTCGGTGTCGCTGACGGCGTTCAGCAGCGTCATCACCATGTTCACCGGACCGCTGGTGATGAGCATTGCCGCCCAGCAGCTTGGTACGGCCATGGACGTTCATTTGCCCGTGGGCAACCTGCTGATGCAGAACCTCGTGCTGATGGCTGTCCCCATCGCTGTCGGACTGTGCATCGCTGTCTGGCGCGAGCCGCTGGCTGAGCGCATGCATAGCGTGCTGAAGCGGCTGGCCTTTCCCTGTCTGATATTGCTGGCTACCGTCTTTTTCATCCAGAACCGTGATACCATCATCAGCGAGTTCCCTCAGTTGGGACTCTGCATGACGGTGCTTATCCTGCTCTCGATGGCCGGTGGTGTGGGCATGTCGTGGCTGATGAGGCTGTCGGGCCGTGAGCAGCGCACCATCGTCATCGAGATAGGTATGCAGAACGCTGCCCAGGCTATCACCGTGGCCTGCAGTCCCTTCGTGTTCAACAACGAGGTGATGGCTACGCCTGCTATTATCTATGCGCTGATGATGAACGTCATCCTGCTCATCTATGTGGGACAGTATAAATACCGGACTCGCAACTGACCATTGCTAATACAAAAAATTGCTGCCGCATTCCTGAATAACCAAACAGGAATGCGGCAGCAGTTTTTCGTTTTCCTTTATTCTCCGAATATTTCCCTCAGCTTGTTTTGCAGCGCCTTGCCTTGCAGGTCCATGGCCACAATCTTGCCCTGCGGGTCGATCAGCACGTTGCTGGGGATGGACGATACACCGTATGTTGCTGATGCAGCACACTTCCAGCCCTTCAGGTCGCTCATCTGCGGCCACGGCATACCCATCTGCTGCACGGCATTCACCCAGGCATCCTTCTTCTGGTCGAACGACACGCCAACGATCTCCAAACCCTTCTGGTGGTAGCGATCATAGCAGTCCTTGACGTTAGGCATCTCCCGTCGGCACGGTCCGCACCATGAGGCCCAGAAGTCTACCAACACGTATTTGCCGCCACCTATCCACTGGCTCAGCTGTACCTTCTGGTCCTTCATGTCGTTCATCGTCAACTCGTGGTACTTTTGCCCCGGCGCACGCTTCTCGTACCCCTCCAGCAGACTCTTGGCGCGTGCCAGCTGTGGGTTGTTATAGTAGGCAGCCTTTGGGTTCAGCGCCTCCTTCAGTCCTTCGTAGCCCAGCTGGTACATGGCGTCAGCAATATACTTGGCGGGTATCTGGTTGTTCTGGTTTTCGCGGATAACCCTCTTGATGATCTGCAGCTGCACGCCAGCCAGCGAGTCCAGCTGAGCCGACAGTTGTACGATGCGTGTCTTCGTCAGCTGCTTCTCGCCATTTGGGTCGGTTTCCATCAGTCGTCTGTATTCCTTCATGATGGCCTCGCCTTGCAGGTCGATGGCTTCCATCTCTACTTTGTACGGGTCGTCTTGTGCGCTGACGGTCAGCGTAGCTATTGCCACCATCAGCAATGTCATCAGTCGTTTCATTGTCGTTCTGTGTTTGTTCTGTTAATCGGCTGCAAACTTACGCATTTTTTTTCAATTATGCAATAGTCTGCCGTCACAAATTGTTTTTCTTTTTTTTCAGGACTGCTGACAGTAGGGTTTTATGTATAGATGTTACATCAGATGCGGTTCTATAGCTGTACGGTTGAGCGAAAAAATGCGGTGGAATGTTGTTCCATCGCAAGTTTGTTGCAGGTTTGTGCTGATGGTGCCGTTGCTACAGGTTCTCCTCCTGGTAGTCAAGGTCAGCCTGTACGATGAAGAACACGTCGGCCGGGTCGTAGTCGCCCTGTCCGTCGTCCTTCGCTTTTTTGCATACGGCGGCAGCCACCTTGTCGAGGTCGATTTCCACCTCGTCGTCGTCGCTGTCGAGCACTCCGCTCTCTACGTAGTACTCCACGATGTATTCCATCAGCAGGAGTATCTCGTCTTGCTTGAAGCGCTCCTTCAGTTCTGAGGACAGTTGTCCGCGGATGTATTCCGCCTCGCGGACATCCTCCTCGGCATCGAGCATCAGCTCGTCGTCAAGACTACCCATACGTGTCGGCAGTTTCTTGTTACTGAACAGAATAGCCTACAGCAGTGCCTCGAACTTCTCCTGGATGCGGGCCTTCGACTGTGCACCCACCATCTTGTCGGCCAGCTGTCCGTTCTTGAAGAAGAGCAGGGTGGGGATGTTGCGGATGCTGAAGTCGGCAGCCAGCTCCTCGTTCTCTTCGACATCGCACTTGCCGACGACGATGCGGCCGTCGTACTCCTGTGCCAGTTCGGAAATGATGGGGGATACCATGCGGCAGGGACCGCACCATGTTGCCCAGAAATCAACTACTAACGGCTGTGCGCCGTTCTTCAGACTCTCGAAGTTCTCACTTGTGATTGTTACTTCCATTTTTTTACTGTTTTTTGCCCCTTTTTCAAGGGGGTGGGGGTCTGAACGGTGGTCCTTTGCCCCGGGTTATACATTATGTTTATTTCTCTAACAGCAAATCCCATGCCAATTCGCATGCCCCGCTCCCTGACTTCTTGGGGAGTGTCGTTTTTAGTTGATTTTGTATTCCAGTGCCGGCGACTGTTCGATAAACTGTATCAGCTGGCTGCGCACGTCGATGGTCTTGGTGGTACTTTGCAGCAGCACGCGGCGTTTGCCCAGCGTATCGTGCAGCAGGAAGAACAGCTTGGTGTTGCCGGGGCTCTGGTTGATCAGTTCCGTCAGCTCGGTCACTATCTGGTCGTCCAGCATGTCGGAGGTCATCGAGATGGTCAGCCGGTCAATGGCATTGTCCTTGACGGTCTGTAGGTACTTGACGTCCGACACCCTCAGGTCCTTAGGCCCGTCGGCATTATACGAGAAGCGCGGCTTGATCTTGCCCGTCACGTAGACTGGTGCGCCGAGGGCGAACATGCCGGCCCGCTGCCCCCAGTCCTCGCCGAAGAGGGCCAGTTCGCCAGAGCCGTAGAAGTCCTCCAGGGTGACGATGCCGTAATTCTTGTTGTTCTTGGTCACTCCTGTCCTGACGTTGGTCACGATACCTCCCAGGGTGACATCCTCTCGGTCTGACAATTTGGCTATGTCTGCCAATTCGTCACATCGTGTGTTACACAGGTTGTCGAGCACAATCTTGTATTCATCCAGCGGGTGGGCCGACAGGTATATGCCCACCAGCTCGCGCTCCTTGTTGAGCCGCTCGACATCGCTCCATCGTACGTCAGACTTCGGCAGTGGCGGTGTCTGGATTTCCAGTTCGTCGAAGCCACCGAACAGCGAGTTCTGCGCCTGCTGCTTCTCCGCCTGATAGAGCTGTCCGTAGCGGATGATGGTGTCGATGAACGTCTCGCCTTTGGCGTTAGGCGCAAAGAAGTCTTCACGGTGGATGCCGAACGAGTCGAAACCTCCGCTGAGGACCAGCACTTCATAGGCCTTGCGGTTGACGGCCGAGAAGTTGATGCGCTGTACGAAGTCGAAGATGTCCTTGTAGGGACCGTTGGCTTCTCGCTCGCTGATAATAGCCTCGGCAGCAGCGTCGCCCAGTCCCTTGATGCCGGCCAGTCCGAAGCGTATCTCGCCCTTGTGGTTGACACCGAACTTCAGGTACGACTCGTTCACGTCGGGACCCAGCGTGTCGATGCCCATCTGCTTGCACTCGTCCATCAGCTTCGTGATTTCCGTTATCTGGTCGCGGCGTCTCGACATGATGGCAGCCATGAACTCTGCCGGGTAGTTGGCCTTCAGGTAGGCCGTCTGGTAAGCCACCCAGGAGTAGCAGGCAGCGTGCGACTTGTTGAAGGCATAGGATGCAAACTTCTCCCAGTCGGCCCATATCTTCTCCAGTATCGCCGGGTCGTGGCCGTTGCGCTTGCCGCCGTCGATGAACTTAGGCTTCATGGCATCGACGATGTCCTTCTTCTTCTTACCCATGGCCTTACGCAGGGCATCGCTCTCGCCACGGGTGAAGTCGGCCAGCTGGCGCGACAGCAGCATCACCTGCTCCTGGTAGACGGTGATGCCGTAGGTGTCCTTCAGGTACTTCTCCATGCAGGGGATGTCGTACTTGATTTCCTCCTTGCCGTTCTTGCGGGCAATGAACGAGGGAATGTAGTCCATAGGTCCCGGACGGTAGAGGGCGTTCATGGCGATGAGGTCCTCGAAGACGGTGGGATGCAGCTCGCGCAGGTACTTCTGCATGCCGTTCGACTCGAACTGGAAGGTACCGATGGTACGGCCCTGCTGATACAGCTCGAAGGTCTTGGGGTCGTCGATGGGGATGTGGTCGAGGTCGATGTCGATGCCGCGCGTCTGCTTGATGACGGCGCAGGCCTCCTTCATCTCCGACAGCGTCTTCAGACCGAGGAAGTCCATCTTGATAAGACCTGTCGACTCGATGACGTGACCGTCGTACTGCGTGCAGTTTGTCTTGGTGTCCTTGAAGTCGGGGTCGTCGGCTGTGCTGACGGGTACCCAGTCCGAGATGGGGTCGCGGCAGATGATGAAGCCACAGGCATGGATGCCCGTGCCGCGTACCGTGCCTTCGAGCATCTTGGCATACTTGATGGTGTTGCGCAGGGCAGGGTCGTTGCTGGCCTCGGCATCGCGCAGCTCCGGCGTACACTTGATGGCGTTGGGCAGGTTCATCTTCAGCCCGTCGGGCAGACGGTCGGGAATGGCCTTGCACAGCGCATTCACCGTATTGAGTAACACCTTCTCGACACGCGCCACGTCCTTGATGGAGTTCTTCGTGGCCATCGTGGCGTAGGTGATGATGTGGGCACAGTTCTCATGGCCGTACTTGTCCTCCACCCACTTCAGCACACGGCCGCGGCCGTCGTCGTCGAAGTCGGTATCAATATCCGGCAGCGAGATACGGTCGGGATTGAGGAAACGCTCGAACAGCAGGTCGTACTTCAGCGGGTCGATCTTGGTGATGCCCAGACAGTAGGCTACCACCGAGCCGGCCGCCGAGCCACGTC
>CAMJWJ010000147.1 GCA_946409435.1 uncultured Prevotella sp. | reverse complement strand
TTTCTACGCGACCTTAACCTTTTCTGCGTATTTCTGCGATTTCTGCGTGACATAATAATTCCATTTCTACGCGACCTTAACCTTTTCTGCGTATTTCTGCGATTTCTGCGTGACATAAATTACACATCACACATCCAACCCTTCACCGTATCTTACTGTATCATTGCACATTAGACACACGGTGAAGGGTTGCGAAAGATCTCACAGAATGTATAATGCTATCGCAGCACAGGCCTCAGCATCGGCAAGTGCATGGTGATGGTGCTGCAGGTCATAGCCGCAGGCAGCTGCAACGGTGTGGAGCTGATGATTAGGCAGCGAACGGCCGAATTGCCGGCGCGAGGCGGTGAGGGTATCGTAGAAACTATAATCGGGATAGTCCATTTGATAGACCTTGAATGCCGCCTTCAGGCATCCTTCATCGAAGCGGGCATTATGGGCCACGAAGGGTAAGGCGGCTATCAGGCTTCTTACATCATCGCACTCCTGATGAGAGAAGAAAACATCGGCAATGCGTTGCTCCAACTGTTCCCAAACCTTCGAGAACACAGGTGCTTGATCGGTATCTCCCTGCGTGATGCCATGCACTCGCTGGCACCAGTAGTTATAGTAGTTCGGCTCGGGTTGGATGAGACTGTAGAAACTGTCGGCCACCTGACCGTTACGTACTATGACCACACCAACGGAGCAGACGCTCGACGGTTCCTGATTGGCTGTCTCAAAGTCGATGGCGATGAAGTCCCGAATCATCTCCTTCGCATCGTTTCATTTGTCAATGCTTATCAAGGTGTACTGGCAACTGCCGAGTCCGAGCTTGGCAGCATGTTCAATGGTGTGAATGCCGTGCTGTCTGTCGATGCGCTTGAGAAGGTCCGTGGGGTCGTTCTTCGCTGTCACCTTCTGCTGATTGATGATGTCGATGCAGGCCTGGTCGAGGGCCACGGGGTCAGTGGAAGCCAGGATGCCGTAGTCTTCGAGCTTCACTGGTGCAGGATGGTCGACACAGTCGCAGTCTATCGACATGTTGTTCATCACGCTGATGTAGACAATTCCCTCCTGTCGCTGAAAATAGTTCACGACAGCCTGCGCTGCAGCAGCCATACTCTCGAGGAATCCTTCCTGATCGCCAATGAACGCCGGTGTCCAGAGCTTGCCCATGTCGAGTTTCTCCATCTTTCCGGCAGAGTGGATATAAGCCTTGCCGTTCTGACTGGCACAGCCGATGGAGAGGTTCTTCAGGGCACCGCCGTAGCCACCCATGGGATGACCTTTGAAGTGGTTGAGGGCAATCATGAAATCGTAATTGGCTATGTGGCCACCCACGATGTCGTACTTGATGTGCGTCTGGTCCTTTACGGGGATGCGGATTTCGTCGTATTCATCCATGATGTCGACAGGGAAATACTTCGTGAAGCCGTGGCGCTCGATCACCTTCCAGTGGTTCTCCGACGTGTTGCGCTCGTCCTTCTTGTCGGCAGGCCCGTTGCCGTATGCCGTGTTGCATTCCACGATGGTGCCGTCTACCTCAAGCACCAGATCCTTGACGAGTTCCGGTTTCAGGTAGTTAGGGTTGCTGCCCTCTCCGGTACTCATCTTCACGGCTACGCGCCCCTTGGCGGGGACACCCAAGGCCTTATAGATTTTCACCAACGACTCAGGACTGATTTCCCTTGTCAGATACACTTTCGACTGTGCAAATGCTGCTGCCGATGCCATCAGCATCAATGCAACTATTGTCAATGACTTCTTCATAACAGTAATATGTTTCTTCTTCTGCTTCTAAATGGTCCGTTTCTGTATGTTTCAGCTGCAAAGTTAGTAATAAATGTACAATAATGTGTATTATTTCCCAAAAAATATGTATTTTTGCAGTCAAAATACGTTAGGGGGGCATGTGACCCAAAAAACTTAGCTCATGCACAAAAGATCAAAACACAGCATATTGTTTGTCTGCCACGGTAACATCTGCCGGAGCCCAATGGCAGAGTTCGTGATGAAGGACCTGGTAAAGAAAGCGGGGCTGGAGGACAGCTTCTCGATAGAGTCGGCAGCCACCTCGACGGAGGAGATTGGCAACAGCGTCTACCCGCCAGCCCGTCGGAAACTGGCAGAGCACGGCATCGGCTGTGCGGGCAAGACGGCACGACAGATGACGCGCTCGGACTACGACCGCTTCGACCTGCTGATAGGTATGGACTCGTGGAACATCCGCAACATGCGGAACATCTGCGGTGGCGACCCGGAAGGGAAGATTGTGATGCTGATGGACTTCACCCGGCGGCCTGGCGATGTGGCTGACCCTTGGTACACAGGTAACTTCGAGGCCACTTGGCGTGACGTGCTGGAAGGATGCCAGGCGCTGTTAGGCAACATCTGTCCACAGGAGCATGGGTGCACTACTGGCTAACATCGTCGTTTATCACCTCAATATAGAAACTGAACGGTCTGAAGCCATCATTGCAACTAATCATGGCACTCATGGGATTCTTCATCCACCCATCAAAGAAGTTTCCCTCGCCTTTAGCAAGAGATTCCACAAACTGCTGCATAGACTCCCAGGCTGACGGGCACATGCCGTCAGGGCGTTGGCCATCTTCGGAAATCCATTGTTGGCCTACTGTCACATCACAAGTGTGCTCAATGGGATTCTCATATTTCGCCATCAGGTCGGCATAGACTGTCTGACGCATTGCGGTTATCTTCACTTTCTTCATAGCTCCTATTATTTTATTCCAGTTCTTCTGTTCCAGGGACAATCATCATGACTCACGAAACACGACATGCAAAGTTAATCATTTTACTCCAATTACGGATACTTTAGGAACAATTTTCCTCCGTTTCGCTCAAATACACTTTTACAAGACAGGGATTGCCCTGATAATCATTGATGCCAACACACTAATCAGACTTTTCACTCGCCTACTCCGAATGCCTGGCAGCGGGCTAATAGTTATCCAGTATTTGCTTGAGCCGCTCGCGCTGACGCTGCTTCTTCGACTTACGGGGAGGGAAAATCTTGCGGAGCACATAGGCCAATAGCGGCAGGGGGCTGACACCTATCGTCATGGCACCACCCTGCTGCATTTTACGCTGTTCCTCCAGCACATGGCCTTGGTAGGCCAGCTGCATATCGGTACGCAAACTGGGGGTCATGATGACTACGCTGACGGACGGACGCTTGGGAGCCAGCTCCTCCGGATGGACGACGGGAAGATGCGGCGGCAGGGGTGCCAACATCTGGCTGTCACGCTGGGCCGGCTGCAACGGCTCGTTACGCAGCCACTCGTCGTAGTCGCTCTGAAGCGTATCGGTGGCCATCCCTCCACTACCCTTTTCTGTCTGAGCAAGGGTTGCGACCGCTGGCAGTAGCAGCAGCATGAGTATGACGATGTGGCAGCGATGAGACATGATTACTGTTGTATCAGGCGATATCCAATGCCTCGGACATTGACGATAGTGAGCGAAGAGTCTGCTGAGAGCATGCGCTTCATGCGTGACATGAAGACGTATAGCGAATTTAGGTTATAGGCATTGTCGGCACCCCAGAACTCGAGCAACAGGACATGGTTCTCCACAATGTCGCCCCTGGCCTCGACCAACAGGCGAAGTATGGAAGCCTCCCTGAACGACATCTTTCGCCACAGCCGGATGCCGTCTGGAGCATGATATAGCAGCTCCTGTTTTTGCGGATTCAGTTCATAATTGCCGAAACGTATTGCTGTCATAAGTTTATTTTTCAAATAATGAATAGGATTTGACGCCGCAAAGGTAACCTTTATCCTTTACATTCGCAGGCTTAAATACCTTACAAAATCTTACATATTTATAAAGTTAGTCTTTCTTAAACTATTTTTAGTCAAAAATGCTTTCATGTAACAAAAATTCTTTGTAACTTTGCAATCAGAACTATCACATTCGGATATGCTACAAGGAACACATATTATAGGATTCCCACACCTCCCATACCGCCTAAGTAGGCTGTCAGGCATTCTAATGCACTGGCTCTTTGTCCTGTGCATTGCCGTCATCCTACTGTCAGCCTGCGACAGCGGGAACAAGAAGGAAACGAAGGACAAGGCCATCAGCATGCTCAACCAAACCTCGAAACAGAAAGACTACAAGCGAATGCTGGCTTTGGCCGACAGCCTGGGACAAGCCGAGGTGCTGAACGAGGGCGAGAGCTATTACTGGCAGGGACTCGCATACTACCACATGATGCAGGTACGTACTGCCGAGTTCTGCTGGAAAAAAGCCATCAGTGCCGTGGACATGTCGGAAGACGAAACCGACCTTGCCACCTATGCCCGTTCGGCCAGCTACATGACAAGCCTGCACATACGCTACCTCAATTTTGCCAGTGCACTGAAGGTGGCGAAAACGGCCTTGGACCACTTGGACCTCCATCACCACACCTCTTCGAGCGACTATACCAACCTGCTCATCTTTGAAGGCTGCTGCCAAGCTCACTTCAACAGCCAGGACCCTATGGTAAACACCATCTTCGAGCGTGCTTACCAGAGGCACATCGACAACATTAGCCAAGACCATGCCAAAACGTCGTATCGAGATGCTGTGGTGGGCATCATCAACATTGCCTACGGATGGCTCGGCGAAAAACAGTATGAAAAAGGACTGCTCTGGATTGACCGCCTTGGCAAGATTGTAGCCGAATACAGGCAGTACTATGCCGACGACGAGGCGTACATCGACAAGCAATGGGCACGCTACCAGATATTCATGGCTGTCGGAATGGAAGGCATCGGACAGAAGAAGAAGGCCGCCGACGCATTTGCCACCTACCAACAGACACACTTTGCCCACACACCTGAGGGTAAGCTCGATGCCAGCGACTACCTGGAGATGACTGGCAACTGGAATGAGGCAGCACACAACCTGGACTATCTTGACGAGTTTCTCGCCATCAATCAGGCCGGCTCCTCCCTGGAGGACATCCAGAGATACCTTCTAAAAAAGTATCAGGTCAACATTATGGCTCAACACATCGACTCGGCCAATGCCGTAGCCAACAAGATTTGCGAACGACTGGACTCAGCCATCATCAAGTCGCAATGGGCAGATGCCGAGGAGCAGGAAACCATACGCCAGAAGGAGGAGCAGATCATGGAGCAACAGCAACACATGTCGAGGACACGCATTGCGGTGCTTATTGGTGCAATCATAGTACTGAGCATCTTCTTCAGCGTCTTCAACATCCTGCGACATCGCGCCGACAAGCGACTGGCAGAGGTACGTGCCGCCAAGGAGCGTATGGAGAGCGAGCTGAACATTGCCCGCGACATCCAGATGTCGATGGTGCCCAACGACTTCCCCGACTATCCATGCCTCGACATGTTTGCCTCAATGACACCGGCCCGTGAGGTTGGCGGTGACCTGTACAGCTTCCTGCTGAAGGACGACACGCTATACTTCTGCGTAGGCGACGTCAGTGGCAAGGGTGTGCCGGCATCACTATTCATGGCCCAGGCCACCCGACTGTTCCACTCCATGGCCGAGTCAAACACGTCACCAGCTCAGATCTGCACGAGCATGAATTCCGAACTCTCTGGAGAGGACAACCAGCAGGGCATGTTTGTCACCATGTTCGTAGGACGCCTCGACCTAAAGCAGCACATGCTTGAGTTTTGCAATGCCGGGCACAATCCCCCCGTGTTAAGCAACACCGACGGACAGTTCACGTTCCTCGAGATGGAACCCAATGCCCCCATCGGTCTGTGGCCTGGGCTGGAATATGTCGGCCAACAGCTTAGTCTCTGCAAGGGTCAGCTGATGCTGCTGTATACCGACGGTCTGAACGAAGCCGAAGACCCTCAGCAGGCACAGTTTGGCGAAGACCGCATCGTCGAGCTGCTCGCATCGCTGTCCTCAAAGAACTGTCAGGACATCATTGAAACCCTGAAAACCAACGTCACCAGTTTCCGCGACGGAGCCGAGCCTAACGACGACCTCACCATGCTCTGCATGAAACTATCCTAAGGGAGTGCACAGCGGAACCTGTTGTGCTGCTGAGCAAGTTACGAAAAAAGCAACGAACGTTAAATAATGCAAAGCCAAAAGCATTTTTTCACATTTCGCTTTCCAATATTCACTTTTCTTCGTACCTTTGCACCCGCTTTTTCGAGCACACGAGGTGTAGCGCAGTTGGTAGCGTTCCTGGTTTGGGACCAGGCTGTCGCAGG
>CAMJWJ010000146.1 GCA_946409435.1 uncultured Prevotella sp. | reverse complement strand
GAAATGAGGAATGAGAAGTGAGAAATGAGGAATGAGAAGTGAGAAATGAGGAATGTGGAATGAGAAGCGAACAATGGGGAATGAGGAATGGAAAATGGGATATGACCATTGTGATGAGCAGTACGCCCACTCTCTTCTTGAGGATACTCTTCGGTGCCATCATCATTTCACATTGCTTACTTTTCATTGATAATTTCTCATTCCTCATTTCTCATTTCTCATTTGGAACGCTCTGCGTTCCTTTTCATCCATGCGTCGCGCTCCTTCTTCAGGTCGTAGCCTCGGGCAGAAAGCCAGTTGTTGGTACGACCGCGATACTTGTCAAACCATGCATGCTTACCCTTGGAGTCGGCTGCATCCATGGCAAACTCACGGGCTTCGCGGAGCCAGATGAGCACCTGCTGCTTTTCCTCGTCTGTCAGCGACGGTATCATGTCGAGCGTGGCATTGTAGTCGCGCTTCAGGCGCCCGAAGGTCATGCCGTCTTTCACGGCATCAATCTGCTCATCGTTGAGATAGTAAGATAGCGCAGACTGCAACTCGAAGTGGTGCTTATAGAGTGCTGCGTCACGCTGCTGCTCGGCATCTTCCATGACATGCTTCTGCTCGGCATTCTGCAGATTCTCCTTGGCCCACTGCTTCTGCTGGTTGCAGGCCTCATGGATGCCATTCAATAGGAAATAGCGGTTGGCAATGATGTTGCGTACGTTCTCAGCCTTCGCAGCATCTGCAAGCTGAAGGGCGTCGACAATCTTCTGCGAACGGCCTATGATGCTCTCTACGTATTTGGCATCAAGGCCGTCGGTATTGAGCTTGACTATCGGAGCCGTGGCGGCGGTGGCGACATTAGCATGAACGGAGCCTGCAGTCTGGCCCTGGGCAGTATTCACGCCCAGTAAGGTAAACAGCCATATCATGGCTGTAAACAAAGCAAGGTGCTTCATAGGGTTACAGCAGTTTACCCTTGGCGGCCAGCGTGTCGTAGTTGTTGTTCAAGTCACGCCAGTCGGTCTTGGTACGGGGGTTGATACCGTTGATATATTTCTCAATGTTGGTATAGCCGTCACCATTCACGTCGCCGTTAGCATCACTGGCATCGTTAGGGTTCAGGCCATATTGGCGCTCCCAGTCGTCGGGCATGCCGTCGCCATCGGTGTCGACATACGGCTGCCAGTCCTTGTACTCAGGATAGCCACCCATCTGGCGCGGGTCGGTGATGATACCCTGCTTGTAACTGTCAAGCGGCAGACGGCGGTACTTGAAGAAGCCCTGCTCGTCCTGAGACTTGGGGTGCAGGCCCCACATGTCGCCAAAGGGGTTCTGCTTCACACCGGTCTTCTTCTCTAACTTGGCCATCTCCTTCTCGTAGTCCTTCACGTAGTAGGCTTGTCCGGTGCGTACCTCTTCACAGATGCGCTGGTCAACGATGTCACGGCAGGGAATGGTGGCACCAGCATTGGCCAGCACCCAGTCGAAGGCCTGCTCAGCGCCCATCACCTTCACGTAAGGCATGGCGAAAGGCTCGTCGCTGCGCATCATGGCCAGCTCGGTAGCATCCATCTCGCCGTCCTTGTCGGCAGTCTGTATGCCTCCTTTCCAGTTGTCGGCAGTGATTTCGGGGTAGCCTTCCATGACATTTCCCACGGCATAGATACGACCGAACTGCTTGAAGGGGAACAGCCCTTTCGAGCGGCTCTCGCTCTTGGTGATACGGTGGCCGATGGGCGTGTCCTTCGGGGTGAGAGGGCCTGGCTTGTAGTAGTTGTTGATGAAGTTGAACATGGACTTGAACTCACCGCCGTCAGCGGTACGGTGTACCCAGTTGTAGACAACGTTATTGACGTAGTTGAACACACCAGCCCACCCGACGCTGGGGTTGCGACCGGTATTGTCGGCCCACAGGTTGCGCATAAAAGTGGTGTTCTCGCCACCGATAGTAGAGCCGAAAGCGTGGTTCCACGTGTCGAGGGCCTTGGCGCTAATGGTGTTCTGGATAGTCACATTGACCGTCGGCTTCTTTTCCATGGGCTTCGGCTTACCATCCTTGTCAGTCTCGTGCATATCGAACATGTGACGGTAGAAGGAGATGTTCTCGTCGAGTCCCCACTCACAGGAACAGTGGTCAATCATGATGTTACCCACAGGATTGCCACCGAATGAGTCCTCTCGATTGGTAACCAGCGTCTCGCCACGGCGGAAGCGCATGTGGCGCACAATGACATCGTGCGTGTCAACCTGGAACGACTCGCCAGCAATACACACACCGTCGCCGGGAGCCGTCTGTCCGGCAATGGTGATATAGGGAGCACGCACGTAGATGGGTGACTTCAGACGGATGATGCCGCTGACGTTGAACACCACGATGCGGGCACCACCCTGCTCGCAGGCCCAACGGAAGGAGCCGGGGCCGTCGTCGTTGAGGTTGGTGACGGTCAACACCTTACCGCCACGACCGCCAAAGGTGAACATACCTCCGCCTTCAGCTCCTGGGAAAGCGGGAATCTTAGCCTGGCGCAGGTCGTAAGGCATGCCAGCCCATGGAACATAGGGGCGGCCGTGCTTGGCCTCCTCGACCACGATGGGGAAAGCGACTTCCCATGCAGAGTCGGCATGAGCCTTCCATTGTTTCTTCTGTCCGTCAATCAGTTGTTGCGCCTCGTCGGTCAGTTGCGGATACTGAGCGTTGGCAGAAAGACTTGCGACAACTGCCATGGCGAATAAAAAACACTTTTTCATACCGATATGTTTTATAAGTTGTTTCTGTTATTAAAGACGTTCTAACGTGCTGATTGTCATCAGTTACAAGCGGACAATTGTCAACAGTCAGAGCCTCTCTATGCTATAGTCTGCTGCCTCCGTCTGAGGTCGCATGGTATACGGCTGGACAGGCGGAGGCAGCAGAAAAATGATGCGTATCAAGAAATAGCTCAGCAGCTTACTTCAGATTCTGAATTTCAAGAGCCGGCTTGTACTCCGGGTCAATGGCAAGAATCTTCTCAGCATACTCCTTGGCACCGGGAATATTCTTGTCGAGGTAGGAGCTGAACATCAGGTAGTGAAGACTATACTTCAGCATGGTGTTCTCGCTCTTGCTGCGGTCAGCCTTCTGGCCAAGAATATCAACAACCTGCTGGTAGTCGCCCTTGGCAAGACGCTTGGCCATATCCTTGTCAGTCTTGTTGATCATCTCGGCACGCTTGTAGGTAGCATAAGCCTTCTGGATGGGGAACTTCTCAGCTATCTGGCTGTAGACATCGGCACCCTTGCCAATCAGCTCGACCTTCTTGGCGTCGTCGGAAGCGTCAGCATACTTGCTATAGATGGTCGACAGACCCTCGTAGTCATCAACCTTCAGCTCAGGCTTGCTGGACATATAGTCCTGATAGTACTTGATGGCATTCTCAAAGTCGTTCTCCTTCATGTGTGAGTCAGACAGCGTCTTGAGGATGGTCCAGCTCTTAATCATAGACTCCTCGTTGACGTTCTCCAGAGCCTGATGATAAGCCTTCTTGGCATTCTCGCGCTCGTCAAGTGCATCATAGATGAGTGCAGTATAGTAATAGTCATACTCTGATGCCGTCACACTATCCGACTCATTGAAATACTTGTTGATATACGACTTGGCGACATCGTAGTTCTTCAGGTCGTAGCTGGCAAACATAGCCATACGGTTGAAGGTACGGTTTCTTGGTTCCAGCTTCAAACCTGCCTCAGCGACACGGAAAGCATCCTGAGGATGACCGGTGAAGTAGCTGGCACGAACAAACTCGTTCAACTCGCCCTTGTCCAGCTGGCCGAGGTTAGCCTTCATGTAATGCTCGTAGGCCAGACGGCGGTTCTCCTGCACCTGCTGACGCTCGGTAGCACGCTCCGAGGCACGCATGTAGATGTGGGCCTTGATAGCATCGATGCTCACCTCAGGACAGTTGGCCTTCAGCTCATCGAGCTTACGGGCAGAGCCATTGGGGTCGATCTTACTGTAGACCATAGCATAGCGCTTGTAGGCATCAACATACTTGTTGTCAGCATAGATAGCCTGATCGTAGTAGGCAGCGGCAGCGCCACCGTCTTCTGCCAGTGCAGCGATGTCACCCAGCAGCACATAGGCTGGCGCACACTTGTTCTTGCTTGCTGTCAGTGCGTAGTTGGCATAGACACGGGCGTTAGCCGTATCCTTTGCCTCATAGAATGCACGTCCGAACTCGATGAGGTTGGCGGCATTCTTCTTGTTAGCCTTGTAGAACGCCTTCATCTGCTTGTCCAAGTCAGCGGGTTTGCTACTAATCAATTTCTTCACGGCATCGACGTCAGCCTTGCTGCCGTCCTGAGCCATCACTGTGGTGCCGAAACCAAAGGTCAGCACTCCTAACATAACGTATTTGATTGCTTTCATAATTCTTGTTTTTTAAAAACGTTATACATATATATTTTCGTCTCCCGTCTCTGTACTTATGACGTTCAGCAGGCGGAAAGGTTTATTTCGTATTCACGATGACCTCCCTGACATTCATGTTTGCCGTCCTTGGCAGCAGCCCGGAGCGGAGGATAATCAGCTGACCCTTAGGCAGCTGGCAGTAGTGGGCAAAAGCCATGGGGACCCCATCACGCGGGTCGTTGAGCAGGGCATAGATGGTGCGGATAAGCGGATAGTAGCCCGTATAGAGGTAGTACTGGTACGGTTTCCAGCTGTTCGCCTTGGTGGCGGAGTCCATTTTGGACACTCCCATCACGGTGATGTTCTTCTTGAAGGTGACATTGGTCGTGTCACGCTTGTCGTTCAGCCAGTTGGAACCGATAATGCCCAACGCATTCTTGTGGTTCTCGACATAGTCGATGACTGCTGCACTGGTCTTCACTGCACCAACGTTCGGATTGGAAAACTCCTTGCCGCCGAGGATGGAGTCGACACACCAGCGCACGGTACTCGACAGGGGATTGTCGAACACGACATCGATGACGCCCAGCTGTGACTTGGGGTACAGCTCATTCCACTTGGTGATGTCGCCACGTAGGATGCTGGCAAAGTCCTTGACGGTGATGCAGCTGTCGGGGTTGTTGTTGTTGACGATAATGGCCAGTCCGTCATAGGCGATGGGTATGGAACGTGGCATGTACTTCTGGTCGCGGAGGTTTTTCTCCTCGTTGGCCGTAAGCTTCCTGGTAGCGAAAGCCAGCCACGTCTCCATCTTGACGAGGCGCTTGATGGCATCCTGTTCGTGGGTGTACTCTACATCGATGGTGTCGAGCCGCTGGCTGTTGAAATAGAACAGCTCTTCGTCGAGGATGGGGAAGAAGCTCTCGTCGGACAGAAATTTTTTAGCTGCTTTCTGGTAGGCAGCCTCCTTTTCGGGATTAGGCTTGCTCCCACAAGCGGAGAGCAAGCCTAAGATAAGTGTTAATCCAATAATAATGGATGCGTTTCTATTCATTTGCTGATGAATCACGTTACTGCAGACGGAAGGTCACGGGGACGGTGTACTTCACACGGACAGCAGAACCGTTCTGCTTACCGGGAATCCACTTCGGCATGCTCTTGACCACGCGCATAGCCTCCTTGTCGAGAGAGGGGTCAACGCTCTTCACGACGCGAACGTCAGTGATAGAACCATCCTTCTCAACCACGAAGGTACATACGACACGACCCTGCACACCGTTCTCCTCGGCGACAACCGGGTACTTGATGTTACTGCTCAGGTACTGCATGAGGGCAGCAGGACCACCGGGGAACGACGGCATCTGCTCAACGACGTCGAACACCTTTGTCTCTTCCTCCTTGGGAGGTTCGGGTTCTGCAATCTTCTCCTCGACGTGCTTCACCTCAGCGGTCTCGTCGTTACCCTCAACGGTGAATGCACCGATGGCGGTGTTCGTCTCCGAGAGTTCATCCTGAGACTTCGTCTCCTGGTCTTCCTTCACCTCGTTGTCCTTTTTGATTTCAGGAACGGTGAAAGCCACCGAACTCTTGACGCGCTCGACCTCAACTTTCTTGACGTCATCCGGGTCGTCTTTCTTCTCCTGCTTGATTTCCTTCTTCTCAGCCAGCTGTGTCAGCTCGACGTCAGCATCGATGGCCACATTACGCGAAGCCATGTACTTGTCGAATGAAACCTTAGCGATAACGATAGCGGCGATGATGGCGAAGCCGATGAACATGGTGATAAGTGCCTTGAGGTTACGTACACCGGTGTTCTTGCGCAACTGATATGCTCCGTATGCATGGTTTTTGCCCTCAAATACGAGGTCAACCCAGCCATTGTCAATAAGATCTATT
>CAMJWJ010000145.1 GCA_946409435.1 uncultured Prevotella sp. | reverse complement strand
CATGCACTGTCTAACCTGATAGGCTCGACATACAGCGTGCAGGTGTCACTTGGCATGGTGCCGTCCGTCGTGAAGTAGATCTTGGCATTCTCCGTCTCGGTCGCCATCGTCAGCATGTAGCCGTTGTTTGCGAACGTCACGTCAGAAACCTTGAACCAATTAACGATGTAGGTCATGATTGGCGATACCGTTCCGTCAACAACGCACAAGGCCTTAATCACGCAGTTCCTTTCCAAAGTGATTGGTTCTGTGAACTGAGTGCTTTCGCCAGCCACAGGGTCAGTGCCGTCTACAGTATAGTAGATAACTGCAGCCTCATAGCGACACCTGATACTGATACTACCAGAATCTTCAGCAAGTTTGAAAATAGGCGAAATCGACTGTGCCGTCTCGATAGAATCGCGGATAGCTGCCGTGGTGCGCTCGTCGATGTCTACATTTCCACCATAGTATTCAAAGCCGAAGAAACGCAGGTTGCCCTCCGTCGTAAAAACGTAGTAAGGAGTATTGGCATTGACATTGAACGTACAAACACCCGCCAGGCTCTCTGCCAGCGAGCTGAACGCGCCACCCTTGCCCCCCTGTAGGGCAGCCACCGTGCCATTGACATCTTGTAGGTCGAAACTTGTCACGGGTGCTCCAGTCTGGCCATCGACCACGTAGAACGGCAAGCCTGCCTCGAGTTGTATGCCTACTCTCAGCGCCCCTGTACCCTTCGGCGTGAAGATGTAGTAGCTGCCTTGCTCTGGCAAATGGCGTGTCTCCACATTGTAGCTCGTGCCCTGACCGTCGACGGCTACTGTGTTACCTATGACAGCATGTTGCAAGATACCAAGCTGTGAGTTGCTGGACTTCTGCCACTCGTTATCCGCCCCAAGCTCCAGTTTCACACTCTTTGTTGCCTGCAATTCATCCTTAGCAGCAGGTGAGTAGTCTGCTGCCACGGCATAGAACTCCACGCCTGTACGCTGCACCATAGCAGTGTCTCGTTCAGTCATGACATCAGAGCTATTGCCGAACTGTATGCTGAATTTGGCTGAGTCGGCCTGTTCATTGCAGAAGTGGCTGGCATACACAGGTACTGCAAACTGCCTGTTCAGTTCGTAGACAGTGCTGTCGGCATATACCGTAGTCTTTTCTGCCATGTCAGTACGGTCGTTCCACCACACTTTGTACCAGCTGACGCCAGCGCCTCCGGCAACATCCTTGACGCAGAAGAACTTCCACGACTGCGTCGGACTATTCTCACCGCTACCAGCATTCAACCGGTAGTACAACGTATGTACGCCCTCGGCCAGCGACGAGGCATCGATGGAGAAAGCAATGCTGTCGGGACTTTCCATCTCCAGATTATGGTGTGTGCCGCCGTCTACCCAGTATTCCACGGTTTTGGCTTCAGTGCTACCTTCTGCTGTGTTACGGAAAAATATCCACGACTGGGCAGGACTGTAGTTGTCCTTGTCGTCTTTCACTCGGTAGCTCAGCGTATGGATACCTTCCGTCATTATGGATGCATCTAACGAGAACTCTGCCACGCTACCGCTGACAGTACCCGTCTGGCGGTTGTTATAGTCGCCGTCGGTCCAGTATTCATATTCCTGTACCTTTGTGGGCAGGTCCTTTTCCAGACTTGCCCTATAGAATATCCACGACTGCATCGGACTGCTGTGGCCGTCAGGTCCGTTGACCTGGTAGCTCAGTTTGTGCAGCCCCTCGCTCAGCGGTTCGCCGTCAAGCACAAAGCTGACAATGCTGTCGGTGATTGCCCGCGTCTGGTGCGTACCGCTGTCAACCCAGTACTCCAGCGTGCTCTGCCCGTCGGCTGCAACATCCGCCAGCCGGTAGAACACCCACGTCAGTACGGGGCTATACTCGTTTTCGCTGTCGACTGCCCGCACGTGCAACTGGTGGACGCCCTCGGCCAGTGCCGTGGCATCTACGCTGAAGTTCATCTCACCGTTGGTGATTGGAACGTCAGTCCGGTTGTTCTGCTGGTTGTCTATCCAGTACTCGCCGCGCACCAGTGTGCGGTCGTCGGCAAGTGCCGTCATGACAACCAAGGCGGTCAACAGCATGAATAAAACTCTTCGCATAGGCATTGACGATGCTTTACTGGTTCGACGCCACCTTAATCTTCACGTTGATTTTGCCCGACGCATCCGTATAGGAGTCGATGGTACTGTCAGTTATACGCGGAATTGACGGGTTGGGCGAGAATCCCGTACCGCCAAAATACCCGACCTGCTTGCCGTCGTCGCCCAATAGTTCTGTCTTGAAGAAGCCTGGCTCATACCAAGACTTTGACGAATCAATCAAGTCCGCATAAGTAGTGACGTGGTTGTCTTTCCTGTTTGTCCCTCCCGGGACGGAGATTAATTTCACTGAAAGCAGATCGTCGTTCTGGATAAAATTGGTACCATCGTATTTGTATGGATATAGAAAAAATACGTTGTTGTAGTATTCACTTTCCGTACGTGAACCTGGCGAAAGGAAGTAGCCATTAAAATAATTTTCACTGGTAGAGTTTACACTACTATAGCTGTAAGAGCAATATCCTAAAATGCAGTTTTTGTAAACTGCGTATGGACGAATAGTACTACTATACGACGTACTGGTTGTGTTCGTGCTATAGGAATAATAGTATTTAGGAATATAGCAATTAGTGAAATATATGAGATTGCTGGCACTATTCAAATAATTGAATTCATTAATAAAGCAGTTCTTGAAGCACATGTTCTCGCTTTTGTGGATGGAGTAGTCAAAACCAACATAGCATTGGTCGATGATGGTGTTGGTGTGATTGTGGTCAGCTATTAATTTAGAAATTCTACAATGGCTAACCTTCAAGTTTGACACTTTTCTAATAATAACATTATTATTACTATAATAATAAAGGTCTATACCCTCTATTCTGACATTATTGGCATTAACTAACAGGGAATAATAGCTCGACACAGTTGAAATGCCTGATTTCGACATATAATCCAGTCTTGTTCTACCATCTCCCACGCACCCGTTTCCAATAATCGTCACCTGCTTGGTAATACTGTCAACGGTATTGAACATTCCTGCCGACAACGTGATGACGGCACCATTGCTGGCTGCAGCATACGCCTCCTTGAAAGCGTCAACACCATAGTAGGCAAACATGCGGTCGTCTATCTGCAGCGTAGCCGTCAGTCCTTGGGCTTTCATACTCTGTACGCCCACCACGATGAGGCATACCATTGCAATAAGAATCTTTTTCATAATCGTTTCGTTTTTTGTTGTTATTTATTTTGTTGTTATGTCGTAACTTTTCATTCGTAGATTGCTCGACCTGTTCCCTGCTTACCTTGGATTCGGGAACGGATTGTCGTCACTGCCTGGTTCTGTACCTAAGGTAGTAACGGTAACGACGTTGTCGCTGTAGGTCGTGCCGATGTCGGAGGTGGCAAAGGCACGGACATAGTAGGTGACACCCGCCTCCAGTCCCGACAGTACCACGGCCGACGTGTTGCTGCCCGTGAGCAGGGTGTTGTCGTCGACAGTCGGCATGGCACTTGTCTCGCTATAGCATAGTCCGCACGCCGTAATGGCGAACTCCGACGAGACGCTGAACGACATTGTAGCTTCGTGGCGCCCAACGGAGTTGCCAATCAGTGTAAGTAAGCTGATTATTGGTAGTTCGGCAGCCTCTTGCGTGATGGTGACGGTTCTCTGTTCTTTGCTGCCCGACACTATAGTCACAGTGGCTGATCTTGAAGACTGGATCTTGTAAACTGGCGCGGTGACGCTGATGACCTTGTTCTGCGATCCGCTCACTTCCGACAGCGACACCCATTCGTTGCTGACGGAAACTGTCCAGTCAGCATTGCACGTAATCTGAACGTCCTTGCTACCGCCGGCTGCGGGGAGCGTCAGTGCCAGTGGCGACACGCTCAGCTCGATGACCTTCCCCTGCTGCTGAATGATGATATTATCCGTCTTTGCACCGTTCTCGGCAGAGACGACGAGGGTGGCGTTACGCGCCACGTCGGTCTGGATTTCGTTGACTGTCACCTCAACCTTGTCGGTGCCCGAGCCACTGCTCTTATCGATGGTGAACCAGTCGGCTACGCCCGTGATCTGCCATGTGGTGTTGCTGGTGATGGTGAACTCGTGCTTGCCACCGCTGAAGAAAAATGTCAGCATCTTGCCCTCGCTGCCCTGCACCTCAAGCAGTACATCCCCTCGGGCTTGAGTTACCTGTACCTTGCGAGTGATGCCGCTTTTGCTGCTGATGGTGATGGTTGCCTGACGGCTGCTTCGTGTGGTATTGGCGTCTGTCTGAATGGACAGTCCCCCGTCAGCTTTCTGGACGGTCAACCCCGTCCAGCCGTCAGACTTGTCAACGGCGAAGTCCCAGGCACAGTTGCTCTCCACAGCCAGTGTCTTCTGGCTGGCTTCTTTAGGCAGGGGGATGCTTGTCTCGGTCACACGCAGCTTTTCGGCCATGGGTATGACGCCCTTTTCCTCCTCACTGTTGCATGCTGTGATGAGGCTGACGACACAAACTATATATGTAATAAGGTATAGACTCTTTTTCATAGTGATGAAGGTTTTAGAAATTGACAAGTACTCCAATATGTGCTGCCACTCCGCCTGCGGGGATGTTAGCCGACGACGACAGACGTTCGTAATTGGCATCCTTCTTCAGGGCGAAGTTGTATTCAGGAGCAAGGAACAGATAGCAGTGCTCGAAGGGAACGTAGAGTAGTTTCAGTCCGACAGTGAGGCAAGTGGCTGAGGCTCCGTCGGCATAGCTCTGCTGAGCATCATTATCAGCTACCGTCAGGCGGTCGATGCTAACACCCGCCTGTGGGGTGATGGCCAGCTTGTCGCTGAGGTTAAACTGATAGCCATAGCGTACTGACACCGAGCTCAACTTGTAGGTACAGCCACTGCGGTAGTCGTAGCTGCCATCGTCGGTATACCAGTAGACGGGGTCGGAGGCCGAAAGGCCGAACGTGTAGCCGGCCTGCAAGTCGTGACCCTTGATGACGGCTCCGAGAAAGGCCGTAGCACCACTCATGGAGCGGACGGTGAAAGCCCCGCCGAAGTAGAACGCCAGCGGTTTGACATACTTTGTACGCTGCAGCTCCACGGTGTCCTTCGTCACCTCGTTGTGCCGCACCCTATACTCACGCTTCAGCGGTTCGTATCCACGGCGGGCAAACTCCAACTGATAGGTGCCGACAGGCAGTGTCACTGTCTCGCTGAGATCAATAGGGTTATCGCCATTATAAGTCGCAGTGGCATTACGTGGTCTCGTATAGACGTTCAACCAGCCGGTATGGGGCACGGGGGCACTGGCTGTAACGTTGTTCTGCCGCCGGGCCACCACGGTAAACGAGGTTTTGACGGGGTCACAGTCCGTCTTTCGGGTCTCTACCACATAATTGCCTTCGCGCAGCTGCGTGCTCCACAGACCAGTACCGACGTTCTTACCCTCAAAGAATATGTCAGCACGGTTGTCCACCGTCACTGTGACGTTGCCGAAGTGGTCGCTCATGTCGCGCTGTTCAATGGAAATGAGTCGATGTTGATTGTCGCCAGTGGTAATCATCACCTTCTTTTCGCCTTCGAAGCGATCCTTCTGTGCGCGGATGCTGTGGGTACCGTAGCTGAGGTAGCGGTTGTGGATGGGAGCTTCACCCACGTTCTCGCCATCGATATAGATGGTGGAGCGGGCTATCTGCGACGTGATGGTGACGTAACGCCCGATACCGATGTCAATGAACATCTCGTAGGTGCGTCCGCCCTCGATGGAGATAGGATAATTGTAGTCGCGCATGACTCCATAGTCCTTGTGCTGGACAGTCAGCTTCATGGCACGGCGGGGCACATACAGCCAGATCTCGCCACTGTGTTCTTCGGTGGCGACGATGCCTAAGGAGCCACCATCGAACGTGAAGCCACGCTCAGGGGTCTGGATCTTGATGAGTGCTGCCGTCTCGCCATTTTGGTCGACTTTCAGCGTGCCGTGTGTATTGGCCGTCAGGTCTGTTTCCAACAGTCTGAAATCTACAACGTCCATTTTTTGCGCCATTGTGAACACCGTCGACGCAAGACATGAAACGATGAATGTCAGTAGTCTTTTCATATCATTTTCTTGTTTTTGGTTCTTTTTCCGCATACACACAAAAAAGGCGTAGGTGTCTGTTCTTCTGTCCATCCTGGGGCCGTAGGCTCTCACATTGCCTTCATCACACAGGATAGACAACGCAGTTAGCCCACGCCAGAACGAACTATATATTAA
>CAMJWJ010000144.1 GCA_946409435.1 uncultured Prevotella sp. | reverse complement strand
CGCTGATGCAGGTAGCCGAGGATCTGGGCATGAAGGTGGAGCGTCGCCCCATTCCCGAGGAAGAGCTGGAGACCTTCGAGGAGGCAGGAGCCTGCGGAACGGCAGCCGTTATCTCGCCTATCAGCTACATCGACGACCTCGACACCGGCAAGCGCTACTCGTTTGGCGACAAGCCCGGCCCCGTATCTAAAAAACTCTTCGACACGCTCCGCGGCATACAGTACGGCGAGATCGAGGACAAGCACGGCTGGACTACCGTGGTCATTGAGTAGTCTCAGCACATGCCCGTAGTGACGTACAAATCATCCGCTCTCAGCCAGGGGGCGGATGGTCTGTTTTTTTGAATAATGCCAATGAAAAACGGTGCTTTTTATTTGGCAATTTGCATTTTTTTTTGTAACTTTGCAGTCAATAATAATAAATATAAGTAATGACACTATATCCCAAACTCATCCTGGAAGCGCTGGCAACAGTAACTTATGCCGGCACGAAGAAAAACTTAGTAGAAAGCCAGATGGTGGCCGACCAGCCAGCCGTTACTCCACTAAATCCACCGCAGGGGGGAATGAACTGGAAGGTGACGGTGGTGCTGGAGTTTCCGCGTGACACGGACCCGTTTCTCAAGTCAACGGTCAAGGCGGCTGAGGCAGCCATCAAGTACCATTGCGGCAAGGATGTGGAAGTTGAAATACGTACGGAATTCAAGACGAAGCCACGTCCCACGGGCGACCAGCTGCTGCCCGGAGTGAAGAACATCATTGCCGTCAGCAGCGGCAAGGGAGGCGTAGGCAAGTCGACCGTGGCTGCCAACCTGGCAATCGCATTGGCACGTCTGGGCTACAGGGTGGGACTGCTCGACTGCGACATCTTTGGACCATCGATGCCCAAGATGTTCCATGTAGAGAACGAACGGCCCTATGCCGTCAAGGCGGACGGCCGCGACCTCATCTGTCCCATCGAGGCATACGGTGTCAAGATGCTCAGCATAGGCTTCTTCGTGTCGCCCGACACGGCCACGCTCTGGCGAGGCGGCATGGCTACCAGTGCGCTGAAGCAGCTCATCGCCGATGCCGACTGGGGCGAGCTGGACTACTTCATTTTGGACACGCCGCCGGGTACGAGCGATATCCACCTGACGCTGTTGCAGACACTGTCCATCACGGGAGCGGTCATTGTCTCAACTCCCCAGCAGGTGGCACTGGCCGACGCACGGAAAGGCATCGATATGTATCGCAACGAAAAGGTTAACGTGCCCATCCTCGGACTCATTGAGAATATGGCGTGGTTCACGCCTGCCGAACTGCCCGAAAACCGATACTATATCTTCGGCCGTGAGGGATGCAAACGGCTTGCCGAGGAAATGAATGTCCCCCTGCTGGCACAGATTCCCCTTGTGCAGAGCATCTGTGAGAGTGGTGACACTGGCGAGCCTGCGGCACTGAGCAGCGAGACGGTCACGGGGTTGGCCTTCATCAATCTGGCTCAGAGCGTGGTCACCGTTGTCAACCGCCGCAATCGGGAACTGCCTAAGACTCATATCGTTGGAACGAAATAAAAAAAGAGAAATGATTGACATGAAGCACACTATACTCTCTTGTCTGTCGTTGCTGGCAGCAGTCAGCACGCTACATGCCGCGCCTAACTTCACCGAGGGTAGCCGTTACTTCATCGTGTGCCAGCAATTCCCTAATGGCTGCGTGACCGACGGAGCCAGCAACGGACTACAGACCCCGTTGAGCTATCTGACGACACAAAGGACTGCGGGCGAGGCAAACCTGTGGTCGGTCGCCGAGGCTGGCAACGGACAGTATTACATCAGAAATGCCAAGACAGGGCAGTACGTCACTTACGACGGAGTACGGCAGGGCGACACTCGCCGCTATGTCAACATGACCAGCCAGCCTGACGGCAATCGCTCGCTATGGACCGTGACACTACAGACGGGCGACTATTTCACTATCAGGAATGTCTCGCAGACCGACCACATCTGGGATGTTCGCACGTCTTCAATGGTTGTAGGCACCTATTCCAACAGCGGAAACGGCAACATCAACCAACTGTTTGCCTTCTACGACCAAGCAGGCGTAGCGGTAAAAGACGTTTTCCAGAGCGAGGCACCGTTAGACAAGGCCCTGAGCACACTCACTATCGGACTCCACGGGCCGGCATACACCAGCGACCAAGGCGGATACTATCTGCATACCACCCCCGCCGACCACTTTGGAAAGGACGTGGAACTGAAGGTCAGCTATACCGCCAAGGACGGTTGGGGACCATTGTATATCGACGGCACATCGGTAGGTAACGACGACACCTTTATATTTAATAAGGTGGAAGGAGGCAAATATTATACACTCAGCATCAGCCATACCGACGGGACGACCGTTTCTTCACGGCTGACCTTCACCTCGCTGCCCGTGGTGAGTATGTATGGCTCGTTTGGCTACGACTATACAGAGGGTGACATCACGGTGCAGGAGCCTGACAAAAAGACCTACACACAGCAGCACATGAAGGCGAAATGGCGTGGAGGCATCACGAACGGCACAGACAAGCACAAGCGCAACTACCACGTCAAGTTCTTAGACGCTGACGGCCAGAAACTCGACCAGAAGTTCTTCGGATTGCGCAACGACAATTCGTGGCTGCTCGAAGCCTGCCAGGTGGACATGAGCCGTATACGCAACCGTGTGGTCACCGACCTGTGGAACGACTTCTGCACAAAGCCCTACTATGCCGACAGCGAGCCAAAAGCCTTGAGTGGTTCCAGAGGACGCTTCGTGGAACTGATACTCAACGATGAGTACCGCGGCATCTATTGCATGACGGAAGCCCTGGACCGTAAACAGATGAAACTGGCAAAGTACGACGAGGAAACAAAGACCGTGCACGGACAACTGTGGAAGTCCAAGGACTGGAGCTACGCTGTGTTCATGGGGCATAACCGTGACAACAACAACTATCCGAAGTCATCGCCTGCCAGCTACAACAACTACAGCGAATCGTGGGACCAGTACTACGTGAAATATCCCGACTTTGACGACGTGAACCCCACAGACTGGCAGACGCTCTACGATGCCGTCAACTTTGTCTGTACGTCGGCCGATGCCGTGTTCCGCTCTCGTGCAGGCGAGTTCTTCGACCTGCCCGTAGTCGTTGACTACTACATCCTGATGGAGACCCTGCTCGCCACTGACAATCACGGAAAGAACATGTACTTTGCCGTCTATGACAAGCAGACAGACCCACGTATCACACTCGGCGTCTGGGACATGGATGCCGTCATGGGACAGCGGTGGAGCGACGCCTACTATCACTCCACGCTCATGCAGCCCGAGCAGGACTACACTACGTACATCACTAACAACGAGCATGGCGACTACAACCTGTTCCGCAGACTGCGCTCCACCAATGCCGACGACTTCAACATGAAGACCAGACTGCGCTACCGTGACCTCCGCAAGACGTGGCTGCAGACCGACAGCATCATTGCCCGTTTCGAGCGACAGTTGGCCGACTTCAAGACTGCCGGTGCCGACCAGCGCGAATACAAGAAATGGAGCGGTGACAGCGACATCGCGGGCCGTACACTGAACTTCACTTCCGAGCTGACTTACCTTAAGACATGGATTACCAAGCGAATGAACTATCTGGACAATACTCGGTTCAATATCACCGAGTTGCCTCAGGGCATTCATGGCGTGGTATATGACGCAGACACCGCACTCCACTCTGTCGTTAAAGGCATCTACACTTTAGATGGAAGATGCATCAGCAAGACAGCGAATGAACAGGAACTGAGCAGTCTGCCGGCGGGTATCTATATCGTGAATGGACGTAAGACCGTCAATTGTAGGTATTAAATAATAAAGTTTGTTAAAACATTTGACAATATAGAAAATCATTCATACATTTGCATGATAAATATCATCAACAGGAAATATCAATAAATAGAAAAGAATCAATATGAAGAAGTCATTAAGCCTTATTCTTGTGGCAATTGCTGCCATGTCATTTTACTCCTGTGGCAACAAAACGGAGTCGGATGCCCGCGTCGATTCATTGCAGACTGCACTTGAGCAGCGCAATGCTGACTACCAGGAACTGGACGAGTTCCTGACCGTCATCTCCAGCGGACTGGACAGCATCTCACGCCAGCAGAGCGAAATCTTCAACCCAAGCAAGGAGAGCCTTACCCCTAGTCGCGAACAAATCAAGCAAGACCTGAGCAGATTCCAGCAGACTTTGAAGGAGCAACGCGAACGCATTGCACAGTTGGAGAAGAAACTCAATGCCTCGACGGGAGAAGGACAGAAGATGAAGGCCATCATCAATTCGCTGACTGCGGAATTGGCTGAGAAGGAGGCACAGATAGCCGCCTTGGAAGACGAGATCAACGACAAGAACCTGACCATCATGGACCTTGGCAAGCGTATGGGAGCACTGACCCGTCGTAATGCAGCCCAAGAACAGGTCATCACCTCACAGGGCAAGATGCTTGAGACGCAGGATGAACAGCTGAACGAGGCCTTCGTGAAGATTGCTACCGAGCGTGAACTGAAGGATTTAGGACTGCTCGAGAAGAAGTTCCTGAGCAAGACCAAACTCGATGTCTCGAATATCGACAAGAAGCAGTTTAAGAGTGTCGACATACGCAACAACACGGAGATTGCCATCACCTCCAAGGGCGAGCCAAAGGTATGGACACAGATGCCCGCTGACTCCTATACCCTTGAGAAGAAGGGTAAAGATACGTGGAAACTTAGCGTCATCGACCCTGCCCGATTCTGGAGCGTTTCCAAATTCTTGGTTATACAGACAAAATAAGGCGGGCATGCAGAGAACCCATCTCACAGCACAACCAGTCTTGCCACCTACCCTATGAGCCATGAGCCTAAAGGGTAAGTGGCTTTTTTATTAAACCAACAAATCTACTATAACTAATATGAACAAAACAAATCATTATTCACAGTCTACGAGATGTCGTTCACAACTGTGGGTTGCAGCTGTGCTGATGCTGCTGTCTTTGCCTGCAAAGGCACAAGACTATTCTAACTATTACCAGAACTTGCCCGTCACAATAAAGCCCGTCATTCCGCCCCAGATTCCCGATTACCGTGTGACGTTGACAGACTTCGGAGCTGTGGGCGACGGCATCACACTATGCACCGATGCCTTCAGCCAAGCTATTGCTCAGTTAGCATCGCAAGGTGGTGGCCGGCTCATCGTTCCTCAGGGAGTATGGCTGACAGGGCCTATAGTACTCGACAATCATATTGAACTACATCTTGACAAGAACGCTATCATCTATTTCTCGCCTGATAAACAGCTATACATCGATACAAGGAAGAAAACTGAACGCTCAATGCCGTGTATCAGTGCTGAGCGGAAGCACGATATTGCTATCACCGGACAAGGCATTATCGACGGCAACGGACAGCAGTGGCGTCCCGTCAAGCGCAGCAAGGTCAGTGACGTAGAGTGGAAAATGTTCCGCGATATGGGTGGTGTCGAACGTCAGAATGGTCAGTTATGGTATCCTTGGCAGATGAAGTCTGGCTATCCCGACATCATGGACACTCCTGAGAAACAGGAGCGCATGCGCAACGACCTGGTACGAATGACGGACTGTCAGAACCTGATGTTCCAAGGTGTCACGTTCCAGCATGCTCCTCGATTCCATGTCCACCCCTGTTATTGCGAAAATGTCATTATAGATGGTATCACCGTACGTTGTCCTTGGAACGCACAGAACGGCGATGCCATCGACCTCAGCGACTGCCATCGGTGCCTCATTGTCAACAGCACTGTTGATGCTGGTGACGATGGCCTGTGCATGAAGAGTGGCAGACCCCGTAAGAACGGCATTAGTGGTGTAGAGGACATCCTCATTCAGGACAACACGGTCTACCATGCCCATGGAGCTTTCGTATTGGGCAGTGAGACGGCTGCTGGTGTGCGACGCATCGTGGTACGTAACTGCCGTTTCAGCGGCACCGATACAGGACTGCGCTTCAAGAGCGGTCTCGGACGTGGCGGCAAGACGGAGCAGCTGTACATCAAGGACATTGTGATGACGGACATAAAAGATCAAGCCATCGTCTTCCAGTGCGACTACGTTGACCGTCCTGCAGGCAGTGACGACAAGGCCGTGCCGACATTTACCGAGGAACAGCGCCGATGGGCACCTGACTTCCAGGACATCCATATCGACGGCATAACCTGTCGTGGAGTTCATACCGCCATCAAGGCCAGCGGCATCAGGGGGCTAAATTGCGTCCACGACATTGACATCA
>CAMJWJ010000143.1 GCA_946409435.1 uncultured Prevotella sp. | reverse complement strand
AATGAATTACATCCAGCACAATAAAGAGCTGGATGGCGCGTTATATAAACCAGAGCGTCCTGTCATTTTCACCAAGGCCGACTCGGCACTGCTCAAGGACGGCAAGCCGTTCTTCGTGCCCGACTGGTCGGAGCAGGTGGACTACGAGACGGAGCTGGTGGTGCGCATCAGCCGCCTGGGGAAGAGCATCCCCGAGCGCTTTGCCCACCGCTATTACGATGCTGTCACCGTGGGAATCGACTTCACGGCGCGTGACTGGCAGCGTGAGGCCCGCCGTCAGGGACAGCCCTGGGAGATTTGCAAGGGCTTCGACGGCTCGGCGGTCATAGGCCGGTGGGTTGATGTGGCCACACTGCCTGACGTGCAGTCGCTGCACTTCCACCTCGACATCAACGGGCAGACGGTGCAGACGGGATGGACAGGCGACATGCTCTACCGGATAGACGAGCTCGTGAGCTATATCTCCCGGTTCTTCACGCTCAAGACTGGCGACCTGCTCTACACCGGTACGCCAGCAGGAGTAGGGCCAGTACACATTGACGACCACCTGGAAGGGTGGCTTGAACAGAACAAGGTGCTGGAGTTTAATTGTAAATGAAATAGTGAGTAATGACAGCCTTCTGGCTTTCAAAATAATGAATATGACACGTGACATCAAGATATATCGTAATGGGATGGGAATGAGAATATGGCTACTTGCTGCATTTCTCATTTCACATTTCTCATTTCTCATTTCCTCTGCGCAGACCTTCTTCAACCTGACGGCCGACGAGGTGCGCATCGACTCCGTGCTGCCCGTGTTCAGCCATACTGTCAGGCTGGGGGCAGACTTTACCGACTCTACCTATACGGTGACCATCGAGTACCCAGAGTTTGTGCCCATGAGCCAGGCAGACATCGAGGGCTACCGCCGGCTGGCCGCCACGGCCAGTCCACTGGAGGCGCTGCCCACGGTGAGCCAGATGGTCGGCGTGGAGCGCAAGCAAGGAGTGCTGCACGTGTCGTTCATACCCCTCGTGCTACGTGATGGCAAGTACCAGAAGCTGGTCAGTTTCAAGCTCAACGTCAAGGGCCACCGGCTCTCGAAGAAACTGCTGAAGCTGCAGGCTCAGCGCAGGGCGTCCGGAAAAGGCCGCTATGCCGACAATTCGGTGCTCAGCAGCGGTACATGGGCGAAGATACGCATACCTTCGACAGGCATCTACCAGCTGACATCCGACCTTGTGCGCAAGGCCGGGTTTACGGATATTAATAAGGTGAAGATTTACGGCTACGGAGGAGCCTTGCAACCTGAAAAGCTGACAGGCACCTATCTCGCCGAGACCGATGACCTGAAGGAACTGCCCACCTGCGTCGTCAACGGCAAGCGTCTGTTCTATGGCGTGGGACCCGTCTCGTGGGATGCCGCCAGTCACCGTCGCGTGCGCAATCCTTATTCAGACTATGGCTACTACTTCCTGACCGAGAACGACAGTGTTGCCAGTACGCTGACCCAAGAGGAGTTCAGCAGCCGCTACTATCCGGCAATCGACGACTACTGCTCGCTCTACGAGGTCGACGACTATGCATGGTTCCACGGTGGGCGCAACCTCTACGACGCGAGGCTCTTGACCAATGGAGCAGCAAATCACTACACGGTGGCTGCCACGGGCACTTCTGAACAAGGGCAAGTGACGGTGAGTCTCTCGGCAGCCGGTGCATCCTCGGTGGCCGTAAGCGTTAACGGCAGGCAGGTAGGCACAGTCAACATCTCGAAATGTGCATCGCTGGAGAAGATGCGTACCAGCGTACAGACATATACAGTGTCCAACCTGCAGGCAAGCAACCAGATTGACCTGACACCGACGGCCTCCAGCGGTGATGTGCGGCTGGACTACATCTCCACCTTCAGTACGCAGCCAGTGGCCGCCCCGAGTCTGGACCAGAACTTCCCGACACCGGAGTACCTCTACCACATCACGAACCAGAACCACCATGCCGCCACACCTGTCGACATGGTTATCATCATTCCCACGACGCAAAAGCTGCTGTCACAGGCCGAACGGCTGAAGGCCCTGCACGAGCAGCACGACAGTCTGCGCGTACGCATCGTGCCGGCTGACGAGCTGTACAACGAGTTCTCCAGTGGTACGCCTGATGCCAATGCATACCGCCGCTACCTGAAGATGCTCTACGACCGTGCCGCCAGCGATGCCGACCTGCCCCGTTTCCTGGTGCTGTTAGGCGATGGTGCCTGGGACAACCGCATGCGTATCAGCGACTGGTCGATGTGCTCGCCCGACGACTTCCTGCTCTGCTATGAGAGTGAGAACTCGTATAGCGAGACCGAGTGCTACGTGTCAGACGACTACTTCTGTCTGCTCGACGACAACGAGGGCGGCAGCATGCTGACGAGCGACATGGCCGACGTTGCCGTGGGGCGCATCCCAGCCCGAACGGCCGACGAGGCTGCCGGCGTCATCGACAAGATAGAGCGCTACATCAACCACCAGGATGCCGACTCGTGGCAGAACGTCATCTGCTTCATGGGTGACGACGGCAACCAGAACCAGCACATGGACGATGCCGACTCAGTGGCACAGAGCGTGGAGATGCTCTATCCCACCATGCTCGTCAAGCGTATCATGTGGGATGCCTATACACGAGTCACCTCGTCGACGGGCAACACCTATCCTGATGTCACGCGACTCATCAAGCAGCAGTTGCAGCAGGGAGCACTCATCATGAACTACAGCGGCCACGGCAGTGCCACGGTCATGTCGCACGAAAGCGTCATGTACCTTGAGGACTTCGAGGACATCAACTCTATGCGCCTGCCCCTGTGGATAACGGCATCGTGCGACATCATGCCCTTCGACGGACAGGAAGAGAATATCGGCGAGGCGTGCTTCTTCAACAAGAAGGGCGGTGCCATCGCCTTCTACGGTACCACACGTACCGTATACCAGAACTACAACCGACTGATGAACCTCGCTTTTACGCGTAACGTGTTGAGCCTTGACAGCCAGGGGCTGCCCATTCCCATCGGCGAGGCGGTCAGACGGACCAAGAACGAACTGATTAGCCAGCGTAAGGACTTGCGCGAGAACAAGTTGCAGTACACTCTGCTCGGCGACCCGGCAGTCAGGCTGGCCGTGCCTACCGCACAGATGGCCATCGACTCCATCAATGGACAACAACTGACCGACGGCAGCCTGCTGACCGTGAAAGCCGGAGCTATTGTCACCTTGACGGGCAACGTGCTGAATGCTGAAGGACAGCGTGACACCACGTTTACCGGACAGATGACGGCCGTCGTGCGCGACATCCGTGAGCTGATTACCTGTAAGCTGAACGACATGACGTCCGATGGTGCCGAGGAGGCTTTCACCTACTACGACCGTCCCAACACCGTGTTCAGCGGCAGCAACAGCGTCAAGGACGGACACTTCACGTTCACCTTCGCCGTGCCGAAGGATATCAAGTATTCCGAGCTGCCCGTGCTCATCAACCTCTATGCCATCAACGATGCCAAGACACTGACCGCCAACGGCGTCTGCGACCAGCTGGCCCTGAACGGCACACAGGAGATGAGCAGCAGCAATGTCGGACCGGACATCTACTGCTACCTGAACAGCACGTCGTTTACCAACGGCGACAAGGTGAACACAACACCATACTTCATGGCAGAACTGAACGACGAGGACGGTATCAACGCATCGGGCAGCGGCATCGGACACGACATGCAGCTCGTCATCGACGGAGAGGCACAGAAGACCTACGTCTTGAACGATGCTTTCCGGTTCGACTTCGGCAGCTACACGTCGGGCAAGGTGGGTTACAGCATCCCCGAGCTGTCGTACGGAAAACACAAACTGCTCTTCCGTGCCTGGGACGTGCTGAACAACTCGTCGACCGTTGAGCTGAACTTCGAGGTGGCTAAAGGCGTAGGGCCTACCATCGCTGACATCGACTGCACGCCTAATCCCGCCACGACGCACACGAAGTTCCGCGTCGTCCACGATAGGGTGGGCGGACAGATGGACATCAAGCTCGACGTGTTCGACATGTCCGGCCGCCATCTGTGGGCATACGCCGAGAGCGGCATAGCGTCAGACAACACCTACACCGTTGACTGGGATCTCACCGTCGACGGCGGGCGCAGACTGCAGACGGGCGTCTACCTCTATCGCCTCAGCATCAGTACCGACGGCAGCACGTATGCCACGAAGGCCAAGAAGCTCATTGTGCTGACGCACAAATAGAAAGAATAATCAGAATAAAAAATTATAATAATGACTCAAATGAAGAATAGGAGTAATATGGTGAATAGCAGAAACAGAATGATGGTGCTGATGGCATTTCTCATCGCTCATTTCTCATTTCTCACTTCCTTTGCACAGGACACGAAGAGCCAGTTTAACCCTGTCGAGCATGCCGTCATCTCTCAGACGATTGCCCCTGACGCCCGAGCTGCCGGTATGGGTGATGTCGGTGTGGCTACAGACCCTGACGTCAACTCGCAGTATTGGAACCCTGCCAAGTATCCCTTCTGCATCAGTAGGGCTGGTGTGGCACTGAACTATACACCGTGGCTGCGCCAGCTGGTCAACGACATCGACCTGGCCTACGTTGCGGGCTACTACCGCATAGGCGACTACGCTGCCGTCAGCGGTTCGCTGCGCTACTTCTCGCTTGGTGAGGTGATGACGTCGATGGACGAGAATGCCATGACGGTGAAACCCTACGAGATGTCGGTCGACGTGGGTGCCTCGCTGATGCTTAGCGAGAAGTTCTCCATTGCCGCTGCCATCCGCTGGATATACAGTGACCTGCGCTACGACTACACCGAGGATGCACAACCCGCCTCGGCCTTCGCTGCCGACCTGGCCTGCTACTACAACAACTACATTAACATTGGAAAGCGTGAGTGCCAGCTGGGACTGGGACTGAATATCTCGAACGTCGGCTCAAAGATTAAGTATTTCGGCGACGACCGTGCCAACTTCCTGCCTGCCAACCTCCGTATTGGTGCCTCGCTGATGGTGCCCGTCGACGAGTACAACCGTTTCACCATTGCTGCCGATGCCAACAAACTGCTGGTCCCCACCGTACCCAAGCAGCGTGACGACGAGGCAGCAGAGGACTATGAGGCACGTGTGCTCAGCGAGTATAACGACCTGAGCAGTATCTCGGCGATTTTCAAGAGTTTCGGCGACGCTCCCGGTGGCTTCAAGGAGGAGCTGCAGGAAATCCAGTGGAGCATCGGTGCTGAGTATGTCTACCACGACCAGTTCTCGCTGCGTGCCGGCTACCACCATGAGTCGGAGAATAAGGGAAACCGTAAGTACTTCACCGTCGGTGGAGGTTTTCGTATGAGCGTGTTCTCACTCGATGTGGGCTACGTCATCTCGACAGCCAAGAGTAATCCGCTCGACCAGACGCTGCGCTTTACCCTGGCCTTTGATATGGACGGTATCAAGGATTTGTTCAGGAGGTAGTTCTCCTGTCGTATTATCGTGATACCGTACTATCGTGATGCCGTTTTCTCGTAATACCGAAATAGCGTTATGACATTTTAACGAAGAAGCATAAGAACTATGATAAGAGTAGGAATGGGCTATGACGTCCACCAGTTGGTGGAGGGCCGCGAGCTTTGGATGGGAGGCATACGACTGGAGCACGAGAAAGGCCTGCTGGGTCACAGCGACGCCGACGTGCTGATACATGCCATCTGTGACGCCATACTGGGAGCCGCCAACATGCGCGACATCGGCTATCACTTCCCTGACACGTCGAAGGATACCGAGGGCATGGACAGTAAGGTAATTCTCAAGAAGACCATCGAGCTGATAGCTACCAAAGGCTATCACCTCGTGAACATCGATGCCACCATCTGTGCCGAGCGCCCGAAGATGAATCCCCACATTCCCGCCATGCAGCAGTGTATGGCCGCCATTATCGGCTGTGACGTCGACAGCATCTCCATCAAGGCTACCACTACCGAGAAGCTGGGATTTACTGGCCGTCAGGAAGGCATCTCCGCCTATGCCGTCGCACTGATTGAGCGGTAGGCGGCATGAAAAAAAACGCTGCTACTCATCAACGAGCGGCAGCGTCCAAAAGCCTATGTTTAACTAAAAATCCTTTTCCTTTTGTAATCCAGCCTTCCGGCTGGAGGCCTGTCTGAGACAGGAATATAATCATTATTACTAACCTTTTTCTAAATAAAAGAAAGTTATGAGCGCTTCACAGCGGCCACTGTTTTCACACATTTAAAACTTTCTTTTTACCAATAACTAAAAACCTAAAACTATAAATATTACTACTAACCTAAAACAATCTATTAACCAATGT
>CAMJWJ010000142.1 GCA_946409435.1 uncultured Prevotella sp. | reverse complement strand
CGTTGAAACCGCTGGCCTTCACGGCGTTGAACCAGTCGGCAGTTACGAGCGGATTACCCCAGCAGGTCTGAAAGGTTTCGATGGGGTCGTCCGTCCAGTCGAACCATGTGCCGTAAGCCTCCATCGTGTTGTATAGGTTCAGGCCAATCTTCATGGCGTTGCCGGCATCCTCAGCCGAGATCCATCCGAGGGGATCCACGTAGATGGAGTTCTGCACAACGGCGAGTTGTGCCATCTGTCCGCCACCTGTCAGGGTGATTGTTGCCGTGCGCTGCTGACCTGTCATATTCTCAGGCACAGTCACCTTCAGGTGGAGGGTCTTAGAGGCACCCGATGTGGGCACGCCGGAGTGGTTGGAGAGCGTCACCCAGTCGGCATCGCAACTCAATTGCCAGTTGATGTTGCTCTGGATATCCACCATCTGGAAACTGCTCCACTTAGTAAACGTCAGTTGGCTGACGGTAGTAGTCGTGTCGTTGACGGCACAGAACTGCACCTTCGGGTTGCTCACACTTACGCTGTCGTCGTCGCTGCAGGCAGCCAGTGCCAGGACGGCGCCGACTGCTAATAGCATATATTTTAATGTCTTCATATTGGTTACTTGATTTTGTAAATACGGAAGTTGTCATACGCAACGGCAAACCAGATGCCCTCTCTGCTCTCGAAGTCGTGGTATATCTTGAAGTTGCCGTCGTCGCCGGGAGCAGCACCCACAAGGTCGCCGTAGGTACCCTCGCCGAACTTCGTCAGCGGGATGGCCACGCTCATCCATTCGCCGACAAGGGTCTTGCCCGTGTATTGGTCGGCAATGTCGGTTCGGTCTATGGTTGTACCCATGAAGGTGATCTGGGTGTAGCAAGTGGCATCAGGCATCTGAGGCAGATAAACCTCATAGCGCAGTTCGAGGTCGGTCAGTGGTGTGCCGGCATCAATGCCCGCAGGAGCCTGCTTGCCATTAAACTGTACGTTGTGGTCCCACCATCCGGCGTAGGCTTCGAAGCCAATCCACCCGCCAGATGCTGGTTCTACGGTGAACGAAGCAGCGTCCCACCAAGCACCGCGCACATCAGTACCCCAGTTCCAGTTCTGGCTGGTGCCGTTGCCGTCGAAGTCTTCCAATATCCAGTCGTAACGGTAGAACGGCAGTTCTGCCACGCCGCCCAGGGTCTTCAGTTTAATAGTTCCACTGGCAGCAGTCGTGGGCAACTGGTCGGGCATCTTGAAGGTCACCTGGTCCTGAGCATCGCTGACCTTCACATCGTCGAGTTCGATGTCTATCTCGCCGCCGATGTTGATGGCTGTCAGGTCTGACAGATACTTACCGGTCAGGGTTACGGTCTGTCCGGGTATCGGCATGTCGGGGAATACGCCGATGAGTTCCGGAGCCATGGGCGACTTCGAGAAGCCGCAATAGGCCGTACCGGCGAAGCACTCCATGACGATGATGCCTTGTGCGGGAATTGCCTGGGGCATCGTCACGTAGGCCACGGTGCAACTGTCGTTGACTTCCCACTTGGCACAGTCGGCCAGTTTGACCGTGTCGAGATCAGCCACATAGACCGATTCAATCTCGTGCAGCAGCGAACCGTGCAGTTCTACCACCTGTCCGGGCTGCATTTCAGGAATTCCCTCGCTGTTCAGCGGCATATCGGCCTTGTAGTAGTCGATGGACGGTGTTCCTGCAATGACATGGAATCCATAGACGGCCGTTCCATGCGTGGTCTCCACACGAATCTCCATTGGCAGCGAGTTGTCTGCTCCGTAGACGATGAGGTCAGCCGGAATGGTCATGATGATATGCGTGCTGGTGTTGTAGTTCGAGTTGAAATAGCATTCCTGGTTGTTGATGTAGATGTTCAGGGCATTGTCCAGGTCGTGACCCTCGATGAGGATCATCTGGCCCAGACCTGCCACAGTAAAGGCAGAGTCGGCCTTCTCTGGGTCGGTCAGACGGACGCGCTCAATGACGGGCTGTCCGCCACCGTCGTCGTCTTTGCACGATGTCAGCGTCAGGCTGCTGCCGAAGGCCAGCAGCGACACTATGCACGTCAGGATATATTTCGAAATGTTCATAATGCTGATACTTTTTTATTCGTTAAAGTTGTAATGTTGCGGTTCCTCCTTCAGATACGGGTTCTGAATGACGTCATGCTCGGGATAAGGCAGGAAGATGTTGTCCTTGGTAATGTTCGGCACCTCCTTGGGCAAAACAAGGTCACCGAACTCGGTCGATACAGTGGATACGTATGGATCATCGTTGTGGAACGAAAGTTCGTTGTCTTCACCCACTCTCAGCTCATTGTAGGTGTAGCCGCGGTACTGGTTGTTCAGGTAGTTGAGCATGAAATTGGGCTTCCACTTGTACCACTCCAGCATGCTGTACCAATTTATAGATTCCACACCGAACTCCACACGGCGCTCACGGATGATGTCCTCGAGGGTGATGGACGTAGCCTCGTCGATGCCGGCACGGCGGCGTACGGCATTGAAGTACTGCAGGCCCTCGCCCGTCAGCGATGCGCTGTTGCCTAAGCAAGCCTCGGCATAGATGAGATAGACATCGGCCAGACGGATGATGTAGGTGTTCAGCGGCGAGCACATCATGTCCACAAAGCCATCGTTGTCATCGTTGGGACCGCCCACCACACCTTTCTTAATGGGGGCAAACTTGCCGTCGTAGGTGTAGCCACCGTCGGCAATGGCGATGTAGTCGTAGTGTACGCCATTGGTGCAGAACGTGGCATCGCGGCGTGTCTTCTCCCACTTATAGGCACCATTGCTGCCCTTGTAGCGATACTGCATCAGCATTTCTGGCGAGGCGTTCAGCGTGCTCCAGCACATCACGCCGCCAATCATCTTGCTGTCGGCACAGAGGTCGGAGATGGTGGCGTTGCAGACGTACCACTGCATGGTAGTTGATTTGTACCACTGACAGGCCAGCAGCGACTCCTCATTGTTGTTGTAACGATACTTAAACAGGTTGTGATAGTCGTCGAGCAGCTTACTGCCGCTGTGTTCTATCACGTCGAGGGCATACTTCTTGGCCTGTGCCAGGTCAGACTCGTCGCGCTGGGGCTTGTCCCAACCTGAGCGGGCCAAATAAACCTTAGCCAGCATGGCCTTGGCGCTCCAACAAGTGGCACGACCGGCAGCATAGGGACTCTCAGGCAGGTTGTCAGCGGCGTATGTCAGGTCGTTGATAACGAACTGGAACACGTCTTCCTCATAGTTTCTCGGACGCAGGGGGTTTTCCACCGCGTCCTTATTGTGCTCGAACAGCACCAGCGGCCCCCACACATGCAAGGCATAATACAAGGCCACGCCACGCATCAGGCGTGCCTCGCCGATGGCCGTCCGCTTGGCCTCCTCCGTGACATTGGCTGTTGCTTTCGTTTCAATGTTGTCGATGGTGGCATTGGCCATGGTGACCACAGAGAAGAAGCCCTGCCAGATGTCGCCCAGATACTTGTCGAGCGCGGTAACGGTGAACAGACCGTATTCCGGCCAGTTCCATTGACCAAATACATCGTTGGCCCTGATGCTGCCCAGCAGCAGCATACCACGTGTGTTGTAGTCAAACCAGGCACGGTTGTAGAGCGGTGCCGTTGAGGCATAGAGGGCTGCGTCAGAGTCGTAGAAGTTGTCCTCGATATACTCTCCCTCCGGTGTCTTGTCCAAGAAATCCTTGTCGCACGAGGCTGTCAGTGTCAACAGCAGTGCCGCAGTTATCGTGATATATAGATAATGTTTCATTTGTATATCTGTTTTAGGGTTATAAGTTCAGGTTCAGTCCAAACGTATAGATGCGCTGCGAGGGATAGCGGGCGTAGTCCACGCCGCGTAGCAGCGGGTTCTGGTTGTAGGAGCCCACCTCGGGATCGTAGCCGCTGTAGCCGGTAATCGTCCAAAGGTTCTGCACATTGAAGTATACGCGCAGGTTCTCTATCTTCACCTTCTGCAGCCATTTCTTCGGCAGGGTATAGCCTATGGCCAGATTCTTGATGCGCACGTAGGTGCCGTCTTCCACGAAGACACTGCTCATACGGTCGTTGGTGTTGGCAGCGGCCTGGTCAATGCGATAGGTGCTGGCTCCAGGATTCGTCATGCGCATATTTTGCAAGGTGCGCTCGCCGTCAGGGTCAATCAGTTCGTAGCGGGCATAGTCGCGCACTGACTTCAGCGACACCCAGCGGTTCATTGGATTCGACTGCTGCTGAGCCAAGTAGTTGAAAATCTTGTTGCCCACCGAGCCGGTAATGAAGAGGTTCACGTCGAAGCCTTTCCAACGGAAGTCGTTGTTCAGTCCGAAGGTGAACTTGGCCTCCGGGTTGCCCAGATAGACGCGGTCTTTCTCGTCGATGACATCGTCGCCGTTACGGTCCTCGTAGATATAGTCACCATACCAGATGCCGGTGCCTTCGTCCACCACCTTGCCCTCGGGCAGTGCCACAATCTTCTTGTTGCCCTGGGCGTCGAGCAGGTAGTCGCCGTTGATGTCCTTTTGGTAGAAGTCGTCCTCTTTCTCGAACATGCCGATGACGTTGTAGCCATAGAACTGTCCCACGGGCTCACCCTCAGCGGTATAGGTATAGACCAGATTGTTGATAGACCCTGGCTCGCCGCTGCTTTCGGTGTAGAGTTTTGTCACCTTGTTGCGATTCAGGGAGAAGGTGAGACCCGTGCGCCACTCAAAATCCTTCTTAGAGATATTCACCGTGTTCAGTGTGAACTCGAAACCCTTGTTGCGCATGGAGCCGGTGTTCATCCAGGGCTTGCCGATGACGCCGCTGATATAGACTGGCAGTGAAGCCTCCATCAGCAGGTTGTCGGTATTCTTCAGATAGGCATCGAAGATGAATTCGATGCGGTTATTCAGGAAGGTCAGGTCCAGACCGATGTTCCATGCCTTGGTCTGCTCCCATTTCAGTTTGCTGTTGGCGTAGCGGCTGGGATAGAACCCCGTACCGTAGGCAGTAGCCACGTTGGCCATCGGAGCGCCGTAGGCGTAGGCACCGGCATTCTGGTTACCCACCAGACCCCAGCCCAGTCGCAGCTTGCCGTTCGACAGCCATTTGACGTCCTTCAGGAACGACTCCTGCGAGAAGCGCCAGGCCAGTGCTGCCGAGGGGAACCAACCCCAGCGGTTGTCGGGGCCGAACGACGACGAGCCGTCGGCACGCAGCGTGGCGGTCACTAAGTAGCGGTCGTCGAAGGTGTAGTTCACGCGGCCATAGTACGACTCGATGCTCGACGAGCCTTTCTGGTTGTTGTTCGTGGCAGTCTTCGCGTCGCCTACGTTCAGCTCGTGTACAGTGTTGAAGAGGTAGCCCGTGCGTCCGGCCGACAAGTTCTCCCAAGCCGATTCCTGCGCCTCGTGCCCGGCCATGATGTTCACGCTGTGCTTCTTGGCAAAGGTGTTCATGTAGGTCATGTACTGCTTGAACGACCAGTAGCTGCTGTTCGACGAGCCGCGGCTGCCCGAGCTGGTCTGCGACCAGTCGCCCAGTGTCAGGCTGGGCTGGAAGTAATAAGTGTTGTTATAGTTGTAACTGCCGCCATACTCCACGCGCAGGGTCAGCCCCTTGCAGATGTTCACCATGGCATAGCCGTTGAGCATGGCCTGCAGGCCTTTCTCGTAGTTCTCGCGAGTCAGCGCATCGGCCAGCGGGTTCGAGTAGTAGGTGCCCAGGTCGTTCTTCTCCTGGTAGCCCCACGAACCGTCAGGATTGCGGGCAGGCACCTCTGGCAACTGCCTCAGTGCCAGCTCTATCACGCCGCTGTCGTCAATGGTGTTGGTCTTCTTGGTGCGGGCGAAAGAACTCTGCACACCCACCTGCAGCCACTTGCCAATGTGCGTGTCGGCATTGACGCGGGCCGAGAAGCGCTCAAAGTCTGACCCCACGGCGATACCGTCCTGTTTCAGGTAGCCGCCGCTGATAAGGTACTGTCCTGTCTCATTACCACCACTGACCGTCAGCTGGTGGTTGTGCATCGACGCATTGCGGAATATCTCATCCTGCCAGTCGGTACCGTCGCCCAGCACAGAGGGGTCGGCAAACTCCTCGCGGTCGCCCCAGCCCAGTGCGTCTGCGCGTTCATTATACAGTTCGGCATATTCGCGCAAGTTCATCGTCTCCAGTTTGTTGGGTATGCTCTGCAGGGCATAGTAGCCCTCGTAGCTGATGGATGTCTTGCCTGCCTTTCCCCTCTTCGTGGTGATGAGCACCACGCCATTGGAGGCCCGCGACCCATAGATGGCCGTTGCCGAGGCATCCTTCAGCACCTCCATTGACACAATGTCTGAGGGGTTGATGCTCGACAGGGCCGAACTGTTGCCGTTGGTCTGACCGTCCACGG
>CAMJWJ010000141.1 GCA_946409435.1 uncultured Prevotella sp. | reverse complement strand
TCACGGAGCTGAGAAGGCCACTCACGGAGCTGAGAAGGCCACTCACGGAATTGAGAAGGCCACTCACGAAGCTGAGAAGGCCACTCACGGAACTGAGAAGGCCACTCACGAAATTGAGAAGGCCACTCACGAAATTGAGTGGCCCACTCACGGAGCTGAGAAGGCCACTCACGAAATTGAGAACATATTACAATCGCAGGTGATGCGGGGCTGCAACTACTCAGCAGTCGCAGCAGCATTGATGACGGCTTGAATGTCCAGTGCATTCACAACGCTGTCGCCATTGACGTCATACTTAGTTTCCTTAGAATCGGCAACGCAGGCGTTGATAATAGTCTGAATGTCCAGGGCGTCAACCTTACCGTCGCCATTCACGTCGTAGACATTGGCGGTAGTATTGCTGTAGACCTTCACTTCGTCGAGGAAGAAGCGGCCCTTGCTGGACTCGAAGGTAATGCTCGCAGTGCCCTGTGCGCTGATGGTCACCACGTAGTCGGTGAATGCGCCTTTCTCCATGGTCACGATGGCCGGGTCGGCAGTACCGCCGTTGACCAGCAGGTTCAGCGTAGTGCCGTCACCTGTGGCGTTCCACGCTCCTGCACGGAAGGTCAGCGTCGTCGAACCGTTGAGGGTGAACGTCGGCGTGGTGGCTGAACCCGTGACGGAGCCTGTACCGAACTTGGCACACTTATTAGCTCCGAAGGCTTTCTCCGACTCCCAGCCCTCGTTGTCGGGCAGGAACGAGCCATTGGCTATCTGTCCGCTCCAACTGCCGTCCGTGCCTCCCTTGCCGTTGCACTCGTCGAACGATTCATAAAGCAACATACCCTCGGGAGCCACCGACGGGTCGGTGCCAGGGGTAGTAGAGCCGGCACCGAGCGTCAGGGTAATGGTGCCGTCGCTGTTCTTGACGATAGTAGTCATGTTGATGGTTTTTGATGTGCCCGAATACGTCTTGAGCGTGGCAATGCTCTTCTTGCTGTTGCCATAGAGGTTCGACTGGCGGGCCGAGAAGTCAAGCTTGGCACCGTCGGCCGTCAGCATGCAGGCACGCTTCTTCTCCTGCGTATTGTTCAGCGTGTTGTAGTACCACTGGTTGCGGTTGTAGGCAATGCGCGTCACCATCACACCAGAGCCGAAGCTGGAGGGATACCACGTACCGGGCTGCCGGTTCTCGAAGATGAAGGTCTCGTTGCTGCTGTTGCGCAGGATGTAAGCCGAATTCTCCGACGTGCCTTCGGGCGACTGGAGGGTCACCTCTTTCTCGTCGCCAAACTCTTTCAGGTCGAGCCATCCCATGTAGCTCTTCTCGTAGGCCGTATAGCCGACGGGGGCGTAGGAGTTGTTGACGTAGGCGCCACCGTCCATGATGGACCAGAGGCCAAACGCATCGTCGCTCTCGTAGCTGTAGTCAGTAACATAGAAGTCGGGCAAGCCAAGAGCGTGACCGAACTCATGACAGAACACACCCATGCCCATCAGTGAGCCTCCGCCAGAGTACAGCTCATTGCCGATGAAGAACGAATTGAAATGCACGCCATTGTAAGTGCCGCCGCCCACAGGGTCTTCTTCGGCATCCCACTCACAGGGCCACAGGTAGTCGCTGCCATCGTCACCCTCGGTAGCCTCGCCTCGTCCGGCGTAGAACATGGCCAGCAGGGGCACGCCGGCAGAATGGTTGGCATCGCCGGCAGGCACTACGTACTGCTTGAAGTCGACCCCCAACTGCTCGACAGCAGCGCTGACGACGTCATTGGGCAACGGGTCGACGTTCTGGTCGTAGCCTTCGCTGTCGTTCTTGCCGTAGTACTTGTACGACTTGCTAAGAGTGACGATACCCACCACGTCAAACGTCGGGACAAACATGCCGCCACTCTGCGACTTGAAGTAGTCGCGCACGGAACCCACACAGCCCGCCTCGTCGGAGTAGCCCTCCTGGTTGTAGTAGCGGGTCATCTTGGCCACAGTGGTTGTAGACTTGAACTTCAAGTCAGAGAACTGCACCATGACCACAGGGATGGTATATTCACCGATGCTGGGCACACCACCCATGCTCATCGTCTGGTACTTGCCCAGTCCGTCGGAGGTTGATGCGTAGACGATCTTACGCTTCATCAATCGTTGGGCTCGCCGTGTCCGCAGGGTCTCAGCGTCGGTGCGGACATAGTTACCATTGTTTTGGATAAAACACGTGCCGTCGGGAGCCTGTAAATAATGAAAGTGCTCGTCGCCTCTTAACTCGGCACGTACCTCGGTGCCGTCACTGAGTGTAATGGTTCTCCATAGGCCTCGTTTGGCAGGCACAGCCATCGCTGCTGTCGTCGCCAAGAACAATAATGCTGTAAATAGTGTTTTTTTCATAAAGATGGTGTCTTGTATTATTTTCGCTTACAAAGGTACGGCTTTATTTGCTATCCACCAAATTATTCAGAAAAAAACGAAATATTTTTGGATGTTTCATTACATTTTTGTACCTTTGCAAAATATATATTAAACTGTTAACTATATGAAAGACTTTCTGAAGTATGTATTAGCAACTATCACAGGTATCGTAATCATTCTGCTGATTATGGCGATGCTGAGTGTGATCTCATTTGTGGGCCTGGCAGCATCCAGTGCCAGCACCACCAACGTTAAGAGTAATTCCGTATTCACACTGATGCTCTCAGGGCAGCTCGAAGAGCGCACACAGGCAGACCCGATGAGCATGGTGGCAGGACAGGTCACCCCAAACCTCGGGCTGGATGACATACTGGCTGCCATACAAAAAGCCAAGTTGAACGAAGACATCAAGGGCATCTATATCGAAGCAGGAATATTCAGTTCCGACGCTCCGGCATCGAACCATGCCATACGAGAGGCACTGCTTGACTTCAAGAAGAGCGGTAAGTGGATTGTAGCCTACGCTGACTCCTACGACCAGTCGAGCTACTACATCTGCAGCGCTGCCGACAAGGTATTCCTGAATCCTCAGGGCATGGTCGACTGGCACGGACTGGGGGCTAACCCATACTTCGTCAAGGACCTGCTGGCCAAGTTTGGCGTGAAGTACCAACTGTGCAAGGTGGGCAAGTACAAGAGTGCACCGGAGATGATGACTGCCGACAAGATGAGCGAGCCTAACCGCGAGCAGGTCACGGCATACATCACCGGCATCTGGAAAGTCATGCTGGAAGACGTGTCGAAGAGCCGCAACATTCCCGTCGACTCGCTGAACGCCTATGCCGACCGATTCATCACACTGAGCGCGCCGGAAGACTTCGTGAAACTGAAGATGGTGGACAAACTGATGTACACCGACGAGGTGAAGGGCGAAATCAAGAAGTTGCTGGAGATTGACGAGGACGAGACTATCAGCCAACTGATGCTGGCCGACATGGAAGGCGTGAAAGCAGGCAAGAAAAAGGGCGAGGAGATTGCCGTCTACTATGCCTTCGGCGAAATCGTTGACTCGGAAACCGGTGATCTTTTCAGCCAGGAGCAAAACATCGTGGCCAACACCGTATGCAAGGACCTTGAGGCACTCGCTGACAACGACGACGTGAAGGCTGTCGTGCTGCGCGTCAACTCTCCCGGCGGCTCGGCATACGCCTCCGAACAGATATGGAACGCTGTCTGCAAGTTGAAGGCCAAGAAGCCCGTCGTCGTGTCGATGGGTGGCATGGCCGCATCAGGAGGCTACTACATCAGCTGTGCTGCCAACTACATCTACGCCGAGCCTACCACCATCACTGGTTCTATCGGCATCTTCGGCATGTTCCCCGACTTCAGCGGACTGCTGAACGACAAGCTGGGCGTGAAGTTCGACGAGGTGAAGACCAACAAGTTTGCCAACTTCGGCACCATGGCCCGTCCGTTCAACGCCGAGGAGCTGGCACTGCTCGACAAATACATCGGCCGAGGCTATGAGCTGTTCCGCAAACGCGTGGCTGACGGTCGCAGGCTACCCGTCGAGCAGGTGGAGGAGATTGCCCAGGGACGTGTATGGTTAGGCAACGACGCACTGCCTATCAAACTGGTCGATGCCATCGGCTCGCAAGACGATGCCGTGAAGAAGGCTGCCGAACTGGCCAAGGTAGGTGAGTACTACACAGAGAGCTATCCCGAGGAGCCTGGCCTGCTGACCATGATCTTGGACATGGCTACAGGCAGCGGCAGCTACCTGGACGAAGAGATGCGTGCCGCACTGGGAGAGTACTACGAACCCCTGCGACTGGTCAAGAGCATCAACCGACAGAGTGCCATCCAGGCACGACTGCCCTTCTACCTGAACATCAAGTAGCATCCCAAAGACACAACAACGGCGACATGCGCTATGACAAGATAATGGTCTGACGAGAAAACAACATATCGATACCAGAAAACTGCCATGGAAGGCGACTTCATCAAAATCAACAAGTGGCTGCTGCCATTGAGCTGGCTCTACGGCCTCGGCGTCAAGACACGCAACATGATGTTTGACGTCGGGCTGCTGAAGAGCCGGGCATTTAAGATGCCTGTCATAGCGGTGGGAAATATCACCGTGGGAGGAACAGGCAAGACTCCGCACGTGGAGTATCTGGCCAGTATGCTGAAGGACAGGTTCCGCGTAGCGGTGCTCAGCCGGGGCTACAAGCGCAAGAGCAGTGGCTTCATCGTTGCCAACGAGTCGACACCGATGATAGAGATTGGCGACGAGCCATACCAGATGAAGCACAAACTGCCCGATGTTACAGTGGCCGTCGACAAGAACCGCTGTCATGGTATCGACACGCTGGCCGAGCTGGACAAGAAGCTTGATGTCGTGCTGCTCGACGATGCCTTCCAGCATCGGTACGTCAAGCCCGGCATCAACATCCTGCTGGTCGACTACCACAGGCTCGTCATCTACGACAGGCTGCTGCCCGCAGGGCGACTGCGCGAACCGCTGAAAGGCAAGGACCGTGCTGACATCGTCATTGTCACCAAGTGTCCCAAGGGCATGAAACCCATGGAGTACCGCGTGATAACCAAGGCCATGCAGCTATACCCCTATCAGGAGCTGTATTTTACAACCCTCGAGTACGAACAGCTGAAACCGGTGTTTGCCCACGAGGTGAAACAGCACGCCAGCCTGACCCAACTCGCTGACACCCACGTCATGGTGCTATCGGGCATCGCGTCGCCAGAGCAGATGATGCACGACCTGTCGCCACTGTGCAAGGAACTCACACCAGTGACCTTTGGCGACCACCACCACTTCAAGAAGAAGGACATACTGCGCATCAACGACGCCTTTGCCGCCATGCCCTCACCAGCTATCATCGTTACCACGGAGAAGGATGTCACCCGACTACTCACAGCCAAAGGACTATCCGACGAAGTGCGCTCACACCTCTTTGCACTGCCCATCAGAATCAGTTTCCTACAAGACCAACAAGACAAGTTTAACCAACAAATAACAGGCTATGTATACAAAAATTCAAGAAACAGCATCCTGGTTAAAGGAAAGGATGACCTCACAACCAACAACAGCAATCATCTTGGGGACCGGCCTCGGACAATTAGCTTCAGAAATAACTGACAAGCTGGAGTTCCCATATAGTGAAATCCCTAACTTCCCTGTATCGACTGTCGAGGGACATAGCGGAAAGCTCATCTTCGGCAAGTTGGGCGGTGTAGACATCCTGGCCATGCAGGGCCGCTTCCACTACTACGAAGGCTACACGATGAAAGAGGTGACATTCCCCGTTCGTGTGATGTACGAGCTGGGCATCAAAACTCTCTTCGTCTCAAACGCTGCAGGCGGCATGAATCCAGCATTCAGAATTGGCGACCTGATGGTCATCACCGACCACATCAACTTCTTCCCCGAGCATCCGCTACGCGGCAAGAACTTCCCTACCGGTCCCCGTTTCCCCGACATGCATGAGACCTATGACCACAAGCTCATCAATCTGGCTACCAAGATTGCCAAGGAAAAGGGCATCCGTCTGGTCTATGGCGTATATGTCGGCACCCAGGGTCCAACGTTCGAGACACCTGCCGAGTATAAGATGTACCGTACACTCGGCGGCGATACCGTCGGTATGTCTACCGTACCCGAAGTCATCGTAGCTCACCACTGCGGCATACGCACCTTCGGCATCAGCGTAGTCACCGACCTGGGTGGCTTTGAGAGTCCCGTCGAGGTCAGTCACGAGGAAGTACAGGAGGCTGCCGACAAGGCACAGCCCATGATGACCGAGATCATGCGTGAGATGATAGTCCGTACCCAGCAGCTGGAGCACAGCAAGACGGAGAAATACAACACCGACCACCCCACAGAAGCATGGAAATAGCATCGTTAGGAGAGTTTGGTCTGATTGACCAGCTAACAAAGGACATTAGGCCACAAAACACATCAACAAAGTACGGCGTAGGCGATGACTGCGCCGTACTTCACTATCCCGACAC
>CAMJWJ010000140.1 GCA_946409435.1 uncultured Prevotella sp. | reverse complement strand
GGATGTGATGGTGAACGGCTGCTATATGCACGTGAACGATGATGCCGTGGTGCTGAAAGGTGGCAAGGGCACCTGGGCAGACAAAAACGAGACCAATGGTGACTGTGAGCGCATCCTGATACAGAACTGTCGCTACGGCAGGGTGCACGGTTGTCTGACACTGGGCTCCGAGTCGCTGCACGATAGGAATATCATCCTGCGTAACTGTTATACGGAACGGGCCGACCGCGTGCTGTGGTTCAAGATGAGGCCCGACACGCCTCAACACTATGAGTACGTGACAGTGGAGAACATCACGGGCCATTGCAAGCGGTTCCTCTTTATCCATCCCTGGACGCAGTTCTTCAAGCCGGGAGACCGGAAGGATATGCCGTTGTCACGTTGTAACAACATCGTGATGCGGAATATTCAGGTGGACGCTGAAACGCAGTATGACGTGAAGACGTCGGATAAATATGAACTGACAGACTTCACGATTGATGGGAAGGAGTTGAGTTTTTAGTATTTATAGAAACTCCACGTGCGGCCGTCTTTGCTGAGTACGAGGTCGTCGTCGTTGAGCTTCTCTATCTTCAGACGGATATTGGTGAAGGGACGCATGCCGAAGTCGCGTTCCACGGTGATGGTGTCGATGGGTGAACCCTCGATGGACGAACACTGGATGAACAGACTGTCGCCCTGATGCTGGAAATTGCCGAAAATCTCGGCACCATTGGCCTTAAACCATGCTATGCTACCAGAGAAACTAAGGTAACGTTGTCCGTCCGTGCGCCATTGTCCCCAGAGGTCGCCGGCATCTCTGCCTTCCTGACAGGAAGCGGCCAATAGCCAACAGCTAATAGCTAACAGCTTATATAATTTTGCCATGATATCCGATTTTGAAGTTAAACGTGTTGCAGTCGCCGTAGATGTTACCCTTGTCGAAGGCGTATGCCGCTGAGAACTGCCAGGCGCCCAGCGTGTAGATACCTTGGAACATCGCATCGAAAGAATGGTGCTTTTCGTCGAGCGGGCGATGATAGGTGCCCCAGCCTTCGCGGTAGGAACCCCTGACGAGGTACGACAGCCGGTCGGTAATCTCGCCGTTCACTCCCACGTGCCACGCTTTTACGCGGTTGTCAAGGTAGTGGCTGTCACCGTTCTTATTATATATAGGTGAGGTGATGAGCGGATTGCCTGGAGTCATACCGTAGTGGGTATATCCGCAGTAGAATTCGTGGTTATAGTAGTCGTCGTTGCCCGTCACCTTATCCGTAATCTGACTGCAGATGGGTTCAGGATAGTCGCCGCCGTCATAGTGCAGCGGACCGCATTGGTTGGTGCTTTGGAAATATTCCACCACAGCGCCGCGGACATACTGGCGTCCTTCGCTCTTGTTATGATATTCCAAACCCCACAGACCGTCCCAACCATTGCTCTTGCGGATGCCTGAACCGTCCTCGAAAATGTTATCGAGATAGGCCTGCAACAGATGCTCTTTGTCGATGTTCCAACCTAACTGTACGGTCATCGAACCGAGGTGGTTGCCGTAAACCCAATCCTCTATTGCGTCGTTCTCGTAATAGTTGCTGTCGCCAAGCGGAAGAATGACCTTCCAAAAGGCTTTCAAATTGGTATCTTTGCTCGTGACCTTTTCCGTACCCTTTGTAAAGTCGTGGTTGGTACCGCCAAACTGGGCAACATGCTCTATACCTGCGGTGACAAAGAACATTTTCTCGGGATTGGTACGGAAGTACAGGTGTTTCTGGTGATAGAGAATCCCTGTGGTGTATTTGATATTTGCACCAGGATGCTGGAGGAAATTGTCCTCGCGGTAGTTGCTGTCGAGGAACTTACCATAGCCGAAGTCGAAGCTGGCCTGTAGCCAACCCTTGGTATACGGTATCGTCCAAAAGTCCTTCGTGCCCACATGAATCTGTGGTATGGGCTTGGCATTGGTACCCTTGCCGAATGTACCGCTCGACAGGAGCTCGTTGCGCAATACGGGTTTCTGTTCACGGGCACCGACTTCGAAGAAGAAGTCCTTCCACCCCAGATTGGCATAGCACTGTTGCAGATAGACCTTGTGGTCGGCATGTACGGAACCGATGAGGTCAACGGCACCGGACAGCGTCCAATCCTTACCCAGCTGATGTTCCGCATTGACAGCTCCGCGCAGATAGGCCGTGTTGGGACGTGTCGACAACACGTGGTGGCGGTTGGCCGTCAGTTGGTAGGCCGTAAAGTCGCCTGTACCCACAGCAGTCTCCGCCGTCAGGTCGTACGTTATGGTTTGTGCCTCAGCATGGCATAGCAGCCAAGGACAGATGAGCAAAAAGAAATACCGAAGTCGTTTCATTTCCTTTAGAATTTTTTGCCGAAAGCAATGTTGAGGAAGGTCAGCACCAGCAGTTTGAAGTCAAACCATAGCGAACGGTGCTCCAGATAGTAAAGGTCCAGTTCCAAGCGGCGCAACATTTTCTCCATCGTGTCCGTATAGCCATTGTATAGCGTAGCATAGCTGGTGACACCTGGTCGTACCTGATAGAGATAGGAGTATCGGGGGTCGCGCTCCATAATCTTGTCAATGAAATATTTCCGTTCGGGTCGGGGACCGATAAATGCCATCTCACCTTTGACCACGTTCCACAGTTGCGGCAGTTCGTCCAGATGGTGGGCACGCAGGAATTTGCCGACTTTCGTCATTCGCGTTTCATTCTCGTGATTGTACAGTGCCGGACCGTCTTTTTCGGCATCCATTCGCATACTGCGAAACTTATAAATATTGAAAGGCCTTCCAAAGCGGCCGATGCGTTCCTGTTTAAAGATGGCGGGACCTCCGTCCTCGCGTTTCACCGCAATATAGCAAGCCAGCATCAACGGTGAAAATATGACAAGGCAAATGAGCGCAGTAAACAAGTCTATCAACCTCTTGATATTGCGTTCCACCTCATTCATACCGTCTACAACATATCCGTTTTTAAGGGTAGTCATGTATCGATAAACTCTATTTTATAATTCAACGTTCTAATAATAGAACGAATATATACAAGTTTTATTGCATCCAACAGCAACTTTTTTGCGGCTATAAATATTATGGCCATAAATTTCGGCCGCGAAGGTACGAAAAAAAAGTGAGCTGACCATAGTGATAATTATAAATTTATGTTAAAACCAGTGCTTTTAACGGTGGTTTGGTTAAAATTGTGTATTTTTGCAACACAAAGTGTGCGAAGCTTCTCATGCAACTTTGACAAGATATAAGTAACTAACCAAGACATATCATCACAAGCTATGAAACGTTTCAACATCTACGAAGAAGCCAACCGCTGCCTGCTGTGTCAGGACGCACCGTGCACAAAAGCCTGCCCGACAGGCGACCCTGCCCGCGCACTGCGCGCCATCCGTTTTGACAACCACAAGCCCGCTCTCCGCTTCGTCGCCGATTGTACCGACGCTGACCTGGAAGCCGCCGAACGGGCCTGTATCCACTACAATCCCCCCATCAGTATTCGCGACATCATCCATGCCATCAGCCCCGACGATGTCGACGACGCGCATTATCCCGATCTGGCCATCGATTTCTGCGGCATCCGTTGCGAGAATCCCTTCTTCCTCGCCTCGTCGGCCGTGTGCACCAACTATGAGATGGTGGCGCGCGCTTTCGACGCAGGATGGGCTGGCGTGTTCTATAAGACCATCTGTCTGCAGGAAATCCGTGAGGTGTCTCCGCGTTTCGATGCTGTCCATAGCAACGGCATCCACGGCGACTTCTACGGCTTCCGCAATATGGAGCAGTTGAGCGAGAATCCCGTTGACATGGACTTTGATATTCTCCACCGACTGAAGCAGAACTACCCCACGAAGGTTGTCATTGCCAGCATCATGGGCCAGACCGAGGAGCAATGGATTGAACTGGCCGAGATGGCCGAGCGCGCCGGTGTGGACGCCGTAGAGTTGAACTTCTCGTGTCCCCAGATGCGCCTTTCCGGCATGGGCAGCGACGTTGGACAGTCTCCGGAACTCGTGGCTATCTATACCACCTACGTCAAGCGCCACGTCCACATCCCCGTCATTCCCAAGATGACACCCAACATCACCAACATCTTCCAGCCTGCTCTGGCCGCATACTTAAGCGGAGCCGATGCCATCTCGGCCATCAACACCATCAAGTCGGTCACCATGGCACCCGACGCCGAAGTTTCCGGTCACCGCACTGTGTCAGGCTATTCCGGTCGTGCCGTCAAGCCTATCGCCCTGCGACACATCCTCGAAATGACGAAAGAGCATGTCTTCAGCAACACCCACTTCAGCGGTATCGGCGGCATTGAGACATGGCGCGACGCACTGGAGTTCATCCAGCTCGGATGCCGTAACGTCCAGGTGTGTACGGCCGTCATGCAGTACGGCTATCGCATCATCGACGACCTCATCCTCGGTCTTCGCCGCTACATGGTGAAACGGGGCGTCACCGACCTTGCAGACCTCGTCGGCGAGAGAATCCCCATCTTCACGAATGCAGGCAGCCTCGACCGCGACAGCGTTGTCTTCCCCAAGATCGACCGCGAGCGTTGCGTAGGCTGCGGCCGCTGCGAGCTGTCATGCAACGACGGCGGCCATCAGGCCATCGTCTTCGACCGCGCCACGCGTCAGCCACGCATTGTCGGCACCAAGTGTGTCGGTTGTCACCTCTGCCGCATCGTTTGTCCCGCCGGTGCCATCGACCTTGCGAAACGCATCCCGAAGAAAGACGCGAGATAAACGACAAGTCATTATACAAGAAAAGTTCGTGTTCTTGCAGGGATGAAACGCGAACAGCCCGACCTCTTTCGCGTTCAGCGTAATATCATCGTGGCCGGACAACAATTCTCGGCTATAGGCAATCGTTTCCTGCTGGGGCGTCCGGTGCGACTGCAGGTGCAACATTCGACCAGTCTGTTTGTTTGAACGATTTTGTCTTCCATCTTCCATAAATCTATGTAATGCTTTAATATACAAACGATTAGCATGTTGTCTTGTACTGAAATAACTTGACACCTTTTTCGCCATAACAAAAGTAAAAAGTTATGTCAAGAAGAGTAAAAAGGCATTATGACGAGGCGTTTAAGCTTCAAGTTCTGAGTGAGTACTATTCAAGTGGTAAGTCAAAAGATTTTATTGCCAGGAAGTATGATCTTGGTGACAGTTCTTCAATAAATCAGTGGGAAAAAATTTGGCCAATTGATTCAAAAGATTTATCTTTGCCGGAGGAAATCATATCCACATATCGTATGGGTGACAAGTACAGAGGCAAGAGCAATGAGCAGATTTTACAGGAGCGTATAGCTGGGCTTGAGAAAAGCCTGGCTATGGAACGTCTTCGCTGTCGTGCTTTAGAGAAAGTGATTGAGATAGCAGAGCGTGAGGAGGGCATCTCAATATTAAAAAAAGGTGGTGTCAAGCAGTAGATGCGCTCCGGGAGGAGTACCCACAGGAGAGTGTGGGAACTCTTTGCGGACTGTTTGACAAGCGTAGACAGTGGTACTACGAGAAGCGCAAAGTGCTGTACACTGAAGTGCAGCGTGTTAAAGTGATAGTAGAATATGTGGAATGGTACCGCATGCAGGCTCCCCGCCTTGGTGGTGTGAAACTGCACGTGCTGCTGACTGAGGAACTTGGACGTAAGTTCATAGGAGGCCGTGATTCTTTCCTGGAACTGCTGCGTCAACGACACCTGTTGCTTCCGAAGAAGAAACCTCGTCACACAACGGACTCCAACCATGTATACTTCAAGTATCCTAACCTGACAGTCGGCCTGACTGCTCTGTATCCCAACCATGTGTGGTATGCCGACATTACCTACATCTGGATAGAGGGCGATGTGCTTTACCTGCATCTAATAACCGACGGCTATTCCCATGCCGTGCTGGGCTGGTGCCTTTCAGAATCGCTGGAGGCCGAGAACACAGCAAAGGCTCTCGACATGGCTATACTGGCGGCTGGGGGCGGCAATCTCTGCGGTACCGTACATCACTCAGACCGTGGCGTGCAGTACGCCTGTCAGCTATATGTAAAAAAAATGACAGAACACCATATCCGCATCTCCATGACAGAATGCTACAACCCCACGGACAATGCCGTAGCGGAACGAATGAACGGCATTCTGAAAGACGAGTGGATCTATCACCAGACCATGTTCAGCAACTATGAGGAGGCGCTGTGGGAGATAGGTCTGATGATTGACTTCTACAACAACGTACGACCACACATGAGCATCGGTAACAAGAAGCCATGGAACGTGTACGAAGGAGAGATGCCTGGCAAGAACCTATGGAAAAAAGACAGATAAAAACTTGCACAGTAGAAAATTTATCACTAAATTTGCACCGTTGAAGAATAGTCTGATGAAGGTTTTATTCCGATATCTTTCCTGACTGTCAAGCCTTTCAGGAAGAAACAGCGGATAGTGACAAGGTTTTCAGTATGATACAAACTATGTTGACAAGTAATTTAGTTTAACCCGGTGAAAACTGTCAAGTGAAATGGTTCTTCTGCAATTTAGTTGAAGAGGATATGCTCTAACACAAGTTTGTTCTTT
>CAMJWJ010000139.1 GCA_946409435.1 uncultured Prevotella sp. | reverse complement strand
GCAAATCACGGCAGAATGAGGAAATGAGAACCGTTGCCAGTTCGTAACCCAGATTTTTCTCAATCCTCCGAACTGCCTTTATTTACAAAAGGTTTGCGATTTTATCCAAAATTACGAAATAAGTGAGAGAAACACAAAGAAAAATACTTTTTTCTTTTGTTTCCGAGCGAAAAGTAACTTCGGCGCAGCCAGAGTTACGAAATAAGTGAGGACAATACATAACCTTGCAAATCTCTCTCAGAAAATTTTCAAAATAAACATACATTCCTACATTTTCTTCGCAATACTCTGATAATTAGAAAGATGCTGAATGTATGTTTGCTTTCAAACCTACATAAACATACATGATTTGACGCCTTTTTGACGCTTTTTTAGTGTAAAATATTTGCTATCTATTTGTTTTTCAATGTGTTCTACGACAGTATCAAATAGGGAAACACTGTGTTTCTGTGCTGGAAACACTATGTTTCTATGCCGGAAACACGCTGTTTCCCTGTTGATGACCGTGTTAAACCCGCACATTTCTCAGGTAATGTGCCACATTATTCGCGCCGCAGATTCCCCCGTCTATGTATGTTCTATGTATGTTCTATGTATGTTTTTTGGCAAACATACATTCGGTAATCTGCTGTAGCTTAGCAGGTTAACTGCGATTATGTAGGAATGTATGTTTTTTCTCAACTTTTTCAGTGAAGAATTGCAACACAACATAGATAGCCCTGCTCATGATGCTGAGAAGACAACAAAACAGCTCCCCACATCCTTGCGGACTGGGGAGCTGATGATCTATTCGTATTGGCGGCTTAGTACTCGCCGTCGAAATCGAAGTCTACTTCGCGGCTCATACCTACGGTGCCAGAACCGGCTTCACCGCCTAAACTCTGTACACTGCCACTCAGAATCTGCTGACTGATGGTAGTATTGATTACCTGGATGCTGGGTGCAAAATATGTCTTTTTCATAATCTTTGTCCTCCTAAATTATTTGATGATTACTTTCTTGCCGTTTACGATGTAGAGACCCTTGGTGGGCTGTGCTATGCGTTGGCCTGCCAAGTTGAAGAACTGGCCGTTAGCCTCGTGAGCATTATGGATAGCACTGATGCTGGTAGTCTCGCCTTCCCACAAGAAGCTACGTGAAGCAACCTCGCCTGTTACCTCTAAGTAAGCTGTGTTAGCGCCCATAGCGTTGCCGGTAGTTGTGTTTACTTTGTAGAATCCAGTGTCTCCTCCTTCGTTGGCAAGAATGTAACGGGTGTAGCCAGTCTCCTGCATGAGGTTTCCAGTTCCCGAGAAGGTCTTGAGGTCGTTAGAAGCACTGGCATCTCCAGCTGCTGCCACGGGAATGCTCAGTACAACGTCGTCATTCGATGCGTTATACAGCAGCACACCCTCGCCGCCTGCAAGGTTGGTGGTCTTTTCGGTTAGAGTGACTTTCTTAGTGGAAGTATTAGCCTCTGCGGTGTAGGCAACAATACCCTTAGCTGCCAAACCGGAAAGGTCAAGCGGTGTAGCTGTGGGAGCACCTAAGGTTGCATAGTGGTAAGTGCCGGAAACGGTCTTGGAGATGTAGGCGTTTACTGAAACTTTCCAATTGTTTGCATAGCGCTCTGCTATATTGTATTCTGCTGTAATCGTATAGTGGTCATAAGGATAGGCTAAATAGGGAACTTTCCAACTTCTTGTATCTGTGCCAATCCAAGTATTAGCATCAGCATTACCTCCTATTGTTAATTCCTGATCATTCGTGTTAGGTATAATTTTATTTTTGCCTTCGTTAGAATTCCATGTAAGTAAACCGTCTTTAAAAATACGGAAATACCAATAGTCTGTAGTCGTTGCGGATGCAGGTAAATCTAATGTCCACTTGTTGGTTCCTGCCACGTGTGAGAAAACAGCAGCAGAGTTGTAAATGTCCCAAATATCAGCACCATTATAGTTGTTGCTTAGGGTCAAATTAAGAACGGGAACAACGTTTACTGTATAATCATCATCGGCATTGTAATAGAATGTATAAATAATAGTGTAAGTGCCATCTTTGTTTACAGTAAAATCATAATTGCCTGAGGGATAAGTTGGGGACCAACTCCCATTAGGAACTACCTTGAATGCGTAGTTTGCACCTGCTACAAGTTCACAATTTTCAACTATAAGATAGAATTGATTGGAGTTTACTTCAATCATCTTATTTTCGGCCTTGGTGTTTGACCAACTATCGCTGCCGTTGACAACAGTCGCATCTCCAGCAACAATGTAGTCGGTGGCTTTCACCTGTGTCACTCCCCCGAGCAAAGCGAGGGTCATCATGAGTAAATACTTTTTCATAATCGTTTTTTTTAGTTAGTATTAAAATTGTTGTTAGTTTTTCCTTTTCCATGTCGCTCCCTTCTCTCGCGCACGTATTATAAATAGGTGCGGTTGGAGTGGGGTTCGTTCTGTGCTCCTCATCCCTCTTGCGGGACGGCGGGCGTATGTTCGTTACCGTACAACCATGCAAAAGTAATAAGAATTAACGTAACAGCCAAGAAAAAAACAAAAAAAATATCGTTGCCCTGGTGTTTTTGTCATCTTTTTTATTGTAGTTGTGTCTATTTGTCTAAATGTCTATTTGTCTAATTGTCTTTTTGTCTATATGTCTATTTGTCTCGGACAAACATTTCTGCTCCAAAGCGAAAAAGTTGGAGAAAAGTTTGGCCGTTCCGTATTTTCTTCGTACCTTTGCAGCCGCTTTCGGCGTAATCGCTGGCAGGAAGACTCGTGTGGCCTGTTATGTTGCGCATGAAACGATACAGCAAACAAACAAAAAGCATTAAGAGAAATGGATTTAATCAAAGTTGCTGAAGAAGCATTTGCAACCGGCAAACAGCACCCCAGCTTCAAGGCTGGTGACACTGTGACAGTCGCTTACAAAATTATCGAGGGTTCAAAGGAGCGTATCCAGCTCTATCGTGGCGTGGTCATCAAGATTAGCGGCCATCAGGAGAAGAAGCGCTTCACCGTTCGCAAGATGTCGGGAACCGTGGGTGTAGAGCGTATCTTCCCCTTGGAGTCGCCGAACATCGAGAGCATCGAAGTGAACAAGATTGGTAAGGTTCGCCGCGCCAAGCTGTACTATCTGCGCAAGCTGACTGGTAAGGCTGCCCGCATCAAGGAGAAGCGCAGCGGTGCCCGTGCTACTGAGTAAGCAAAAAATGAAGAATGAAGAGTGAAGAATGAAGAATTTCCTGCCGGACTTCATCATTGGCGGTAGCAAATTCTTCATTCTTCACTCTTCATTCTTCATTCTTCATTCTTCACTCTTCATTTCCCCGTGTCCTCCGTACACCGTCTCTCCCCCGTCGCCGTGCAGGGCGTTCTGGAAGGAGTCCCAGTCCTGGAATCCTGCCAGCAGTGACAGCCGGTCGAGCGTCTTACGGTTCGGCTTCTGCAACAATTCCTTCTCTACCGCTTCCAACAGTTTGCGTAGCGCGTGTCTCTTTTTCTCCATCGTGTATTATTATATAATGTGTAGTGACTAATGCTGATGTCTATCGGCTGCTACAGGATTAGCGACGCTGGTCGGCTCCCCACATCATCTTTTCGCGCAGCGTGTGGAAGTACTTCGTGCCGGTACGCTTGATGACGCGTACACGGTAGGGAGCCTTGCGCAGCGTCAGCCGCGTGGTGTCGGCGAGCTTCTCGGACCGTCCGTCAAGGGCCACAAGGTAGTTGTGCGTACGGCTCTCGACGGTCAGCCGTATCTCCGAGTCCTCCGACAGCACGATAGGCCGCACGTTCAGCGAGTGGGGGGCAACGGCCGTCAGCGAGAAGACGTGCGTGCCGGGGACGATGATGGGTCCGCCGTTGCTCAGCGAGTAGGCCGTAGAACCCGTGGGCGTGCTGATGATGAGTCCATCGGCCTGGTAGGTCGTCACGTATTCGCCGTTGATGGTGCAGTGAATGGTAATCATCGAGGCGTTGTCGCGCTTCAGCACCGCCACGTCGTTCAGCGCACAGTCGTAGCCCTGCAGCGGCTGACCGTCGGCCTTCACCTGCAGCACGGCACGTGTGTCTACGGCGTAGTCGCCCTCGTACAGGGCACGTATGGTATGCTCTATCTCCTGGGCGTTGACGTCGGCGAGGAATCCCAGCCGCCCTGTGTTGATGCCGAGGATGGGCACCTGCTTGGCTCCCACCACGCTGGCTGTGCGCAGGAAGGTGCCGTCGCCGCCCATCGAGATGGCGAAGTCGGCGGTGAAGTTGCTGCCGTCGAACACGCGGACACCGTCGACGGGCAGCCGCTGGCCGTTGGTCAGGAAGTCGTAGAAGTCGCGCTCAATCAGCACGTCGGCCTGCCGCTGGGCGAGGCATGCCAGCAGTTTCTGGACAGATACCGACTTCTTGGGCTGGTAGGTGTTACCGAATACGGCGAAGCATAGTTTTCGTGAGGTACTCATTTTTTTTGTTCCTTTTTAGCGGTTATTTCGCAAATATTTATTATCTTTGCAGCATTCAATGGTGCAAAGATACAAATAAAAGTAAAAAGAGAAAAGCGAAATCTGAAAAATATGACAAAACTAAGTGTAAATATCAATAAGGTGGCCACCCTGCGCAATGCCCGGGGCGGCAACAACCCCAACGTGCTGCAGGTGGCACGCGATGCTGAGATGTTCGGTGCGCAGGGCATCACCGTGCATCCCCGTCCCGACGAGCGCCACATCCGCTATCAGGACGTGAGGGACATCCGCCCGATCATCACCACCGAGTTTAACATCGAGGGCAACCCCATCGACTCGTTCACCGCACTGGTGCTGGAGGTGCTGCCCACCCAGGTGACGCTGGTGCCCGACGGTCACGACCAGATCACGTCGAACCACGGATGGGACACGCTGGAGCATCGTGCCTTCCTGACCGACGTCTGCCGTACGTTCAAGGATGCCGGCATACGTACCAGCATCTTTGTCGACCCAGACCCGAGGATGGTGGAGGGTGCCAAGGCCTGCGGTGCCGACCGCGTGGAGCTGTACACCGAGCCGTATGCCTCGGGCTATCCGAAGAACCGCGAGGCAGCCATCGCTCCCTTCATCGCCGCTGCCGAGGAGGCCCGCCGCGTGGGCCTTGGCCTGAATGCCGGTCACGACCTGTCGTTGGAGAACCTGCATTACTACCACCAGCAGATACCGTGGACCGACGAGGTCAGCATCGGCCATGCCCTCATCTGCGATGCCCTGTACATGGGGCTGCGCGAAACTATCAAGCAATATCTCACAGCATTAAAATAATAGCATCGGACTATACGGACTGAAACGGATTGTTTAATATAGCATCGGACTATACGGACTAGCACGGACTGTCGTGGGTTCGGTTAATGAAAGCAAGGTGGAAAAATCGGTTAGGCCTGACGGAAATAATAGAATGGAAAAAATAAGTCCGTGTAAGTCCGTATAGTCCGCTGCAAAAAACAAAAGAACTATGAAAAAGGTATATGTATTCTTAGCTGACGGCTTCGAGGATGTCGAGGCCTTGATACCCGTTGACGTGTGGCGTCGCGGAGGTATGGACGTTACGACAGTCAGTATCACTGACTTCCCACTGGTGCAGTCGGCCCACGGTGTGAGCATCGAGACAGACATCATGTTCGAGCAGGGTGACTTCTCCGACGCCGACCTGCTGTTCCTGCCAGGCGGCATGCCGGGAGCCAGCAACCTCTATGCCCACAAGGGCGTATGCAAGGCCATCGTCGACCAGGCCGCTGCCGGCAAGAAGGTGGCAGCCATCTGTGCCTCGCCGGCTGTTGTCCTCGCTCCCTTGGGCATCCTCGACGGCAAGCGCGCCACGTGCTATCCCGGCTTCGAGCAGGCGCTGGCCGAGAATGGTGCCGACTATACCGGTGACCTCTGCACCGTCGACGGCAACGTCACCACGGGCGAGGGTCCTGCCGCTGCCTTCCCCTTCGCCTACGAGCTGCTGGCCCAGCTGGTCAGCAAGCAGACGGCTGACCAGATAGCCGAGGGCATGCGGTACAAGCACCTGATGCAAAAATGATTTTAGCAGCGGACAAGCACGGACAATTTTAGCAGCGGACAAGCACGGACTGGAACGGACTTTTAGAAGCGGACTCACCAGACTTGAACGGACTGTTGATATTGCTGCAGACAAACACGGAATGATTGATGTTAGTATATCAAGAACTATCAAGAAAGATATTAGAGGCTTATTTCAATGTGTTCAAACACCTGACAACAGGATTGTTAGAGGGCGTATACGAAAAGGCATTGTGCATCGAGCTTGACGAAATGGGCATCCCATATGAACGCCAGAAACGGCTACATATAACATACAAGGGACGTATTATTGGTGACTTTGTGAGTGATGTTGTTGTTGACAACAAGATTATCCTTGAATTAAAGTCAATTCCACAGCTGACACCTGCCAACATTGCACAGCTTATCAATTACCTCAAAATCACAGGAATGCCAGTGGGCTATCTGCTAAATTTCGGTGAAAGCCGTGATTACAAGCGAATCCTCAACAAAGATTCCGTGTCAGCCCGTTGAGTCCGATGCAGAGAACAAAATGTCCGTGTCAGTCCGTTGAGTCCGATG
>CAMJWJ010000138.1 GCA_946409435.1 uncultured Prevotella sp. | reverse complement strand
CTTAAACAATTCTGCCACACACTGACTTTCTGTAAAGGTGGACTTCACAGGAAAATCATAGGCTTGCATTACGGCGCGGTCGTTATTTTGATGTGCTGTCAGCAATTCGGGATAGAGATACATGTTTTCGCCATACATATCGGCAAGGCTTGCTGGAAAGGGTTCAGTAATGAATTGTCGCTTTGTCGGATGCCAGCACGCAAATCCTTGCCTAATGATTTTTGTTCTATCAGAACTTTAGTGGAACGAATGCGGCCATCTATGAAGTTGGAGGCGTCCACCATGCGATGGTCTTCAAAAGTGAAGAATCCATCCGAAGGCGTTTTAATGCCAAAGACATTGGAAAGCAAGTCAATCTTAGTATTCATGCTAACTCTTTTAATATTTCTCTTCGCTTTTGTCTTGATTATCAGGAAAAATGCTTAATTTTGCAGGCATAAGGTCGTGACACGATAATCATGACATAACAAACATGACAGACTATGATACGTAAAATGCTATTGGGGATTCTGCTGCTCAGCATGAGTACGCTGGGGGTGGAGGCACAGAAGGCTTTCCCGACTGCCGAGGGTTTCGGCAAGTACGCCAGCGGAGGACGGGGCGGCAAGGTGGTTGAGGTGACCAACCTGAACGACAGCGGTGAGGGCTCGCTGCGGTGGGCACTGACCGAGGCAGGGCGCGAACGGGCCACCATTGTGTTCCGCGTGACGGGTATCATTACGCTGCAGAGCGACATCCGTGCTAAGCTGAACCACGTCACTATAGCCGGACAGTCGGCACCTGGCGACGGCATCCTGTACCGTGGCGGCAAGCTGAACCTGGGCGGTTCGCGCAATGTCATCATTCGTAATCTGCGGGGGCGCATCGGTCTGCGTGACGACCGTGAGTTCATCAAGGGCGGCAGTATCGGTATCGAGAATGCCGACACCATCATCATCGACCACTGCTGCTTCGGGTGGAGTGGCGAAGAGAACATGACCGTCTACGACAATCACTTCACCACCGTGCAGTGGTGTATCGTCCACGAAGGACTGTACAGTGCCGGCCACCAGAAGGGCAACCGCAGCTACGGCTCGCAGTGGGGCGGCTCGCCGGCTACGTTCCACCACAACCTGCTGGCTCATAACTACAACCGCAGCGCCCGGCTGAACGGTGCCTCTAACGCCAGTCAGGACCGAAATGTGTTCATGGAGTACGTCAATAACGTCAACTACAACTGGGGGAAGCCCAACTCCTGCTATGGCGGTGAGAACGAGGCTGGGGTAGGCAGTACCCACGAGTGTAACTTCATAGGCAACTACTACAAGCCCGGCCCGTCGACACCCGAGGGCAGCTTTTTCGTGCAGCTGTCGAAGGCTCGCAAGGGCAAGCAGCTGACTTCGCCCTCGCGCTGGTACTTTAGTGGCAATAAGATGGAGGGTGACAAGAAGGCTACCCGCAACAACTGGCGGGCTGTAGACAATCAGACAGGCTATCCTGTAGACAGTATGAAGTCGAAGGAGCCACTCATGCCGTCGGTGTTCTTCCCCAAATGGAACCGCTATCAGTATGCCCTATACCGCACACCTGTCGAGACAGCCGACGAGGCTTACGAGCATGTGCTGGCCAAGGCCGGTACCATTCGGCGTGACAAGTCCGAGCGGCGTATCGTCGACGAGGTGCGCCAGGGCACTGCCCGCTATCAAGGCTCGTTAGGCAGACCGGGGTTCATCGATGCGCCGGCCGATGCTGAGGGTTGGCCGGTCTATCCCGTCTCGTTAGCCATTGTCGACGACGACCATGACGGCATGGACGACTCGTGGGAACTCTCCCACAGTCTTGACCCCACCAACGCCGCCGACCGCAACAAAGTATTCCACAAAGACGGCTACACCGCCCTTGAGGTCTACCTGAACAGTTTGATGGGGGAGCGGTAACCTGCTAAAGAATGATCCGTGCAATTCGTTGCCAAGAAGAGGGTGGAAAAGTTCAGTAAGTTACTTGCAGAGTTTGCAGCCCGTACACTTGTTCAGTTCGCCGCGGAAGCGCTTCTCCACGAGGTGGTGCAGCCGGTCGCGCAGCGGAGTGAGTTGCATGTGGTCGATGACCTCGTTGATGAAAGCATTCTGTAGCAGTATCTTAGCTTCCTGCAGGGAGATGCCGCGCTGTCGCATATAGAAGAGAGCGGCATCGTTCAGCTGGCCTACGGTAGAGCCGTGGGCACACTTCACGTCGTCGGCATATATCTCAAGCATGGGCTGGGTGTACATGTGAGCCTCGCGTGTGGTCGTCAGGTTCTGGTTGGTCATCTGCGAGACGGTCTTCTGTGCACCGTGTTCCACCAGTACGCGACCGGCAAAGGCTCCCGTAGCCTTGTCGTCGAGCACGTATTTGTACAGCTCTGTAGAGGTACAGTGGGGCACTTTGTGGACGATGAGCGTGTTGTTGTCGACATGCTGTTGCTTGTCGGCAATGACGCAACCGTAGCATCCACACTCAGCCCCCTCTCCGGAGAAGGTCAGGTCGAGGCGGTTACGCGTGGTGCCGTTGTGCAGGGTGATGACGTTGTGGTTGACGCGGCTGTCGCGCCGCTGGTCGATATAGACATTGCTGACGCGTACACTCTTGTTATGAGTCTCTTCCAGACAGTACAGGTCCAGCGAGGCATTCTCACCGACGTAGGCCTCGATGACCTGCGTGGCCAGGAAGTTGCGGTCGTCGGCAGCGTGGTCGCAGAACAGCATCTTCAGCTCCGCTCCCGGTTCCAGGATGATGAGCACTCGGCGGTTTACCATCAGGTCGACGTCGGAGCGCAGCATGTTGATGACCTGGATGGCACGGTCGACCTTCACGTTCTTCGGCACATAGACGTAGAGACCGTCCTGGGCCAGCATCGTGTTCAGGTCGGTCACGGCATCATGGCTCTTGCCGGCCAGCAGGTTGTAATACTTGGCAGTTGCAAACTCACGCAGTGAACCTATGACGACACCTTCGGGCAGGGGTGACGGGTGCTGGACGATGGGCGACAGAGGATTGCCGGCTGTGGGGTAGAATGCGTCGTTCACCACGAAATAGAGACATGTCGAGAGGTTCGGCACGTCGCAGCGGAACGTCTTATAGGGGTCGACGGGAATGTTGAGGCGATTCAGGTTCATCCCGTAGTCGGGTGCAAAGAGCTTCGCCATGTCGGTGTATTTGTAGCGTTCCTCCTTGCGGGTAGGGAAGCCATTGGCAGCGAAGCGCTCAAATGCTTCGTCGCGCACGGCATTCATGACGTCCGACGAGTGACTGAAAATCATGTCGCGGCACTCCTTGTACAGGTCTATGTATTGCTGTTCTGATTGCATAGCTCTTTTCACTCTTTCCCTTTTTTCTCACTCTTCCCCAATCTCCTCCTTGATCCAGTCGTAGCCGTGCTCCTGAATCTGTACGGCCAGCTCGGGACCGCCGGTCTTGACGATGCGCCCCTTGTAGAGCACGTGAACGTACTGCGGGCGAATCATCTCGAGCAGACGGTCGTAGTGGGTGATGACGATACACGAGGTGTCAGCGCGCTGCAACTTGTTAACACCCTCGGCAACGATGCGCATGGCGTCAACGTCGAGGCCGGAGTCCGTCTCGTCGAGTATCGAGAGCGTCGGCTCCAGCATGGCCATCTGGAATATCTCGTTACGCTTCTTCTCGCCGCCGCTGAACCCTTCGTTCACCGAGCGGTTGGCCAGCTTGGAGTCCAGCTCAACAATCTTACGCTTCTCGCGCATCAGTTTCAGAAACTCGGCAGCGTTCAGCGGTTCCAGTCCCTGATACTTACGCTTCTCGTTGATGGCGGCCTTCATGAAGTTGGTCATCGACACGCCAGGTATTTCGACAGGATATTGGAAACTCAGGAAGAGACCCTCGTGTGCCCTGTCCTCTGGTTTCATCTCCAGCAGGTTCTTGCCGTTAAACCAGGCCTCTCCCTCGGTCACCTCGTAGAGGGGGTTGCCTACGAGAACGGCACTCAGCGTGCTCTTGCCCGAGCCGTTAGGTCCCATGATGGCATGAGTCTCGCCGTCGCGCACGGTGAGGCTGATGCCTTTCAGTATTTCTTTCTCGCCAATTCTGGCGTGCAGGTTTCTTACTTCTAACATACTATTATGGTCATGATGTTGTTAATGTGATAGTGCAAACGAGCACTCAACGTTACCGTTATAGGTGTTGACGCCTACTTTCACGCTGTCGGGTCGTTCGGCAGGCAACAGGATGCTGATGTATCGGCGGTTGGTGTAGTACTCCGGCGTGTCGCCCTGTTCGTGCAGCAGCCGGTAGTAAGCCGTGGTCGTCTGGTCGTTGTTGGTCAGTATCGTGTCGCAGGCCAGCCCGATGGCGTGTATTCCTTCCTCGTCGTCGATATAGCCGCTCTTGAACAGCAGTCCGAGGTTGACGTACTTGCCGCTCTTGGCCAGCCATGCACTCTCCAGTCCCACAGGGTCCTGCGGCAGCTTCTTGTAGCGCCAATGGGCCACGGGGCTTAGCGTTGCCGTCGGGCTGCACGACACGGCCTTGGCCCGCCCGGCATCCTCTTTGTCGTAGTACATGATGGCGCGGTAGGTGGTGTCGGCCGTCTTGATCCATTCCGCCGAGAAGGGCTTGGTGAGTGTATAGCTGTTGCCGTCGTCGGTGACGAAACTGATGGCCTGCTTCTCTGCATTGACGGTCAGCTCGCTCAGGTCGGCCAGTACATTCGAGTACTTGCCCTCGCCTTGGTCGTAGCTGTCGGAAGTGCAGGAGAAGATGAACATGGAAGAAAGACCACTGAAAAGTAAAAAGGTTGCGCTTCTTTTTACCACTTCCTTACATGCGCGTCTGATGATGTCTGCACTCATAATTTCTCTTTTTTTAGTTGTTTCACTTTTTCACCTTTTTACCCTTTCGCCTTTTCATGATTTCTCACCGGGTTGGCATACATGGTCAGCATGCGCTCGCGGAGGAAGGCTTCGTCTTTGTCGGGAATGTTAATCTTGGCCAGCTGTCCCTGCAGGTATTGATTGAACCGCTGCTTGTCGGCTTCGGTGTATTGGTCGGCGTGGGCCGACGTGCCGTCCAGCTCGTCAAGAGCCAGGTAGTTGCAGGGATAGAGACAGTAGCCGCGATGAATCTCCTGGTCCATGCGTTCAGCCAGCGCCTTGTAGAACTCGTTCTTCGGCAGGCCTGCAAGCTCGCCAATCCATGTGTTGACGGGGTGGGCACAGGTGTAGCGCACACGGCCCTTGTAGCCGAATATGCCTGTCTTCATGTTGTCGAGGTCGTCCTGGCGTGACTTCTTGAAACTGGGATTGTCGCGTTTCTGCTGGAACTCCTGGGCTTTCAGGTAGTCGCACGGGTCGTACTCGTAGCTGATTGTCAGCGGCACGATGTTCAGGTCGCTGAGGCGGTTGGCGAAAGAACCCTCGCCGCCCATGGCCAGCATTTTCAGCACCGACTCCTGTGTGCGGTCGTCCGAGTCCTTGGCACGTCCCTCGCGCTGTGCTATCCAGATGTTCTCGTGTTTCTCTGTTACGGCGTAGTGGATGTAGCTGCTCATCAGTTGCGACGAACGCATCATCTCGTGGGCTGTCAGTCCGCGGCGGACGGTGAATGCCTTATTCATGCGGACAAGCCGCTTGATCCAGGGATAGATGAGGAGATTGTCGCCAATGCCTATCTCTACGGTGGTAGGATAGCCGTTCTTGACCAGCAGCACGTCAAGGAATGCAGAGTCGAGCACGATGTCGCGGTGGTTCGACACGAAGGTGTACCGCTGAGTCTTGTCCGCTGGCAGTTGTGCGTCGTCGAATGTACAGCCGTCGGTGTGCTTGCGGATGATGTGCTTCACGACGGGTTTCATGAAGCGCAGCTGGAAGTCGAGAGGCGTCTTCACACCTGTAAAGGCCAGTCGCAGCACACCGTTGCGCACCGACTTAGGCAGCCAGGGCGCAAAGCCTTTCAGGAGCAGTGAGAACTGGCGGTCGTTCAATAGGTCGTTGAACGCCTGCTTCATCTCGCCGGCCTCGTAGGGGCGTATCTCGTCAAACTCTGTTGTATTATAATCCATGGCGGCAGCAAAATTCTTCACTCTTCATTCTTCATTATTTCAGAACTGGTTCTCCACGATGTCTGTCAGCACGTCGGTCATGGAAAGACCGGCGGCGCGTACCTGCTGGGGTATGAAGCTGGTAGGTGTCATGCCCGGCGTGGTGTTCACCTCAAGCATGGAAATCTTGCCTTCCGGCGAGATGATATAGTCGATGCGGATGATGCCGTTACAGTGCAGGATGTCATAGATGTGACTGGTAATCTCGCTGGCACGGCGGGCCATGTCTTCGCTGATGCGGGCGGGGGTAATCTCCTGAACTTGACCGTTGTACTTGGCATCGTAGTCGAAGAACTCGTTCTGCGTGACAACCTCGGTGATAGGGAAGACGACAGACTTCTCGTGGGTCTTGTAGATGCCGACGGTAATCTCGGTACCCTGCAGGTATTGCTCGACCATGATTTCGGGGCTTTCCATCATCGCCTTGCGAATGGCTGGGGCCAGCTGGTCCTTGTTCTTTACTTTCGACACGCCGAACGACGAGCCGTCAGCGGCAGGCTTGACGAAGCAGGGCATGCCGATGCGCTGCTCTATCTCGTCGTCGCTGACCAGCTGCTCGTAGCCCTGACGGATGAGCA
>CAMJWJ010000137.1 GCA_946409435.1 uncultured Prevotella sp. | reverse complement strand
ACGACATGAACTCCGTCATGGGCATTGGCGAGAATATCATCTTCATCTATGAGGGTCACAAGGAGTGGCAGGGCGTCAGCAGCGAGATCATGAACTCGACGAACAAGCGGCTGACGGACTTCATTTTTGCCAGCGACCTGCTGAAGGAGATGCGCGAGGCCGTCACCCACCAGCACTGACGCCCTCAACCCTCAACTGTGCAGAATAACCACAGATTACCAATAAACAACGTATTCCACAGATATATAAGGACCACGAATTACACTAAGTATTATTATAACAACGGATTCCACGGATTTTACGGATTCTTGTGTTATTGTGACCACAGATTCCACTGATTTCACAGATTATTTTAACAACGGATTCCACGGATTTAACGGATTTCCATGCTATTGTGACTATTAGTTGCACGCTGAATAAAATCCGTGTAATCCGTGAAATCCGTTGTTTAAATAAAACTTCGTGTAATTCGTATAATTCGTTTTAATTCGTGGTTTTTATATATCTGTGCAATGTCGGTAGCAGCATACGGTGTGTCCGTCGGCCGATAATTGGTTGTACAGGTTGACGTCGGCGGGCAGCTGTGGAGCACGTGTACCGTCGGTAACAGTCAGTGGTGCCGTCTCGACGCGTAGCTCGTCCCACAGTCCGGCGGCCAGGAACGACTCGTGAGTCTGGCGGCCACCCTCGACGATGAGCGACTGGATGCCGTGGCTGTAGAGGTCGTCCACCAGCTGGGGTAGGGGACGGTGGCGCGTCAGCACGACGCGCTTCGGGTCTGGGCCGTGCCAGTGGCGGACGGTCAGCTGCGGATGTTCGCGGATGTCGGTGGTATGTCCCACGAGTATGGCGTCCTCCTCGGCGCGCAGCCGGTGGCTAACCATCAGCGTCTCTTCGTTGCTGATGGCCAGCGGCTGTCCGTGGTCGTCGATGAAGCCGTTGGCCGTCTGTGCCCACTTTAATATAATGTACGGGCGATGCTTCGAGTGGTAGGTGAAGAAACGGCGGTTCAGCCAGCGGCACTCCTCCTCCAGCACGCCGACGGTGACGTCGATGCCTGCCTGGCGCAGCCGCTGGATGCCACGGCCCTGCACCTTGGCGAAGGGGTCCTCGCATCCCACCACCACGCGGCGTACGCCCTTGCTGACGATGAGGTCTGCGCAGGGCGGCGTCTTGCCGTAGTGTGCGCACGGTTCCAGCGAGACGTACATCGTAGCCTCGCGGAGCAGCGGCTCGTCGTCGGCCCGCACCGAGGCGAAGGCGTTCACCTCGGCATGTCCCTGGCCGCAGCGTACGTGGTAGCCCTCGCCGATGATCCTGTCGCGTGCCACTATCACGGCACCCACCATGGGGTTAGGCCGTGCTCCCTGTATGCCGTTTGCCGCCAGTTGCAGGCAGCGCCGCATGTACCGTTCGTCCGTCGTTTGCATAGCTGTTTTCTCTGTTTTGTTATTCCGTGTCGGCAGCGATGTTGATCACCTCCTGTACGTCAAGGGCGTTGACGGTACCGTCGGTGTTGATATCGCCCTTCTTGCCGCTGCCGGCACTCATGGTAAACTCGGCGGTTGATACGTCGGACGATAAGTAGCCGTCCTTCGTGGCGTAGACGCTCACCTTGTAAACGCCTGTCAGGCTGACCTTGTTGCCGTTGTACAACCCGGCATCGCTACAAAGCCCCCCTTCGTACTTCACTGTTTCGGGAATGATTATGTCGCCATTATATTTGGGGTAATTCTTGGACTGAATGACTTTGGCATCATTAGCTTTTTTCAATATATCATACCACAGTCCGCCGATTTCAACCTCCACAGCGGATGCGCTTGCAGCCACCGAAAGCATCAGCGTGAGTAATAATAATTGTTTTTTCATTGTTCTATTAGTTTGTTTTTTATAGTTTACAATGCCTGACTTCATGATACGGTTCGGCGAGAGCCACCAAGGTATGCTTGAGGGGGGCCAAGCGTGAGCAGTGTCACAGCCTTCGACTGCAAAGGTACAAATAAGCGAGAGAAAATGCAAATTTTTTTGTGTTTTTCCGAACGAGCGTATCTTTGTAGCCTAAAATGTTGTCCCAGTTGTCCTTGTTGTCTGACTTTCATTATTCATACCTTGCTTGAAAAAACTTAAATTTCATTTGGTTTTTTCCTCGCTTATTCGTACCTTTGCCAACAAAGACGGTGAAAGTGTGCCGTCTGGACTACAAAGACAACTAAATACGGAAAACTATGAGCAAGAGCAAAGGTGGAAAACGGATCAATAAGCGCATGCTGGTTGACATGCTGCGCACGCTGTTCCAGCAACATCCGAACGAGACATTCTCGTTTAAGCAGATATTCAAGAACCTGAAGCTGTCGACCCATCCGGCCAAGATGATGGCCGTCGACACGATGGAGGAGATGGCGTGGGACGACTACCTGTCGAAAGTCGGCGACAACTCCTACCGGCTGAACCTGAAGACGCAGGTGCAGGAGGGTACCTTCATCCGCAAGGCCAACGGCAAGAACTCGTTCTTGCCCGACGACGGCGGCACACCGGTGTTCGTCTCGGAGCGTAACTCGCTGTTTGCCATGAACGGAGACCGTGTGAAGGTGGCCTTTATGGCCCGCCGTGAGAAGCATATCAAGGAGGCTATGGTCATCGAGATATTGTCGCACAAGATCGACCAGGCCGTCGGACGGCTGAAGGTGGAACGCGACTATGCCTTCCTCGTCACCGAGGGCAACATCTTCGTACACGACATCTTCATACCGAAGAAGAAACTGAAGGGCGGTAAGGACGGCGAGAAAGCCGTGGTGAAGATTACTCAGTGGCCGTCGAAGGACTCGAAGAACATCGTCGGCGAGGTCATCGACGTGCTCGGCAAGGAGGGCGACAACAATGTAGAGATGCATGCCATACTGGCCCAGTACGGACTGCCGTACAAGTATCCGAAGAGCGTCGAGGAGGCTGCCAACAAGATTGACCCGGGCATCACCGAGCAGGAAATCAAGCGCCGCGAGGACTTCCGCGATGTCTGGACGTGCACCATCGACCCCAAGGATGCCAAGGACTTCGACGATGCATTGTCGATACGGAAAGCTCCCCAAGGCGGTGGACTCTACGAAGTCGGTGTCCATATTGCCGACGTCAGCCACTACGTCAGGGAGGGTTCTATTATAGATAAGGAGGCCGTGAAGCGCGCCACGAGTGTCTATCTCGTGGACCGCACCATACCGATGCTGCCCGAACGGCTCTGTAACTTCATCTGCTCGCTGCGCCCTGACGAAGAGAAGCTCTGCTACAGTGTCGTCTTTGTGCTCGACGAAGATGCTAACGTCAAGAACTACCGCATCGTCCACACCGTCATCAAGAGCAACCGCCGCTATGCGTATGAGGAGGTGCAGTCCGTTTTGGAGAAGAGCAATGAGAAAGGAGAAATGGCAAATGAGCCATACGCAGAAGAATTAAGAACGCTGGACCGGCTGGCCAAGAAGCTGCGCGAGCGGCGCTTCAAGGGCGGGGCCGTGAAGTTCGACCGCGAAGAGCTACATTTTGACATCGACGAGAACGGCAAGCCTACGCGTGCATACTTCAAGAAGTCGAACGACGCTACCCAGCTCATCGAGGAGTTTATGCTGTTGGCCAACCGTACCGTGGCAGAGTCAATAGGCAGGGTCAAGAAAGGTACCAAGGCCAAGACGCTGCCTTACCGCATCCACGACCAGCCAGACCCCACCAAGCTGGAGACCCTGCGCGAGTTTGTGGTCAAGTTCGGCTACAAGATGAAGACGTCGGGCACCAAGGGTGCCATCTCGCGCTCGCTGAACGCCCTGATGGACAGCTGCCAGGGCAAGAAGGAACAGAAACTCATCGAGACCGTGGCTCTGAGAGCCATGATGAAGGCTAAGTACTCTACCCATAACATCGGACACTACGGGCTGGCCTTCGACTACTACACCCACTTCACGTCACCCATCCGCCGCTATCCTGACACCATGGTCCACCGTCTGCTGACGAAGTACCAGGACGGAGCGCGGAGTGCCAACCAGCAGAAGTACGAGGAACTGTGCGAGCACTGTTCCGACATGGAGCAGGTGGCCCAGCAGGCCGAGCGCGACAGCATCAAGTACAAGATGGTGGAGTTTATGACCGACAAGATTGGCAACACGTACGATGCCCACATCTCGGGCATCCAGTCGTACGGCATCTACTGCGAGATCGACGAGAACCACTGCGAGGGCATGGTACCCATGCGTGACCTTGATGACGACTACTACGACTTCGACGAGCGCAACTACTGTCTCGTGGGCCGCCGCCACCACCATAAATACCAGTTGGGCGATGCTGTTCGCATAAAAGTGGCACGTGCCAACATCGAGAAGCGCCAGCTGGACTTTATCCTGTCTGACGAGTAGCCTACTCAGTATGTCATATTAACTATCGCATGTATGAATAGAATCACTGATTGTACGGATTTCACAGATTTCGAGACCCATTTTTGATGGATTATTCTTAATTGCGCAGATGTTTTACGGCTACAGCGTCGTAGAACCAATCGGTGAAATCACTCAATCAGTCTGTGAAATAGCAGAACTGGCGCGCAGCAGAATCTGTGCAATACGTGAAATCTGTGGTAAAAGAAACTTGCGAAACTCAAATACCTATTTAAAAAGATGAGAGACCATTATCAAGCTGACGAGCAACGCTACGAGAGTGGCATGAAGTATGAACGCTGCGGACGTAGCGGCGTGTTATTGCCGAAGGTGTCGTTAGGCATGTGGCACAATTTCGGAAGTGTAGACCCCTACGAGCGCAGCCGTGAGATTGTGCGCTTTGCTTTCGACCATGGGGTGACGCACCTCGATCTGGCCAACAACTACGGCCCTGTCTACGGCTCGGCCGAGGAGACGCTGGGACGGCTGATGGACGATGACCTGCGGCCCTACCGCGACGAGCTGTTCATCTCGACCAAGGCCGGCTACGACATGTGGCCTGGACCCTACGGCAACTGGGGCTCGCGCAAATACCTCATGGCATCGCTCGACCAGAGCCTGCGCCGCATGCACCTCGACTATGTCGACTTGTTCTACAGCCACCGCTATGACCCCGACACACCGTTGGAGGAGACGCTGCAGGCGCTGGTTGACATCGTGCGCAGCGGCAAGGCACTATATGTCGGTATCTCGCGCTGGCCTCTGGATGCCACCCGCTTTGCCATCGACTACCTGCGCCGTCACGACGTGCCGCTGCTCATCTACCAAGGTCGTCTGAACATGCTCGACCGTGAACCCATCGACGAGGGCATCCTCCAACTGTGTCACGACGAGGGCGTGGGCTTCATCTCCTTCTCGCCACTGGCCCAGGGACTGCTGACAGGACGCTATCTGGAAGGCATACCCGACGACTCGCGCATGGCCAAGGCCAAGTTCTTGAGACCCGACATGCTGACCGACGAACTGTTGGAGCAACTACGCCAATGGAATGACGAGGCTGCCGCCAGGGGGATGAGTCTGGCCGAGCGTGCCCTACGCTGGATTCTCGAACAGCAGGGTGTCACCAGTGTCCTTGTCGGTGCCAGCAGCACACGCCAGTTGGAGCAGAACCTGCGTTGCGTCATGTAATAAATAAAGAGGTCATCCGACGGATGGCCTCTTTATGATTTTTCTTGACAAAATAATTACTTCACGGCGTCAGCAAGCTCAGCACCGGCCTTGAACTTAGCAACCTTCTTGGCAGCAATCTTGATCTTCTGCTTTGTTGCGGGGTTGATACCCTCACGGGCGGGCTTCTCAGCAACGGCGAATGTGCCGAAGCCAACCAGCTGAACCTTGTCACCTGCTGCGAGAGCGTCCTTGATGGCACCTACTGTGGCGTCAAGAGCCTTCTTTGCGTCTACTTTGCTGATACCAGCACCTGCTGCAATCTTGTCAATTAACTCTGTTTTGTTCATAATTTTGTTGTTTTAAAAGTGATTGATAAATAGAATGAGTTGTTTTCTGACGCAAATATAGGTGAAAGTATTCAGAAAACAAACAAAATTGTGAAAAAAATAACATTTTTATTGAAAAAAAGTGTGTATTGCCCCATATTTGTGCTAAAAAACAGATATTTTTCGTAATTTTGCGCCCGAAAACGGAAATAACGTTATTCAGTAAACAGTTAAACAGTACAAAGCAAGATGAACAATATGCCCACTATGACCAAGAACCTGCTTATCGTCAATATATTGGCGTTTATAGCAACTTGGGTGTTCCAGATGCGCGGCGTCGACCTGACAGCGGCGCTGGGACTGCATTTCTTCATGGCAAGCGATTTCCGCATCTACCAGTTCCTTACCTACATGTTCCTGCATGGCGGTTTCACGCATATCCTTTTCAATATGTTTGCTCTATGGATGTTCGGCAGTGTGATAGAACGTGTGTGGGGACCGAAGAAATTCCTTTTTTATTACATTGTGTGTGGCATTGGAGCCGGTCTGATACAGGAGCTGGTGCAGTATGCCGACTACGCCATCCAGGGACTGGCGGCCTATCAGTACGTCAGTACCGGTGGTGTGCAGATGACCACCGATTCGTACATCAACCTGTGGACAACCATCGGCGCGTCGGGTGCCGTCTATGGCATTCTGCTGGCCTTTGGCATGATTTTCCCCAACGAGCGGCTGTTTATCATTCCGTTCCCGTTCCCCATTAAGGCCAAGTGGCTCATTGTGGGATATATCG
>CAMJWJ010000136.1 GCA_946409435.1 uncultured Prevotella sp. | reverse complement strand
GATGGGCGGCATGGGCTTGTTGGGCATGTCGGCCTGGATGTTGTACCACTGTGTAGGAATCTCACTCTCCTGAAGGATGAATTTCTTTTGCTTTGACATAGTTTTTTGTTGTTGGTGAATAATTACCGCCTGCAAAGATACGCAGAAAAAATAAAAATTAAGAATTAATAATTAAAAAAATGCTGTCGACATGAAAAAAAGTATGAACAATGAACTCTGAACTATAAACTTTTTGTACCTTTGCCGCCCGATTATGTATATCATTATAATTGTTATACTGTATTTCAGCCTGCTTTTCGCCGTCAGTTGGTGGACGGGACGAAGGGCAACAAACGCGACGTTCTACCGTGCTGACCGGCGCTCACCGTGGTATATGGTGGCTTTCGGCATGGTGGGAGCATCCATATCGGGCGTTACCTTTGTATCGGTGCCTGGTATGGTCCTCCACTCGCAGATGACCTATCTGCAGACATGCATGGGATTTATCGTCGGCTACGTGCTGGTGGCATTGATACTGCTGCCGATATACTACAGGCTGAACCTGACATCGATATACGCCTTCCTGGGGCAGCGGCTGGGACGTCATTCCTACCGGACGGGTTCGTGGTTCTTCCTGCTGTCAAAGATGGCCGGTGCTGCACTGAAGTTCTATGTGGTGTGTGTCATCCTACAGCAGTTCGTATTCAGCGAACTGGGGGTCCCGTTCTTTATGACGGTGGCTGGGCTGGTGCTGCTAATCTGGCTGTACACGCGGCAAGGAGGCATCAAGACGCTGGTGTGGACCGACACGCTGCAGACTCTCTGCCTGTTTACTGCACTTCTTATTATTATATATAAGGTAATAGCCGACTTGGGCATGACGGTAGGCGAGGCGGCAGCGCTGGTCAACAGCCACGAACTGTCTCGGGTCTTCGTATTCGACGACTGGATGTCGAAGCAGAACTTCTGGAAGCAGTTCGTCAGTGGTGCCTTCATCGTTGTCGTCATGACGGGCCTGGATCAGGACATGATGCAGAAGAACTTGACCTGTAGGGACTTGCGTTCGGCACAAAAAGACATGTGTACCTACGGACTGGCTTTCGTGCCGGCCAATTTGCTGTTCCTCTCGCTGGGCGTGTTGCTTACGTTGTGGTACCAGCAGAAGGGTATGGGGCTGCCGGCGATGGGTGACGAGCTATTGCCAGTGTTTGTTTCTCATTCCTCATTTCCCATTTCTCTGTTCTTTGTCCTGGGCATTGTGGCTGCATCGTTCTCCAGTGCAGACTCGGCATTGGCTTCGCTGACCACAATCTATTGCGTCGACATCAAGGAACGTGGCGATGATGAGTCGTTGAGAAAGCGCGTCCACTGGCTCATGTGTGTCGTCTTCGTCCTGTTTATCCTACTTTTCAAAGTGGTAAACTCTACTAGTCTGATAGACGCGATATACACCATCGTGGCCTATACCTACGGACCGTTGCTGGGACTGTTTGCTTTCGGATTGCTGACTCGTCGGAGCGTCAGAGACTGTGTGGTGCCGTATATTGCCGTAGCTTCCCCCTTGTTGTGCTATGTCATAGACTATGGGGTGGGGCAGGCTACAGGCTATCGCTTCGGCTACGAGCTGTTGCTGCTTAACGGTCTGCTGACGTTTGCCGGCCTGTGGCTGACGGGCAGACGGCAATGAACGCCTGCAGGAACAGGCCCGATTGCTGGTACCGCTCGATATGGCTCTTTTCAAAATAGTCAGCAGCAGTCCTTTTCTAAACTTACCGCTGCGGTTCTTGCCTAAACAGCCTGCTGGTGCTCTTGTCTGACCGTGTTGAAGAACTCTTTGGGTTGAATGCCTTTCACACGCTTAAACGAAGTGGCGAAGTATTTTGGATCTTTGAAGCCTACGCGGTAGGCGATGTCGCTGACGCGCAGGTCGGGGTCTTCCTTGGCCAGTCGGCAGGCCGTTTCGATACGGATGTCACGGACGAAATTCGTGATGCTCTTGCCCGTTAGCAGTCGGATCCTGTTGTAGAGCGTACTGACGCTGCTGCCCATGTCGGTGGCAAAGGACTCACGGTCGTAGTCGCTGTCGCTGATATGCTCGTTGATACAGGCGATGGCACGTTGCAGATATTCCTGGTCCATCGACATTTTCGGGTCGGCAACACTTTCGCCGCTTCCTGCTTCATCCTGCTTCCGCTCAGCACGGATGCGCTGCCGGTTGGCTATGATGTTGTCGATGCGCAACTGCAGTTCCTTAATTTTGAAAGGCTTGGTGATCAGGCTGTCAGCACCGACGCTCAGTGCTTCCAGTCTGTCCTCCTCCTGTACCTTTGCCGTCAGCAGGATGATGGGCAGGTGGCTATAGTTGCTGTCCTCTTTCAGTCGGGTAGTTAGTTCGTAGCCGTTCATGTCGGGCATCATCACGTCCGACACAATGAGGTCCAGCGGTTCTGACTCTATGATGTCCAGTGCTTCCAGTCCGTTGGTGGCTGTCAGTATGTGGTATGTGGGCTGCAGTAGCTGTTTCATGAGCATCAGCAGTTCTAAGTTGTCTTCTACTATAAGAATATGGTAGGCATTCTCGTCGTCAGTGGCCGTCGTCTCTTCGTTGATGTGTATGGGCTTGGCCACGGTGTAGAGGTCGCTGATGTTCTGTGAGGGAATGTGGAAGTGTGTCTGAGGACTCTTGTCAATCTGCGACATGCTGAAATAGTTTTTCTTGATGGGCAGTTCGACGATGAATGTCGTGCCTTGTCCCTCAAAGCTCTCACAATGGATGCTGCCACGGTTCAGGTATACCAAGTCGCGGGTCAGGGCCAGTCCCAGTCCTGTGCCCATGGTTCTGTTGCGCCGGTAGTCACCGTCGTAGAAGCGAGTGAAGAGGTTCTTCTGCCGCTCCTTGGGGATGCCGGGTCCGTTGTCACTGACACGTATCTGGATGTGGTCGTAGGTGCGGTTTGTGGTAACGTCAAGGAGCACAATGCCTTGTGAGCCAGTGTACTTGGCCGCATTTGACAGCAGGTTGAAGATGATTTTATCCAGTTTGTCGGTATCTATCCAGCCCATCATGCTCTCTGGCTTGCAGTGGATGGAGAAATTGATTCCCTTGCTTTCCATCAGTGGCACGATGCTGCGGGCAGTCTCCTTGATGTGCTGCATGACATCGTCGTTGCTGACCAGCAGCTTCAGTTCGCCGGCCTGCGACTTGCTGGTTTCCAGAATCTGCTGTAGCAGTCTCACACTGCGCTGAATGTTCAGCTCCATCAGATCGTATTCGCTATGGTTAGTCGGCTGCGTCTCGCGCAGTTTCTCTACCGAGGCTGATATGATGGACAGTGGAGTAAGCAACTCATGCGTGATGTTGGTAAATATGTAGCTCATTTGAAGCTGGTTGCGTATACGCATGCTCCTTAGATACAGCCAACGCCCCAAAAGGAAGATGGCTATCAGCAGCATGGCAAATGCAAGCAGGAATAATCTGGTCAGCTCCATACAACGTGTTAGTTTGGGTGCGAAGGTACGGTTTTTCTTCCAAATATAGGCAAAAATGGCAGTCAAAAAGTGTTAAAGGTGTCTGTTTTGTTTGATTTTCGTTAATTATGGTTCAAAAAACGACAATATAACGATTCTTAAACCTCTATTAACGTAAAGTGAACTTGCTTAAAGAAGAAATGTAGTAATTTTGCTTACGAAAAAAGGAAATAAGAGTATTTCATTTTTTTGTGGACTAACATCAAGTCCCCTCTTAAGATTTTTAATGGTTAAGGTTTATGGTTGATTAATTTAGTTTTTATTGGAAAAACCTCGCTGTGAAGCGAGGTTTTTTTTGTGGTTTTGACAAAGGGACATCATGTCCTTCTGTCTAAAAGTCAGTAAAGTCCGTTGTTAAGTTATGCCAGCAGGAAGCGCTCGGCCTCGATGGCAGCCTGGCATCCTGTGCCTGCTGCACTGATGGCTTGGCGGTAGGTAGGGTCAGCGCAGTCGCCGGCAACAAAGATGCCTGGAAGTTTGGTGCGTGGCGTGCCGTCAATCTTCTTCAGGTAGCCTGTCTCGTCGACATCGAGCCACTCGCGGAAGATGTCGGTGTTGGGCTTGTGGCCGATGGCGAGGAAGAACCCGTCAATCTGGATGTCTACCAGTTGTTCGTCGGCTTCGCCTTTGCGCTTGACGAGGTGTGCTCCTTCCACGCCATTCTCGCCGAAGAGTCCCAGTGTGTTGTGCTCGAAGAGTATCTCAATGTTTTCGCGCTCCATTACGCGTTGCTGCATCACCTTTGAGGCGCGCAGGAAAGGTTTGCGAACTATCATGTACACCTTCTTGGCCAGTCCGGCCAGATATAGTGCGTCCTCGCAGGCAGTGTCGCCGCCGCCAACGACAGCCACGGTCTTCTTGCGGTAGAAGAATCCGTCGCAGGTGGCGCAGGCCGATACTCCCTGTCCGTTGTATTTTCGTTCGTCGTCCAGTCCCAGATATTTTGCAGATGCTCCAGTGGCAATGATTACCGTGTCGGCGGCTATCTCACGTCCGCTGTCGTCCCATGCTCTATAGGGACGTGCTGAGAAGTCTACCTTGACGATTTCGCCGTCGCGGATGTCCGTGCCGAAGCGCTCTGCCTGTTCGCGGAGGTCCATCATCATCTGGTTGCCGTCGACGCCCTGCGGGTAGCCTGGGAAGTTTTCCACCTCGGTAGTCTGCGTCAGTTGTCCGCCGGGCTGCAGTCCGCAGTACTCTACAGGCTGTAGGTTAGCCCTGCTGGCATAAATGGCGGCAGTGTACCCTGCCGGTCCACTGCCGATAATCAGACATTTTATATGTTCCATATTCTATCTAATTAGTAGTTAGCAATTAGTAATGAGTAATTATGGTTACCACTATTGGGGAAATTGCTGCCGAAGATGAGTGGCATTAGCAGTGCCCAAACTAATCATAATTATTCATTATTAATTATTCATTATTCATTTAGGTTACTTACTGAGTTCCTCTTTGATCTGTTCCTCAATGGTTTCCATTTTCGTGGTCGGCTCGAAACGTGCTACCACTTGTCCCTTCTTGTTGATAAGAAACTTGGTGAAGTTCCACTTGATGTCAGGTTTCTGCTTGTAGTTCGGGTCGGCCTTGGAGAGCATATCGTCCAGAATGGCAGTCAGGTTGTGGTCGGGATCCCAGCCAGCAAATCCCTTCTGCTCTTCCAGGAACTTGTACAGCGGGTCGGCATCTTCGCCGTTGACCTTGATTTTCTTGAAGCGGGGAAATTCTGTGCCGAAGTTCAGCTTGCAGAACTCGTGGATGCTCTCGTCGGTACCGGGAGCCTGCTGTCCGAACTGGTTGCAGGGGAAGTCGAGAATCTCGAAACCCTGGTTGTGGTATTGCTGGTAGAGCTTTTCCAGCTCGTCGTACTGCGGGGTGAAGCCGCACTTAGTGGCTGTGTTGACGATTAGCAGCACTTCGTTGGCATACTCTTTGAGTGATACTTCCTTGCCTTTTCTGTCCTTGACAGAGAAATCATAAACTGTCTTCATTTGTTAGCTCAGTTGGTTTATACTATTTCTAAAAATATTGTTTTTTTTTTTGTTGGTAGCAAAGATACGGATTTTTTGCCGTTTCTCCAAAAGTTTTAGGATTTTTTGTGTAGAATAATCAAATAAGCAACTTGGTGGCTGCCACAATTTGGCAGCCATCCTCACTGAATGGTCCAATCGTTCAGAATGTCGGACATGTCAGCGTTTTCGATGTCACGTTCCGTCTCGTCCTTCAGGTTGCAGAAGAAGTCCATCCCTGTCTTGCTCTCCAGTTCTCTGATGTTCATGGTGTAGCTTGACAGCGGAGCCTGCTTGGTGTAGTTGCTCTCGTGCTTCATCCAGAAGCCGACGGCCTTGTAGGTTGCCCCCCTCTTGCTGAGCAGTGCGACGAAGAAGTAGCTGGGCACGGGAATCTTGTTTACGCCGCTGCCGATGGTTGTGGTTGACGAACCGATATAGCCCCCCTTGCAGACATACAGCGTATCGGACTGCATGGCCCACGTGCGTATTCGGTCTTCTATCCTGTACCACGGGCTGTAGTCGGCAGGAATGGTGTTATGGCTTCCGTTCAGCGCCTTGGTCTGCGGCTGCATGTTGGTGAGGAAGAAAGTCTGGTAGTTGGCTGCCGTCGAGCGCAGTCTGTCGGCCGACGGGCATATGTGGCCGTGGTCGTAGCCCGACCCTTTGTAGGGGTCGTTAGTGAATTGGTAGGTGGCTGGCAGGTCTGGGTCGTTGGGATACTGCGAGGTGGGGGTCAGTATCTCGCCGTTGTTGGTGTAATATCTGCTGACATTCTTGCTGGACGTGCTGCTTCTGATGATGTTGCTGTATGCCTTGTAGCAGGTCCAGCGCTGGGTACGCTTGCTGGTGTCCCACTCGACGGCATAGTTGACGCCCTGTTCCTTCGTCTGGTCGTTGAGTATGGCTTTGTGAACGATAACGACGCATCCACTCTGCTTTAGTGCGGGGAATTCCAGGTTGGTCTGAGCCTCGATGGGACCAACTTTCTGGCGGGAGTCGGTGACGATGTCCGACGCGTTGTCTTTGTCTTTCTTGTAGTTGTAGTCGTTGCTGTCCTCACCGCAGGAGACCAGTGCCAGCAGGGTGGTAGCGAGGAGGATGGCTGTGGAGGCCTTTTTCATAAACATAGTTTTAGCTTTTGGCGGGTTTCTAAAAAAGGGCGCGACCGCAGGCATATGCAACTACCCGGGGACGCGCCTTCTGATGTCTTGTTCTTGAGCTTTGAAATATGTATCTTATTTCTTCGCAGCCTTACCGTAGCGGCTCATGAACTTATCAACACGAC
>CAMJWJ010000135.1 GCA_946409435.1 uncultured Prevotella sp. | reverse complement strand
ATGAGTGTGGCGTTGCAATCCCATACCTTTAGGTGTGGGAAGTGTGGGAAGTGTGGGTTCTTTTTTCCTTTCCCTACTATATACGCACGCGCGCGTGGGATTGTGACGCAGCGTGATTTGAGATAGTCGCACAGTATCATTGCAGATTTTAACACTTTTTTTTTGCCGTTTCAGAATTATTGCTTATCTTTGCAGCGCAATATGTCCGTCATTGGACAAGCAATGTGTGTATAACTCAATAAAAAAAGAACGAAACATAATATGAAGAAACTGCTTTTGAGCCTGTTACTCTTTGCTCCGCTGTGGGCGTTGGCACAGACCAGCGACCAGGCAGAGACCATCAAGCAAGACCCGAACTACCTGTGGGGTGAGGGCTTTGGCGAAACGGAGACTGCTGCCGACAAAGAGGCTATGGCCAACCTGATGAGTAAGATTTCTGTTCAGATTGAGAGTGACTTCGTCATCGACGAGCGCGAGGTGAACACCGCCGAGGGCAACGACGCCCAGTCGACGGTGCAGAACGTGGTGCGTACCTATTCGCGTGGTACGCTGAAGAACACGGGTAGCATCATCGTCACCCGTGCCCCGAAGGCCTGCGTGATACGCTATATCAAGCGTTCCGAACTGGAACGTATGTTCAAGGACCGCGAAGAGAATATCCTGAGTTACGTACATAGTGCCCAGAACGCAGAGAAGGCCGGCCGTATCGATGCCGCCCTGCGTAGCTACTATTGGGCTTCGTGCCTGCTGAAGAGCATGCAGCACCCCAGCGAGGTGAAGTATCGTGTCGACGGCATCAACCATCCGCTGACGATGTGGATTCCCGAGCAGATACGTACCATCCTGTCGCAGATCAAGGCCGAAGTGACCAAGGTCGAGGGGCAGGAGGTGTCGCTGCTGTTCACCTACAACGGCAAGCCTGTCACCAGTCTTGACTTCCACTATTGGGATGGCCAGAACTACAGCAACATCTACTCGGCCAAGGACGGTGTGATGCAGGTGGAGATGCGCCCCGGCACGTCGTTGGACAAGCTGAATCTGCAGTACGAGTACGAGTTCAAGGGCCAGATGCGCCAGGATCCGGAACTGGAACAGGTGATGCACATCTTCAAGACCGTGCCCTACAAGGAGGCCACCGTCACCGTGATGGCCGGCAAGAAGGCTGAGCAGAAGAAGGCTTTGGCCGTCTATCAGGAGGCCGTTCAGAATATGAGTGTCGCCACCCATGCCGTGGCTGTCGCTGAGCCGAAGGTCCATCTGAAGGCTGTCAATATGATTGTGTCAGCCGTCAAGGCCAAGACCTACGAGGCTGTGAAGACCTACTTCACCGACGAGGGCTTCGAGATGTTCGACCGCCTGGTACACTACGGCAACGCCACCGTGATGGGCAATCCCTCGCTGAAGTTCTATCAGCTGGGCGACCGTACCATCTGCCGCTCGGTGCCCATGCGTTTCACGTTCAAGAACAACAACCGCGCCTTTGTGGAAGATGTCACCTTCACGTTCAACAAGGACCAGAAGATCGAGTCGGTAGCCTTCGGACTCGACAAGGCAGCCCGCGACGACATCTTCAACCGCGATGCTTCCGGTTGGAACGACTCGGTGCGCATGGTGATTGCCACCTTCCTCGAGAACTACAAGACGGCCTTCGCCCTGAAGCGCCTCGACTATATCCGTAGCATCTTCGACGACGACGCCATCATTATCGTCGGTCACGTCACCAAGCCCGCCAAGAAGGGTGGCGACGGTGCCAAGTATGTCGACAACCAGCTGGTGAAGTACACCCGTCAAGACAAGAATACCTACCTGAAGAACCTGGAGCGCTCGTTCAAGAGCAACCAGTTCATCAACATCCGCTTCTCCGACAACGAGGTGAAGAAGATGGGTAAGGGTGGCGACACCTTCGGCATACAGATCCACCAGGACTACTACTCGTCGAACTATGGCGACACGGGCTACCTCTTCCTGATGGTTGACCTGAACGAGGTAGACCAGCCGTGCATCAAGGTACGTACGTGGCAGCCTGCCCGCGACCCCAACATCAACGGCAACTTCTCAAAGGATGATCCGTACTACGGACTCATATACGGAGGAAACTTCGACTAATGCGAACAGAAAACAAAAGAATGTTTCACTAAAACAAGAAAGATTATGAAAAAATTAGTTATGATGCTGATGGCCCTGTGCCTCACTGCTGTACCTGCAACTGTTAATGCCCAGAGCAAGACGGTGAAGAAAATGGTAAAGGCCAAGATGAAGGACTACAAGAAGACCGGTGCCGAAATCTTCGGCTCGTCGCTGACCTTGGAGGCTGCACTGACCAAGCACTACACCAAGATGGAAGAGCAGGGCGACAAGGTGCGCGAAATTGTCGGCTTCTCACAGGCTAAGTCGTACAACCTGGCCATGAATGCTGCCAAGAACAGCGCTGCCAACCAGTATGCCAACGACTGCAGCCTGCAGGTGAAGGGCCGCGTGTTGGCCGACATGGCATTGGAAGTTGCTGAGAACCCCACCGAGTTTGACAAGTTCTACGCTGCCTACGAGGGCAAGGTGGAGCAGGAGATTCGCGGCGAGCTGCGTCCCAGCTTCAGCGTGAAGCGTAACAATCCTGACGGCACCATCTCGGTTGAGGCTTACTTCTTCGTTGACGAGGATGCTGCCACACGTTCCCGCATTCAGGCTTTCAAGAACTCGCAGACCGAGTCTGAGATTGCCCAGAAGTACGCCCAGCGCATCAGCGACTTCGTCAACGAGCGTGTCACGCAGAAGCAGTAATATCACAGCTGAACCTGTGGTTTAAGGTTTAACTACGAATTACCGCAGGCCTGACAGTTTAGGCTTGAACACGAATTACACGAATTTCACGAATTGGTTCCCCCGCTTAGGAGTGCTGTCAATTCGTGAAATTCGTGAAATTCGTGTTCAGACATCAAAATAAACGGTTATTTGTTTTGCGTTCTTCTCACTAATTCGTACCTTTGATTATCATCGAAGGTTGACTTCGTCGAGCTAAACCTTCTCTCGTTCGGAAAAACTCAAATAAATTTGGTTTTTCGCTCACTTATTCGTACCTTTGATTATCATCGAAGGTACTTCCGTTCGACAATAAAAACAAAAAAAACGTTTTTTGTTTTGTATTGTTCTCACTTATTCGTACCTTTGATAGTCATCGAAGGTACTCTCGTTCGGAAAAACTCAAATAAATTTGGTTTTTCGCTCACTTATTCGTACCTTTGCCTTCCAAATGAAGTAATAGCATTAAGGAAATGGACGCAATCAAGAAACTTTTCGCACAGAAACTGATGGACATCAAAGCCATCAAGCTACAGCCGGAGGAACCCTTTACGTGGGCCAGCGGCTGGAAGTCACCCATCTATACCGACAACCGCAAGACGTTGGGCTATGCGGATGTCCGCTCGTTTGTGAAACTTGAGCTGTGTCACCTCGTACAGCAATGTTTCCCCGAGGCCGAGGCTGTAGCCGGTGTGGCAACGGGAGCCATCGCACAGGGTGCACTGGTGGCCGACGAGTTAGGACTGCCGTATGCCTATGTGCGCCCGAAACCGAAGGACCACGGCATGGGCAACCAGGTGGAGGGTGAGCTGCGACAGGGAGCGAAGGTCGTCGTCGTCGAGGACCTCATCTCTACCGGCGGCAGCAGCCTGAAGGCCGTCGAAGCCCTGCGCCAGTATGGCGTAGAGGTCGTCGGCATGGTGGCGTCGTTCACCTACGGTTTCCCCGTGGCAGAGCAGGCTTTCGCCGAGGCCGGTGTGCGACTGGTCACGCTGAGCGACTACAATGCCGTGCTGGAACAGGCTGCCGAAACGGGCTATATCAAGGCTGCCGACATTGAGGTGCTCAAGGAGTGGCGTAAGGACCCGTCGGTCTGGGGCAAATAAATACTGTAGACAATTAATCAGAAAAAGAGAATAGTAAGGTGAGTAAGTTTGAAAGTAGCATCAAGCAGATACCGTACCCCGTGGAGGACGTGTATCGTAATATCAGTGATTTGAGCAATCTGGAGAAGGTGCGCGACGGCCTGCCCAAGGACAAGGTGCAGGACTTCACGTTCGACAGCGAGTCGGTCAGCGTCAATGTCCCTCCCGTCGGAGCGCTGAAGCTGCGCATCTGCGACCGTGAGGAGAACCGCTGTGTGAAGTTTGAGACCCTGCAGTCGCCGCTGCCCTTCAATGTATGGGTGCAGGTGCTGCCTGTCGACGAGACGTCCAGCAAGATGAAGGTGACGGTGAAGGCCGAGATTCCCTTCATGCTGAAGGGCATGGTCAGCGGTCCGCTGCAGGATGGCGTGGAGAAAATCGCCGATGCCCTCTCGATGATTCCTTATGTGTAATAAAAAATTAATGAGTAATTAGTAATGAGTAATGAGTAATTATGATTAGACTTTATGCAGAGATGTTTGCAGATTCCATCGCTTTTTCAAGGGCTTGCACGGTAATCATAATTACTCATTACTAATTACTCATTACTAATTCTTTATAAGTAAATGAATAAGCTTTGGGAAAAGAACTTTGAGGTGAACGCCGAGATAGAGCGCTTTACCGTAGGCCGCGACCGAGAGATGGATCTCTACTTGGCCAAGTACGATGTGCTGGGTTCGATGGCCCACATCACCATGCTGGAGAGCATCGGACTGATAGGTAGCGACGAGCTGCCACGCCTGCTGGCCGAGCTGCGGAGCATCTACGACGTCTGCGAGCGTGGCGAGTTTGTCATCGAGGAGGGCGTCGAGGATGTCCACTCACAGGTGGAGCTGATGCTGACGCGCCGGCTCGGCGACATGGGTAAGAAGATACACTCAGGGCGCTCGCGCAACGACCAGGTGCTTGTCGACCTGAAGCTCTTCACACGCCACGAACTGATGGAGGTTGCCGACAGCGTGAAGGTGCTGTTCGACGAGCTGCTTCAGAAGAGCGAGCAGTACAAGCACGTGCTCATGCCCGGCTATACACATCTGCAGGTGGCCATGCCCAGCTCGTTCGGACTGTGGTTTGGCGCCTATGCCGAGTCGCTGGCCGACGACATGCTGTTTCTGCAGGCCGCCTACAAGATGACCAACCGCAACCCCCTGGGGTCGGCAGCCGGCTACGGCTCGTCGTTCCCCCTGAACCGTCAGATGACCACCGACCTGCTCGGTTTCGACACCATGGACTATAATGTGGTGTATGCCCAGATGGGGCGTGGCAAGATGGAGCGTAACGTAGGCTTCGCCCTGGCCACCATCGCCGGCACGGTAGCCAAGATGGCTTTCGACGCCTGTATGTTCAACTCGCAGAACTTCTCGTTCGTCCGACTGCCCAAGGAGTGTACCACGGGGTCGAGCATCATGCCGCACAAGAAGAACCCTGACGTCTTTGAACTCATCCGCGCCAAGTGTAACAAGCTGCAGGCGCTGCCACAGCAGGTGACGCTCATCATGAACAACCTGCCCGTGGGCTACTTCCGCGACCTGCAGATCATCAAGGAGGTCTTCCTGCCTGCCTTCGGCGAGCTGAAGGACTGTCTGCAGATGGCAGCGTATATCATCAACAAGATCGAGGTGCGCGACGACATCCTCGACAACCCGATGTACGACCCGATGTTCAGCGTCGAAGAGGTCAACCGCCTGGCCGCCGAGGGCATGCCCTTCCGCGATGCCTACAAGAAGGTGGGCCTCGACATCGAGGCAGGCACCTTCGTGCCCGACAAGTCCATCCACCATACCCACGAGGGTTCCATTGGCAACCTCTGCAACGACCGTATCGCCGCCCTCATGGACAGTGTGCTGCAAGGCTTTGCCTTCGAGCGGGTGACGGCTGCCGAGGCCAGTCTGCTGGCAACAGGACAGCGGGCCTGATGGCACGGTGGTGAAAACGACAGAATCAAAAGCAAAGAAACGATAGCATACACGACAGCGATGATACGTAAATACCTTTATAACCCCTGCGCCCTGCTGCTCCTGCTGCTCTGCGGCTGCACGGCCGACAGCGAGTATTCCATGTGGCCGTGTGCCTTTGCCTTCGACAACAGCATCTACCTCGACGACGTGCTGTCGACGGCCATGGATGCCGGTTCGAGGGGTGTCTTCTGCCGCATCTCCGAGGAGACGCGGCAGACTGTCCGTGGCCTGAACTTCACCAACAGCAACGGTCGCACGTCGCGCGTCGAGCTGAAGGGCAACGAGATGCGCACAACCTACGTGTTAGGACTGAACAACGGCATCATCGTCGGCTACCAGACGCTGAACACCGATGACCGCAACGCCGGATTCGTAGGCTACGACGAGCAGTGTCCCAACTGCGTGCGTAACACCAACAACACGGTGAACCCCAACTTCCGCGTCTCGATGTCGACGGCCGGCATCGCCACCTGTCGCCGCTGCAACAAGCGCTACGACCTGAACAATGGCGGCCTTATCCTCGATGGCGAGAAGGGCGACAAGGGACTGGAAAAGTATGAAGCAAAAACCACCGGTCCGTTCGGCTTCATCCGTGTCAACCGTCGGTGATGCACCGGAAAGGAGATAAAAATGGAAGGCGAGAGCAATTTTTTTACTTTTCGCTTTCCACTTTTCTTTTTTTTTATTACCTTTGCACCTGCAAACGCAAATGTCTGCTGCCGCGATGGTGGAATGGTAGACACGAGGGACTTAAAATCCCTTGGCCATAGCGGCTGTGCGGGTTCGAGTCCCGCTCGCGGCACAGCGAAAAAGAAGAAGTCCCAAGCAACTGCATTTCAGTAGCTTGGGACTTCTCTTTGTGTCGACACTTGGACTCGAACCAAGGACCCCCACCATGTCAAGGTG
>CAMJWJ010000134.1 GCA_946409435.1 uncultured Prevotella sp. | reverse complement strand
TGTGGGAAGTGTGGGAAGTGTGGGTTCTTTTTTTCTTTCCCTTACTATATACGCGTGCGCGCGCATTAGGTGACGCAACGCCGAAGTGGGGAAAGGAGGCTTATTGCAGATAGTCCAATTGGCGTTTGAGGGCCTGCAAGTCATCGCGTACGGTGATGAGTTTGGTCAGCACCTCAGCCTTGCGGTCCGCTCCGTCACGGTTGGAGTTGATAATCTTTTTGGCTGCAGCCAGTTTGAAGCCACGTACCTTGACAAGATTGTGGATGAGCCGAATCTGCTCAATGTCCTTCTCCTGATATTGGCGTATCTTGGCCGGACCGCTGGTCTTCGGCTTCAGGTATGGAAACTCCTGTTCCCAGTAGCGAAGCGTACTTTCGTTGACGCCAAACATCTCTGCTACTTCTTTGATGGAGTAGTACAACTTGAGGTTTTTGTCGAGATTCAATGCCATAGTCGTCGCAATTTGCCTACAAAGGTACGAAAAAAAATGATAACGCAAAGAGTGAAATGGAAAAAAATGTTTTTTTCTTTTGCATTGTTCTCGCTTATTCGTATCTTTGCACATTCAAAAGCAATAAAACCATTTTTCGTTATGATAAAAAGTTTGAAGCAGTGGCTGCCAGACATCTTGGTGGTCGTCATGTTTGCAGTAATCTCGTTTGCCTATTTCTTCCCTGCCGATTTTGAGGGCCGCATCCTCTACAGACACGACTCTTCGGCTGGGCGAGGCGCTGGTCAGGAAGCCTCAGAGTACTATCAGCGTACCGGCGAGGTGACGCGATGGACCAATGCGCTGTTCAGCGGCATGCCTACTTACCAGACGGCACCGTCGTATAGCAGCACCAACTTGCTTGGTAAGGCTGAGGACTTCTATCACCTCTGGCTACCCGAGAACGTATGGTACGTCTTTGCCTATCTGTTAGGCTTCTATATCCTTTTGCGTGCCTTCGATTTCCGTTGGTATCTGGCTATGCTTGGCAGTGTCGTGTGGGCCTTCTCCAGCTATTTCTTTATTATCATTGCTGCAGGTCACATCTGGAAAGTAATGGCACTGGCCTATTTGCCGCCAATGATAGCCGGTGTCGTGCTGGCCTATAGAGGCAAATACCTATGGGGCTTGGTAGTCACGGCCTTTTTCTCGGCCTTGGAGATATTGGCCAACCATGTGCAGATGACCTATTATTACCTCTTCGTCATCTTGGCGATGGTCATCGCCTTTGTCATCGAGGCTTTACGGCAGAAGCGCTACCAGCACCTGCTGAAAGCCACGGCGGCATGCTTGGCCGGTGCAGCCATCGGTGTTGCGTTGAACCTCTCGAACCTGTATCACACATGGCAGTACGGCCAGGAGTCGATGCGTGGGAAGAGTGAGCTGGTGAAGGCTAACAGTGCCAATCAGTCGTCTTCCGGTTTGGATCGTGACTACATCACCCAGTGGAGCTACGGTTTGGACGAGACATGGACGCTGCTCGTTCCGAATACCAAAGGTGGTGCAACGGTGTCGCTGGCCGACAGCAAGACGGCGATGGCCAAGGCTGACTACCAGTTCATGAGCATCTACCAGCAGTTGGGCCAGTACTGGGGCAACCAGCCCATGACGGCGGGCCCTGTCTATGTAGGAGCCTTTGTGCTGATGCTCTTTGTGTTAGGGCTGCTGATCGTGAAGGGACCTATGAAGTGGGCCTTGCTGGCAGTCACCATCCTCTCGGTGCTGTTGTCGTGGGGACGTAATTTCATGCCGCTGACCGATTTCTTCATCGACTACATCCCCATGTACTCCAAGTTCCGTACGGTGGCTTCAATCTTGGTCATTGCAGAGTTCACCATCCCCTTGCTGGCCATGATGGCGCTGAAGGAATGGTTGCAGAAGAGCCGTGAACAGCATGCCGGTGGCAGTAAGTTCCTTAATCCCCAGACGTCACTCATTGTCTCCTTTGTGCTTACAGGAGGTGTTTGCCTGTTGTTTGCTCTGATGCCCAAGGTGTTCTTCTCCGACTTTATCAGCTACAACGAAATGAAGGCGCTGAGCCAACTGCCTTCCGAATACATTGCTCCGCTGACGCAGAACCTGACCGAGATGCGTGTCGCCGTCTTCACGGCTGACTGCTGGCGTTCGTTCTGGATCATCGTCGTCGGTGCGGTGCTGATGCTGCTCTACCGTTATGGCAAGCTGAAGGCTGAGTGGGCTACGGTGGCTGTGACGCTGCTCTGTCTGGTTGACATGTGGCAGGTAAACAAGCGCTACCTGAACGATGGCATGTTCGTGTCGCAGAGTGTTCGTGAAGCCCCCATTGCCAAGACCCCTGCCGTTGAGCATATCCTGCAGGACCAGTCGCTGGACTACCGTGTGCTGAATCTGGCCACGTCGACATTCAACGAGAACGAGACATCGTATTATCTGAAGAGCATCGGAGGCTACCATGCTGCCAAGCTGCGTCGCTACCAGGAACTGATAGATGCCTATATTGATAAGGAGATGAATGGCGTGATGAGTGCAGTCAGCATGGCTGCCGGCGACATGACGCAGGTGAAGGGCGACTCCATCTATCCTATACTTAACATGCTGAACACCAAGTACTTCATTCTGCCGTTGCAGAACGGTCAGAGTGTCCCGCTGGAGAATCCCTATACGTATGGCAACGCCTGGCTTGTCGACAAGGTTCACTACGTTGACAACGCCAATCAGGAGTTGGACATGCTGGGCCAGTTGTCCCTGCGGCACGAGGCAGTTGCTGACCGCCGTTTCGAGGCACAGCTGGGGCAGGCTGTAGTGCAAGATACCCTTAGCCGTGTGACCATCAAGGCTTATGAACCCAATAAACTGACTTACGAGGTAGAGACAGGCAAGGGTGGCATTGTCGTGTTCTCCGAGATCTACTATCCTGGATGGACTGTCACCGTCGACGGCGTTGAGCAGGAGCTGGGGCGTGTCGACTACGTACTGCGAGCCTTGCAGGTGAAGCCCGGCAAGCATGAAGTCGTGCTGAGCTTCTTCCCCAAGAGTGTTGAGCAGACCGAGCGGGTGGCCTATGCAGCCTATGTGGCGCTGCTGGCTGTCTTGCTGCTACTTGGATGGACGGCATACCGTCGTCGCCGCCAGTCGTCTGTGACTCCTGGACAGCAGTAAATAACATGCTTTAAGATAGAAGAAGGCGTGTCTTCTTTGGATAAATCTTGGATAAATGAAAAAGTTGCTTTCTCTTCCTCCCAACCTCGTTGATTGTTTCCACGACGTGACGGGACTGTCGCGTGACGAATTTTTCTGTTCTTGCGACCCTATAGGTCATCGCTTAGGGTCGGGTGGCGGTACGGTTTGGCTGCTGCAACAAGCCAGTGAGTGGCTGAACGGCGAGCGTTGTATCGTGCTCCATGCCGGCGGACAGAGTCGTCGGCTGCCAGCCTATGCCCCCAGTGGCAAGATACTGACGCCTGTCCCCGTATTTCGCTGGGAGCGTGGCCAGCGGCTGTCGCAGACGCTGCTCGACCTGCAGCTGCCGCTCTATGAGCGCATGATGGAGCAGGCTCCCCGCCGGCTGACCACGATGGTAGTCAGTGGTGACGTGTATATCCGTGCTGCCGAGCGTATCGGCACCATACCCGATGCCGACGTGGTGTGCTACGGGTTGTGGCTCGATGCTTCGGTAGCCCGCAACCACGGTGTCTTCGTCAGTGATCGCCGCACGCCCGGGGTATTGAAGCAGATGCTTCAGAAACCCACCACGGAGCAGCTGAGTAACCTGCTTCACGACCACTTCTACCTGACCGACATCGGCATCTGGATGCTCAGCGAGCGTGCCGTCGAACTGCTTGCCAAGCGCAGCACCTCTACTTTGCCACAAGACGGCTGCGCACTGAAGGAGTACGACCTGTACAGCGAGTTTGGATGTGCCCTTGGCACCCATCCCACCATCGACGATGCCGAATTGCGCCAGCTCAGTGTGGCCATCGTACCGCTGCCAGGTGGCGAGTTCTACCATTTTGGCACCTCGCGCGAAATGATATCCTCGACGTTGGCCATCCAGAACATTGTCAACGACCAGCGCGACATCATGCATAACGACCGCAAGCCGCACCCCAGCATCTTCATTCAGAATGCCATTACGCACTATCGCTTCACCGAGGAGAACTATAACATCTGGGTAGAGAATAGCTACATCGGTGAGCACTGGACGCTAACCCACGACAACGTCGTGACCGGTGTGCCTGAGAACGACTGGGATGTCCGTCTGGAACCTGGTGAGTGTATCGATGTCGTGCCTGTAGGCGACAGCGACTACGAGGTGCGCCGCTATCGCATCGATGAGGCCGTCAACAGCAATGAGCTGGCCGAGCGTGCCAACCTGCGGCGGCTGTTCTCCCAGCGTCGTGACTTCCGCCGTCAAAACTGGCCTGCGCTGGCCAGCAACTGGCAGCACAGCGTGTTCTACCAGCTCGACCTCGACGATGCCTGCCGTGAGTTTCGCGCCATGCATCTGCCCATGCCCGAGCCGCTCAGCGACAGTGCGCCGCTCATGACGCGCATCCACGATGCCATGTTCCGTGGTGACAGCCAGCAGGCCTTTGCCTTGCTTCGTCAAGGTCTTGTGACAGGCACTACCGAGCATGTCACGCTACAGGCCACGCCGCACATGGCCGTTCAGAGCGACCAGATTGTATGGGGGCGTTCACCTGTGCGCATCGACCTTGCCGGCGGGTGGACGGACACGCCTCCCTACTGTCTGATGGAGGGTGGGGCAGTGGTCAACATCGCTATTGAGCTGAACGGACAGCCACCCCTGCAGACCTACGTCAAGCCCTGCCGTGAACCTCATGTGGTGCTGCGAAGCATTGACTTGGGGGCTATGGAGGTCATCGAGACCTACGAGCAGCTGGCTCAGTATAACAAGGTTGGTTCGCCGTTCTCCATCCCCAAGGCTGCCCTGGCCTTGGCGGGTTTCCTGCCGCAGTTCTCGCAGGAGCACTACCCGTCGCTTCGCCAGCAGTTGGAGGCCTTTGGCGGCGGCATCGAGCTGACGCTGCTATCGGCTATACCGGCAGGCAGCGGCTTGGGAACAAGCAGCATTCTGGCTGCCACGGTGCTTGGTGCACTGAGTGACTTCTGTTCGTTGGCGTGGGACAAGAACGAGATAGGCCATCGCACCCTTGTGCTGGAACAGCTCCTTACCACCGGTGGCGGCTGGCAGGACCAGTTCGGTGGGGTGCTCGGCGGTGCCAAGCTGCTGCAGACAGAGCGTGGCTTTGCCCAGAATCCGTCGGTTCGCTGGTTGCCCGACGACCTCTACACCCAGGCCGAGTATGCTCCGTGTCACCTATTATATTATACAGGTATCACGCGCACGGCCAAGACCATCCTTGCCGAGATTGTGCGCCGCATGTTCCTCAACCACGGGGGTGAGATACGCCAGCTGCGGGCTATGAAGGCCCATGCCATGGACATGTACGAAGCCATCCAGCGACAGGACTTCCGTGCCTTGGGCCAGCTGGTGGGTAAGACTTGGCAGCAGAACCAACTCATCGACAGCGGCACCAATCCCGACGGCGTCCAGCGTATCACGTCGCTCGTCGACGACTATTGCTTAGGCTACAAGCTGCCCGGTGCCGGCGGTGGCGGCTACCTCTACATGGTAGCCAAGGATCCCGAGGCTGCTGCCCGCATCAAGCAGACGCTGAATGCCCACCAGCCTAACGCCAATGCCCGATTTGTCGACATGACGCTGTCGAAGAAGGGACTGCAAGTCAGCAGGAGCTAATAGGTTATGCGTTATGCTTATGTAAAATGCATGCCATACATAATGCATACCAAACATAATGCATACCATACATAATGCATAACGTTTCTCTTGCTACCGCACTTTGTACTTCTCTTGAAATGCATGGAGGCGCGCCTGCGTCTGCTCCATGAATCGCTGATACTCCTCAGACTCTGGGTGGAAGGGCCGGTGCTGCAAGGCAGCGTGAATGGGGCGCCACTCGTCCATGTAGGCTTTCGACTGACTGCTGAAACACCAGTCCGTCAGCCGCTCCCACACATAGTCAGCAGCCTGTTCCGAGGGGTGCAGCATGTCTGAGGCGTAGAAACGGTAGTCGCGCAACTCGTCCATCAGGATTTCGTAGGCAGGAAAGTAGACAACGTGGATATGCTCTTGCGACTTGGCGACGACCTGGTCGGCAGCCAGCAGCAGGGTGGCCTTCGACAGCTGGCTCTCGTGGTAGCCGTACTTACGGTAGCGGATGGGGCTGACCGTCACGACCACCTGCACCTCTGGACAGCGGCTCGCCAGCAGGTTGATGGCCTTGCTCAGATAGTCAGCACACTCGTCGACGCTCAGCAGTTCTTCTTGGAACAGCGCTGCGGGACGTTTCTCGCAGTTGTCTACTATCACGCCCGTCTCCTTCAGCCGGTAGACGTGGTTGGTGCCCAGCGTCAGGAACACGTAATGCGGCATGGCATCGGTATGCTCGCTCAGCATCCGCTCCACGGTGTGCAGGATGCTTGCCGGGTTGTACATCGTGCCGTAGGGATTCACCGTGGCAGGGAAACCATTGTCCTTAAAGCGCTGGCCTATCTCGCCGGCAAAGCACGACCCGACGAGCAGCAGTTCGCGGCAGGGCTGTAGTTCGAAGTCTGCCTTGCCTATCTCTATTTTCGTTTGAAACTCCATCATCATCAGTCTGCGCAGCGCTGTGGCTGTCGCTATCTGGCTGCGAAATTACGAAAAAAGCAGCAAACTACCAAATGTCAATACAAAAAACTCGCTTCCCTGCTCCGTGAGCCATCTTTCCCTGACTTTGGCGTAGTGTTTTTTTTCTTGGCACTGAGTGGACATTTTATTTTTCTCCTTTTTCCTTGGTGTTTTGCTCGTTTTCCATTACCTTTGCAGGGTAAAAAGCTACGACGATGAAGATATTTGCTGTAGGAATGAATTACATCCAGCACAATAAAGAGCTGGATGGCGCGTTATATAAACCAGAG
>CAMJWJ010000133.1 GCA_946409435.1 uncultured Prevotella sp. | reverse complement strand
GGCGAGAAATAAGCAATTAAACTAATTTTTCAACACAGGGTTTTGCAAGTGACCCGAATTTTAGAGATTAAAGTTAAGCAAAATGTTGTCTGAGTTGTTTTAGTTGTCTGACAAAACAACGGGTGGTATGGAATAATGAATCAGACAACAAGGACAACGAGGACAACATATATAGTCACGAAATGGAAAACAAAGATAATTTTAGAGCTTAAAGGTAAGCTAAATGTTGTCTGAGTTGTTTTAGTTGTCTGACAAAACGAACACGAATTGCACGAATGGCACGAATTATCTTCTTTATTATCAAGAATTGGAGAATTAGAGAATATTAGTCCGTGAGAGTCCGTGGCCAAGGACAACATGTGTCATCAAGAATTAGAGAATAAATTGTCTCTAACACGACACCACGGCCAACCAAAGAAAACGAACACGAATTGCACGAATTAAAATTTAAACCACAGATGGTATGGAATATTAAATCAGACAACAAGGACAACGAGGACAACATATATTATCATGAAATGGAGAACGCAGAGAATTTTAGAGATTGAAGGTAAACAAAATGTTGTCTGAGTTGTTATAGTTGTCTGACAAAACAAACAACAGATTGCACGGATGACACGGATTTTTTTTAAAAGACCACGGATTATTTTTTAAACGACCACGGATTATTTTTTAAACGACCACGGATTAAACGGATGGAACGGATTTTTTTTACTACAACGAATTGTTTTTTATCCACAGAAGAAAATCAATCCGTGAAATCCGTGAAATCCGTGTTCGAAAATAAAAATCGTTTCATTGACTTCGTCGAGCGAAACCTTCGTTAGATTCGTGTTCGTAAAATCAATCCGCAATCCGTGGTCCTTTACATCCATGCGAACGCTGAATCAATTGTCAGGCTGGTGGGCCGTTAACAAAAAGACGACTGGCAGTACTCATTGGGTACTGCCAGTCGTTGGTTGAGTCGACGTCGTCGAACAAACCTTCTCGGTTTCCTTGACCAGTCTTACAGGATAGTCTTGACGGCCTCGAGCATGCCCTTGTCCTGGATGAGGTCGAGGAACTGCTTGACCATCTGGTTGAGACCCTTCACCTTGTTGAGGTCCTCCTGCCAGATGAACTCTGCACCGAGCACGCCGTCGGTCACCTTCTTCGTGTCGCCGGTAGCCCACAGCTCCTTGAGCAGGTCCATAATCTTCTGGTCGTCGTTGGGCACGATTTCCACGCCGTCGGCACGCTTGCCACCCTTGTAGTAGGTGATGATGGCTGCCAGACCGAAGACGAGACCCTTAGGCAGCTCGCCCTTGCGCTCGAGATAGGTCTTCACGCCGGGCAGGTCGCGAGCCTGGAACTTCGGGAAGGAGTTGAGCATGATGCTCGTCACCTGGTGGTCGACGAACGGGTTGTCGAAGCGCTCCAGCACGTCACCGGCAAACTTCTCCAGCTCCTCCATCGGCAGGTCGAGGGTCTGCATCAGCTCGTCGAACTGTACCTTGTGGATGTACTTCGAGATGACCTCGTGGTTGCAAGCATCGCGCACGATGTTCACGCCGCTGAGGAATGCCACGGGCGACAGCACGGTGTGCGGGCCGTTGAGCAGCGTGACCTTACGCTTGTGGTAAGGCTCCTCGGAGGGAACGAACAGCACGTGCAGTCCGGCCTTGTCGGCGGGGAACTCCTTGGCGACCTCCTTCGGGGCCTCGATGACCCAGAGGTGGAAGTTCTCGGCCTGAACGACGAGGTTGTCGCGATAGCCTACCTTCTCCTGAATCTGGGCAATCTCCTTGCGGGGGAAGCCCGGCACGATGCGGTCGACCAGCGTAGCGTAGACGCCGCAGCACTCATCGAACCACTTCTTGAAGTCGGCGGGCAGCTGCCACAGATCGATGTACTTGTTGATGCAGTCCTTCAGCACGTGGCCGTTGAGGAAGATCAGCTCGCAGGGGAAGATGATGAGTCCCTTCGTGGGGTCGCCCTCGAAGGTCTGCCAGCGGCGATAGAGCAGCTGCACCAGCTTGCCGGGATAGCTGCTGGCGGGTTTGTCGTCAAGCTTGCAGGCGGGGTCGAAAGCAATACCGGCCTCGGTGGTGTTCGAGATGACGAAGCGAATCTCGGGCTGGTCGGCCAGTGCCATGAAGGCATCGTTCTGAGAGTAGGGGTTCAGCGCACGGCTGATGACGTCGATGCGCTCCAGCGTGTTGACGGGCTTGCCGTTCTCGCGGCCCTGCAGGTTGACGTGGTACAGGCAGTCCTGACCGTTGAGCCACTCGACCATACCTTTGTCGATAGGCTGTACGACGACTACTGAACCGTTGAAATTGGTCTTCTGGTCCATGTTCCAGATGATCCAATCTACGAATGCACGGAGGAAGTTACCCTCACCGAACTGAATCACCTTTTCAGGCATGACGCTCTTAGGAGCGAAGTGTTTGTTTAGTGGTTTCAACATAATTTTTTAATTATTGAAATGATAGTTTGTTTTTAATAGTGCTGCAAAGTTAGTGAATATTTTTTGAATGTGTATCAATTTTACGTTATTTAGCACGTTAACGTTTGCAAACGGCCCGTTGGCGTCTGCTTTTTCTGCTGCCGACGGTCACGCCGTGGTCACGCTGCCGGCAATATTCGTGCTTTCTTTCACCGAAAGTGTCATTTTATCAGCGATAAACTTGGTGGATTCGTATAATATGTGTACCTTTGCCGTGACAATGACAACGAAAGAGATACAGATAAGCGACTATAGCTATGAGCTGCCCGACGAGCGCATAGCCAAGTTCCCGATAGCCCAGCGCGACCACTCCAAGCTGCTGGTGTACCGTCATGGCGACATCAGCGAGGACGTGTTCTACAGGCTGACGGACTACCTGCCCAAGGGGGCATTGATGGTGATGAACAACACGAAGGTGATCCAGGCCCGGCTGCACTTCCGCAAGCGGCTGCCCACAGAGGGCGGCGGATGGAAGGACGGTGCGCTGATCGAGATATTCCTGCTGGAACCCTTTGCGCCGGCCGACTACGAACAGATGTTCCAGACCACGGGGCAATGCTCGTGGCTCTGTCTGGTAGGCAACCAGAAGAAGTGGAAGGACGGCCCGCTGACCATCAGCCACGGCCCGCTGACGCTGACGGCCACACGGCAGGGCGAGCACGGCACCAGCCAGCTTATCGACTTTCAGTGGTCGGTGGACGAATCCCACAGTCCGATGTCCTTTGCCGAGGTCATCGACCTGTTAGGCGAGCTGCCCATCCCCCCGTACCTGAACCGTAAGACGGAGGAGAGCGACAAGACGACCTACCAGACGGTGTACTCGAAGATCAAGGGTAGCGTGGCAGCACCAACGGCCGGTTTGCACTTTACGGAACGCGTGCTGAGCGACGTCGATGCCCACGGCATAGAACGCGAGGAGGTGACCCTGCATGTCGGCGCGGGAACTTTCAAGCCCGTGAAGAGTGCCACCATCGGCGACCATGCTATGCACACGGAGTATATAGCGGTGCACCGCCGCACCATCGAGCGCCTGCTGGCCCACGGCGGCGAGGCCATTGCCGTAGGCACCACCAGCGTCAGGACGCTGGAGAGCCTCTACTACATGGGGCTGAAAGTACTGAAGAACCCAGACATCACCGAGGAACAGCTGCACGTCAGCCAGTGGGAGCCGTACGACACTAAGGTAAATGATAAGTCAGAAATGACGAATGAGGAATGTGGTGCCACACCAAGCGCGCAACGTGCCTTACAGGCGCTGCTCGACTGGCTCGACAGAAATGGCCTGACGGTGCTCCACTCGTCGACGCAGATCATCATCGCGCCAGGCTATGACTACAAGATAGTGAAAATGCTCATCACGAACTTCCACCAGCCACAGTCGACGTTGCTGCTGCTGGTGAGTGCCTTCGTCAGGGGCGACTGGCACCGCATCTACGACTATGCGCTGGCTCACGACTTCCGATTCCTGAGCTATGGCGACTCGTCGCTGCTGATCCCATGAAAATGAAGAGTGAAGAATGAAGAGTGAAGAATGAAGAGTGAAGAATGAAGAATGAAGAGTGAAGAATTTCAAATATTAAAGATATGAAATACGGATTCGTGAAGGTGGCGGCAGCCATTCCTGCCGTAAAGGTTGCTGACGTGGCATTCAATGTCCAGGAGATTGAGAAAATCATCGCCATGGCTGAAGGCGAGGGCGTCGAAATACTCTGTCTGCCGGAGCTGTGCCTGACGGGCTATACCTGTCAGGACCTGTTCAAGGAGGCCCTGCTCATCAACAAAGCTGAAGAAGGACTCATCGATCTGCTCAACTTTACCCGCAAAATGGACGTTATCGTCGTCGTGGGACTGCCCGTACAGGCTGGCGGACTGCTGCTCAACTGTGCCGCCGTCATTCAGGGCGGGATGCTGCTGGGCATCATACCCAAGACTTATCTGCCCAACTACAACGAGTTCTACGAGAAACGATGGTTTGCATCGTCGCAAGACCTGAATCCTACCGAAATCTATCTGGCAGGCTCGCCCGTCATGCTGTCTGCCGAACCCAAAGTCTTCAGGACGGGCGACGGCGTGAAGTTCGGTGTTGAGATATGCGAGGATGTATGGGCTCCCATCCCCCCCAGCAACAACCTGACAATGGCCGGTGCCGAGATTATACTGAACTGCTCGGCCAGCAATGAGCTGGCGGGCAAACACCGCTACCTGCGCTCGTTGGTGGCCCAGCAGAGTGCACGTACCATAAGCGCCTACGTCTATGCGTCGAGCGGTTTCGGCGAGTCGACGCAGGATTTGGTATATGGCGGCAATGCTATGATATTCGAGAACGGGCGGCTGCTGGCCGAGGGCGAACGATTCTCGCTGCAACCGCAGATGCAGACCGCCCAGGTCGACGTTGAGCAGCTGCGTACCGACCGTTTCAGCAACTCAACGTTCATCAATGCGCAGCGCCATGCCCATGCCGTCGTCATCAATGCCAAGGCTGCCGAGGGAATCGGTGACTTCAAGCTGGAACGCACCATCGACCCGCACCCCTTCATACCCAAAGATACCGAGATGACCGACACTTGCGAGGAAATCCTGAACATCCAGTCGGCGGCACTGGCCAAGCGGCTGGTGCATACCAACTGCCAGCACGTCGTGCTGGGCATCAGCGGCGGACTGGACTCCACGCTGGCCCTGCTGGTCTGCGTACGCACGTTCGACATGTTAGGCTACGACCGGAAGGGCATCGTAGGCATCACCATGCCAGGCTTTGGCACCACCGACCGTACACACGACAACGCCACGTCGCTCATGCAGGCACTCGGCATCTCGCAGATGGAAGTGTCGATAGCCAAAGCCGTCAGGCAGCATTTCGAGGACATTGGCCATGACCCGCAGAAGCACGATGTCACCTACGAGAACTCGCAGGCCAGAGAGCGTACGCAGATACTGATGGACCTCTCCAACAAGCTCAACGCATTGGTCATTGGCACTGGCGACCTGTCGGAGCTGGCCTTAGGGTGGGCGACCTATAACGGCGACCACATGTCGATGTACGGGCTGAACGCCGGTGTGCCGAAGACGCTGGTGCAGTATCTGATACGCTATATCGCCCTGCTGCCCAAGTCGGCTGCCGAGCGCGACACGCTGATTGACATCGTCAACACACCCATATCGCCCGAGCTGACACCTGCCGACGAGAAGGGTAACATCCAGCAGAAGACGGAAGACCTGGTAGGCCCCTACGAGCTGCACGACTTCTTCCTATATTATATGTTGCGCTGCGGATTCCGACCTGCCAAGATATTCCTGCTGGCACGTCAGGCCTTCGGCGATGCCTACGACCACGACACCCTGAAGAAGTGGCTCACCGTCTTCTGCCGCCGCTTCTTCGCCCAGCAGTTCAAGCGCTCCTGTCTGCCCGACGGCCCCAAGGTGGGCAGCATCTCGCTGTCGCCACGGGGCGACTGGCGCATGCCCAGCGATGCCTGCTCGGCTCTCTGGCTGAAGGAGTGTGAGGAGTTGTAGGGCGGTTCATAGTTCATAGTTCATAGTTCACAGTTCTTAGTTCATAGTTCACAGTTCATAGTTCATAGTTATGGCGGAGTTGATAACGAGCATGCAAAACCCAAAGGTGAGGCTGTTGCAGACGCTGCAGCAGAAGTCCTCGGAACGGAAGAAGCACGGGCTGTTCGTCGTAGAGGGACGACGAGAACTGGAGCGGTGCATAGCCAACGGCTACGAGGTGGATACCGTGTTCTGCTGTCCCGAGATTTTCGGCGGCAGCTGGCAGGGGCAGGGCAGGGTGGTCGACGTCTCACCGGCCGTCTACGACAAGTTAGCCTACCGTGGCGGCACAGAGGGTGTCATAGCCGAAGTGAAGGTCAGGGAGCGCACGCTCGACATGCTGACGCTGTCCGACTGCCCCTTGGTGGTGGTGCTCGAACGTGTCGAGAAGCCCGGCAACCTAGGGGCCGTGCTACGTTCGGCCGATGCAGCCGGTGCCGATGCCGTCATCGTATGCGACCCCTTGACCGACCTCTACAATCCCAACCTTATCCGCTCCTCTACGGGCGCCTTCTTCAGTGTGCCCTGTGTCGCCTGCACGTCGGCCGACTGCATCAGCTACCTGAAGGAACGTGGCATCCAGATACTTACCGCACAGCTGCAGGACAGTAGCCTGTACTACGACATAGACATGTGTCGCGCCACGGCTATCGTCATGGGTACCGAGGCCACAGGACTCACCGACCAGTGGCGCCGCGCTGCCGATGCCCATATCCGCATCCCCATGCTTGGCTGTGCCGACTCGCTGAACGTCAGCGTCTCTGCCGCCATCCTCATGTACGAGGCTGTACGCCAGCGCCACGGCTCGCGTTGAAAAGTTAAATAACACTAAAGAAATAGTAAAAAACGTTGATGATGCCGCAGAATGTGGCGTAAAAGTAGTACCTTTGCACCCGCAAATTGCAAAAACAACTATTTTTTTAATTTAAAGTATTATGAATCAATACGAAACCGTTTTCATTTTGACTCCCGTTTTGTCTGATGAAC
>CAMJWJ010000132.1 GCA_946409435.1 uncultured Prevotella sp. | reverse complement strand
CCTTCCACTGGTTCATGCCTGCATTGGTGAACATCAGCGTGGGGTCATCCTTGATCACCATCGGTGCAGAGGGCACTATAGCGTGCTGTTTCTGCTCGAAAAACTTCTTGAACGATTCACGAATCTCGTTAGCTGTCATCATTGTTATTTATTATTTACGAATTTTCGTGCAAAGGTACGAATAAGTGAGTGAAAATGCAAATAAATTTGCAATTTTCCGAACATGAGTACCTTCGGCCACAGCCAAAGACACGAATAAGCGAGAACAACACACGATTTTGATAGTTAATCTAATCAAAATCTTCCAAAAAACACTTTTTTGTTGGCCATGTCAGCGAAAAGCATTATCTTTGCAGTCACGCAAACGACATGACAACAAAACAACATAACAACACTAGCAAAAAAAACGATGAAAGAACTCACCACCACGCTGCTACTGACGCTATTCATGCTCACTGGCAGCGCTCAGACAGCCCGCGAAGAGATCAAGGCCAACAGATTCCTCTCTGCCAGCAATTATATTGACTACGACAACCACCCAGCCACCAAGGCGCTCACCCCTACCCCGGCAGGCTACGAGCCCTATCTGATGAATCACTACGGCCGGCATGGCTCCCGGTGGCTGATCAACGAGAGCAGCTACACCCATCCGCTCCGCATTCTGCGCAAGGCCGACTCGTTGAACATTCTGACCAGCGAAGGCAAGGAGATGATGCGCCAGGTGGAGGCCGTCTACGGCACCAGCATCAAACGGCTGGGCGAGCTGACAACGGTGGGCGAACGACAGCACCACGGCATCGGGCGACGCATGGTCGAGCACTTCCCCGAGATATTCAAGTCACCCGGACTGCCTGTTGATGCGCGTTCTACGGTCGTCATCCGCTGTATTCTCTCCATGGAGGCCGAGTGTGAGGAACTGGCAGCCGCCAATCCTTCCATCCGTTGGCACAACGACGTGAGTGAGTCGCTGCAGTACTACCTCAACCAGCCCTCTACGCCCTATCTGAAAGAGTTGCGGAAGAAGACTCGCGGACTACGCCGTGAGTTCACAAAGAAGTGCTTGAACATGATAGACACGGAGAGATTTACCAACATGGTATTTAGCAATCCGCAGCTGGCTAAGGACAGCATCGGCGGTGATGCGCTGATGGACATGCTGTTCGACGTGGTGAGCAACATGCAAAGCCACGAGCTGGGACTCAATCTCTATCCTTACTATACTGATGAAGAACTCTATCAGCTGTGGCGCATACGAAATGTTGGATGGTACTACGACTACGGGCCTGCACCACTGGACGGAAAAAGTGACCAACCGTTCAGCCAGCTTAACCTGCTGAAAGACATCATCCACGTGGCTGACACCACCAGCCAGAAGGCTGCCGTGCTGCGCTTTGGTCACGAGGTATGCGTCATGCCCTTAGCCTGTCTGCTGGAGTTAGGCAATTGCGGAGCCGTCGTCGACGACGTTGAACAACTGGATGCCGTGTGGCGCAACTACGACATCTTCCCCATGGGCTGCAATGTACAGCTGGTGTTCTACAGACCCCAAAAGACTTCGGGCAAGCAGGACGACATCCTGGTAAAAGCGTTGCTCAACGAGCGCGAGATGTCGCTGCCCGTGCCTACCACGCAGTATCCTTACTACCGCTGGACCGACCTGCGCAAGTACTATCAGGACAAGATTGAGCAATACGAAAAACGGGTAAGAGACTGGGAAAACAAGGAAAACAAGAAATAAGAATTCCTCCCCAACTACGGTGTTGCGTCATCCTTTACGTGCGAGTGACAACGTCTTTTGCGCATTCATCGGACTGGTGGGGCTGATGAGCGTCGGTTCGGGTGAGGACAGAACCCTCACCTACACTAAACATTCGCTTGACAATTGTCAAACAGTCGTGAGAAGGCCACTCATGAAAATGAGAAGGCCTCTCACGGGAATGAGAAGCCTTCTCACCAGCTAATCACATCTTACATCTTGGTGATGATACCTATCTGCGTGGCACGCAGGAACTCGATGATATGGCGGATGAAGGGACCGTCGGGCACCTGCTGCTCAATCTGGTTGACAGCATCGAAGAGAGCCGTCTTGCCGTGGAACACCAAACGGTAAGCGTTAGCAATGTGCTTGAGCGTCTTCTCGTCAACGCCATGCTGACGGGCTACCTGCAGATTGACACCGCCATACTCCACCAGCTTGGTACAGATAATGTACGGGGGCACATCCTTCGAGAAGGTGGTGCCGGCCTGAATCATGGCTCCGCTGCCCACACGCGTCTTCGCATTCTCGATGACGCTGGACGAGAAGATGACACCATCCTCGATGGTGCAGTCGCCAGCAATCTTCGTACCGTATCCAAACACGCAGCGGTTGCCAACCTTCGTGTCGTGCGAGATGTGAGCACCTTCCATGAGCACGTTGTCGTTGCCCAGCACGGTCTGGCAGCCACGATGAGTGGCACGGTTAATGACTACGTTCTCGCGGATGATGTTGTTGTCGCCGATGATACACTCAGACTTCTCGCCACGGAACTCAAAGTCCTGGGGCAGTGCACCGATGACGCTGCCCTGATGTATCTTGTTCTTGCAGCCCATACGGGTACCGCTCATGATGCTGACAAATGGGAAGATGATACACCCGTCACCAATCTCTACGTCGTCTTCGATGTAGACAAAAGGAAATATCTTACAGTTATTGCCGATTTTTGCCTTGGGGCTGATTTCGGCTTTGGGACTAATGTCGCTCATATTCTTGATTTTTATTTGTAACTTACTTGCCGCCACCGCCGAGGGCTGTGTAGAGGCTGACAACGGACTGCATCTTGTTGAAGTCGTCGGTAATCTTCGAGAGCTGGGCAGACAGCAGCTGCGTCTGGGCCGTCAACACCTCCAGATAGCTGCCACCTTTGCTCTGATAGAGCAGCTTGGTGTCTTCAACATTCTGTTTCAGCACGGCCACGCGCTGTTCCTCAAGCTTGGAATTGGCATCGTAGCCGTTATAGTTGACGAGAGCGTTCGACACCTCGTTGCCAGCCTGAAGTATAGCATTCTGCCATGTATTGTAAGCCTGCTCGTACTGAAGCTGGGTCACCTTGAGGTTGGCCGTCAGCGCACCACGCATGAAGATAGGTTGCGTCAGACTTCCAAACAGCGTGGTGAGCCACTTGCCTGGATTCAGCGCACCATTTCCGTTAGAGAATGCTGCAGAGGCACCTACTGTAACGTTCGGATAGAACTGCGAGCGAGCCGTCTGGACATCATGGAAACAGGCAGCCAACTGCATCTCAGCATTGTGAACGTCAGGGCGGTTCTTCAGCAAGGCCACACCGACACCAGTTGTGAAGTGGGAAGGCAGCGACTGAGCCTCTAACGTGGAGCGAGGAATATACTGGCCCTGCTGTCCGATGAGCAGCGAGAGGGCATTCTCCGTTGCACGAATCTGGCGGCGGAAGTCATTTGCCTGAGTCTGAGTAGACAGGTAGGCAGCCTCAGCACTCTGCACACTGGTGGAACGCATACGTCCCAACTTGTACTGCATCTTCATCATCTCCCAAGTCTCCTTGGACATCTTAGACATCTCGGTCACAATCTCCAGCTGACGGTCGAGCATGAGCAACGTGTAATAGCAGTTGGCAATGCCGCTGACCACTTGGGCACGGACAGCCATCTGGTAGTCCTTCATGCCAAGGAGCTTCATCTGCGTGGAGCGCTTCTGCGACAGGATATTACCAAAGAGGTCCAGCGTCCATGAGGCTGTCACGGGTATGGAGTACGACTTGGTGGTCACCGACGGGTCGGTATAGGTGGTGGCGATGGTTCCCATGGGTGACGTACCACCCAATGTAACGGCAGGCAGGAAGGCCAGGCGCGCTGCCTTCAGCATCGTCTCATACATCTGCACTGTCAGCACAGCATTCTGCAGGTTGGCATTCTTCTGCAGTCCCTGCTCGATGAGCGACTGAAGCTGCGGATCGGTGAACACCTCACGCCACGGCAGGTTGCCAAACGAGGCAGTGTCCTGCACGACCAGCGTGTCGCGGTCGTTCACAGCATCGCGCACCAGACCTTGCGTGTTGACGTCAGGGCGCTCGTACTTATTATATACGCCGCAACTGGTGAGGCACAACAGCAACAAGCCTACCCCCACCCCTCCCCAAGGGAGGGGCTTATGATTAGTTATACGACTGATTATCTTTTTCATATTTTGTTTTATCATCAATTATCATTCTAAACACCCTCCCTTTGGAAGGGCTTGGGTGGGCTTTCTATTTCTCCAACTCGTAGTCAACAGGACGATGAGCATACTGAGCTATCTCGGTAGCCACGTCGGGATTCTCGTCTTCACCCTCAAACTTCATGGGGCTGATACGCTCTTGCAGCGACTGGAAGATGACAAACAGACTAGGCACTATCAGAATCTGGCACAACGTACCAATGAGCATACCGCCTACAGCAGCGGCACCCAGTGTCTGGTTACCATTCTTGCCTACACCCGAAGCGAACATCATAGGCAGCAGACCAATGACCATAGCCAGCGACGTCATCAGGATAGGACGCAGACGAGCTGCAGCACCCAGGATGGCTGACCAGGAGATGGCCATACCCGTCTGGCGGCGCTCCAGGGCGAACTGTACAATCAGGATGGCATTCTTGGCCAACAGACCGATCAGCATGATGAGCGAGATCTGCATATAGATGTCGTTGGAGTGGCCGAACATCATCGTAAACAGGAAACAGCCTGCCAATCCGAAAGGTACAGAGAGCACCACGGACAATGGCAAGATGTACGACTCGTACTGGGCAGAGAGGATCAGATAGATGAAGATGAAGCACAGCACGAAGATGACCGCCGTGGTGTTCGATGCCTTGGCCTCCTCACGTGTCAGACCGGAATAGTCGTAGGTATATCCCAGTGGCAGATAGTCGGCAGCCACCTCCTGAGCGGCCTTGATAGCCTCACCGGTAGAATAGCCGTCGGCCACGGTGGCCGTCACATTGATAGAGGTGAACAGGTTGAAACGGTTGATATTCGACGGACCGTAGACACGCTCCATGCGGCAGAACTCCTCAACAGGTGCCATGCCTCCAGGGGTGCGCACATAGATGCTGTTCAGCGACTCAGGAGTCATGCGGGTCTCCGGCGAGCCTTGTATCATGACACGGTATAGCTTACCGTAGGCATTGAAGTTAGAGGCATAAAGTCCGCCGTAGTAGCCTTGTAACGTAGTGAGCACAGTGTTCGGCGAAATGCCTGACTGCTTACACTTGGCCACATCAACATACAGCATATACTGCGGGTAGTTCGGGTTGTACGACGTCTGGGCCGTCTGGAACTCAGGACGCTTGTTCAGCTCGGCAAGATAGTCCTTCACAATACCGAAGAACTTATCGAGCGAACCGCCCGTGCGGTCCTGCATGACGATAGACACACCCGAGTTGGCCGAGAAGCCAGGAATCATAGGTGGAGCAAAGGCCAAAATCTGGGCATCCTTGATGTGGGCGGTCTTCAGATAAATCTGCGCCAGCACACCATTTGCCTCATAGGGGTTCAGGAAGAAACGGTAGATTCCGTCTCCCTGCCACAGTCCACTGACCTTCCACCAGAATCCTTTCTGGCGCTCAGAGAACGGCTTGAGCTTAATGATGAAGGTGGCCTGGTCGGATCCCGAACCTGCAATGAAGTTATAACCCTGAATCTGCTCACGGCTCTGGATGGCAGGGTCAGCACCGAGAATGCTGTCAACCTGACTGATGATGCGCTTGGTGCGCTCCACCGACGTGGCAGGAGGCATCGAGATGGTACAGAAGATGGTACCAGTATCCTCTTCGGGAACCAGACCAGTCTTTGTAGTAGCCATCGTGACCACTAGTACGGCAATACCGACAAGAACCGTTACAATCGCTGTGATGGGCTTGCGAACCAGCTTTTCCACTACATTCTTATATTTGTTCGTCGTAGTATTGAAGGCGGTATTGAATGAAGCATGGAAACGGTCAATCATCGACATCTTCTTCTCGTGACCCTCTTTGTCGTGTGGTTTCAGGAACACGGCACAGAGGGCGGGCGACAGCGTCAAGGCGTTCAGAGCCGAGATAAAGATGCTCACAGCCATCGTCACACCGAACTCACGATAGAACGTACCGCTGGTACCACCGATAAACGACACAGGGATGAACACCGAGGCCATCACTAAGGTAATGGAGATGATAGCACCCGAAATCTCGCTCATGGCATCGATAGATGCTGTCAATGGCGACTTGTAGCCCTGATCGAGCTTGGCATGCACAGCCTCAACCACCACGATGGCATCGTCCACCACAATGGCAATAGCCAGCAGCAGTGCCGACAGCGTCAGCAGGTTGATGGAGAATCCGAACACTGAGAGGAAGAAGAACGTACCAATCAGCGATACCGGCACGGCAATCAGCGGGATGAGCGTCGAGCGCCAGTCCTGCAGGAAGACGTAGATGACGATGAACACCAGGATGAGCGTGAACACCAGCGTGAACACCACCTCCTCGATGGATGCATAGAGGAACTCGGTGACATCGTAGTTGATCTTATAGTACATGCCCGGCGGGAACAGCTTGGCCTGCTCTTCCAGTTCGGCCTTCACCTGCTTGGCTATCTCGTTGGCGTTCGAGCCGGCAATCTGCTGCACCATGCCCAGCACAGACGGCAGGTTGTTGTTCTTCATCGACACCGAGTATTGCTGGCCGCCCAGCTCGATGCGTGCCACATCCTTCAACTTCAGCGTCTGACCGTGAGCGTCGCTGGAGATGATGATGTTGCCGAACTCTTCGGCAGTCTTCAGACGGCCGGTATAGCGCATGGCATACTCATAGGCCACATCCGACTGCTCACCGAAAGTACCGGGAGCCGCCTCGATATTCTGCTCAGCCAGTACACCGCTGATGTCGCTCGGCATCAAGTTGTACTGCTTCATCACGTCAGGCTTCAGCCAAATACGCATAGAGTAGGTCTTCAAACCTGGCGACTGCACGTCACCCACACCCTGAATACGCTTGATGGCAGGGATGATGTTGA